>JBKKCB010000239.1:0-10991 GCA_046713545.1 Hyphomicrobiaceae bacterium | reverse complement strand
CGTTGACCTCGCCGAAGCAGTGATGCAGCAGCACGTAGGCGGTGCCCGGCGTATGCGGCGAGACGTAGGCCCCGACGATGCCGTCGAAGGCGAAAGCGCCCTTCACGACCTCGCTCTCGAACCACTGGGACAGGAAGTCCGCCTCACTTTTCGTAAACAGGTCCAGGATGAGGCGCTGGTCTTCGAGCGACAGGCGATAGAGCCGGCGGCCGACGATGGCCGCATGCACGATCCCCATCAGGCCGCCACCGGCATTGGGCGGCGTCTGCAACGCCAGATCGCGTAGCACCGCCGTGGCGCGTTCCAGGGCTGCGTCATAGGCGGGCAGCCGTTCCGCATCGGGTGCGGAAAACTCGGCAATGGCAGCCTGACGCTTGGCCAGTCCATACGGCATCAGCAGCGACCGGTGCGCGTCCACCGGCCAGAAATTGGCGACCGGACGCTCCACGATCCGCAGGCCGTGCCGCGCCAGCTCGAGATCGGCGATCACCTTGGGATTGAGGAGGCTGACGGTATAGCTCGCAACGGAATTGCGGAAACCCGGGTGGAATTCTTCCGTCACGGCCGCACCGCCGACGGCCGTGTGCTTCTCGAGCACGATGACGGACAGACCGGCGCGCGCCAGATAGGCGGCACAGACCAGACCGTTGTGGCCGCCACCGATCACGGCAACGTCGTGAGACTGCTGGGTCATTTGCTGGCTCTTGGAATGCAACGCCCACCTGCACTCAGATGTTGCAGGGCGCCGGCAGCAAAAGAGCCCCCCGCAAACGAAGGGCTCCTCTGCCCGCTGCCGCACACTTGGCCCCGCTCCAAATGTTCAAGCGGGCCTCTCGTGCAAGACACGGTGCAGTCACAATGCATGCGCGCGCCGTGTCTGTCCACCGTATGGTTAAGCCGCGAGCGAAGCTGTGTACATCGTCGCGTGCCCCAGCCCGAAAGCCGAGCGCGCGCACGGGATTGCTGGAGCCGCCCCGGCAATGCTAGAGCAGGGTCGCTTCGGATTGAATCCCCTTATCTCACTCGGGGCGCCTCGGCCGAAGCGTGAATCCTGCTCTACGCTTGGAGTTTTAGAGGGCGATTCACGTTTCGAATGGACGCCAAGTGCTTCCAAGCGAAACGATCGCGCTCTAGAACGCGTGGTGACGCCAATACCCGGAGTTTGTGATGACCAAGCCTGCCCTGCTTTCGACTGGTCCGATGATGCCGCTGATCACAGATCAGATGGAGGCTGCGTTCGAGGTGCACTGGATGCACAAGGCGGACGACGCCAACGCGATGCTGCAGCAGGTAGGACCGCGCATCGAAGCCCTGTGCACGGGGGCCCACACCGGCGTCAAGACGGACGAGGCGCTGATGGCCCGGCTGCCCAAGCTGAAGGTCATCAGCAATTTCGGCGTCGGCTACGATACGATCGACGTCCCGGCTGCGGTCAAGCGCGGCATCGTCATTGCCAATACGCCGGATGTGCTGACGGAAGAAGTTGCCGACACCACGATCGGCCTGCTGATTTCGACGGTGCGCGAACTGGCCAAGGCCGAGGCCTACCTGCGCGCCGGACGCTGGCCGACGGAAGGCGACTATCGCCTCACGCCCGCCAGCCTGCGCGATCGCAAAATCGGCATGATGGGGCTCGGGCGGATCGGCAAGGCCATCACGCGCCGGATCGAGGCCTTCGGACTGCCGATCAGCTACTACTCGCGCAGCAGGCAACCGGATGTTTCCTACCCGCACTATTCCGACCTGACGGCGCTGGCCCGCGACGTGGATACTTTGATCGCGATCCTGCCGGGCGGCCCCGCGACACAGAATATCATCAATGCCGAGGTGCTGCAGGCGCTCGGTCCGCGGGGCATCTTCATCAACATGGCCCGAGGGTCCATTGTCGACGAGCCGGCACTTATCACCGCCCTCAAGAACCGGACTATTCTTGCAGCGGGGCTCGACGTGTTTTGGAACGAGCCGAACATCAATCCGGAGTTTCTGACGCTGGACAACGTGACACTGGTGCCGCATATCGGCTCGGCATCGATCTTCACCCGCGACCAGATGGGTCAGCTCGTCGTCGACAACCTGATCATGTACCGGGACCGCAAGCCGCCGGTGACCCCGGTGCCCGAGACACCGTTCAAGGGGTGGTGAACCGCCGCGCCGAATGCGGCAGTAAGGATTTGCACATTACATTTTGACGAGGCGACATATCTTAAGCGAGCCTTAACTGCGTTCGCGTAAAATTCGAGATATTGGACTGGTTCTGGATGGCCAAGCGGCTATCTAAGATTCGCGCAGTCAGGAGTAAGTGCGGTGTCTCTCGTGCGGCAGACCGCCGATACGACGGTCGTTCGGCTTCATTCGCAAAGCAGAGCAGTCGCCAAAGTCGACGGCGATGCACGCGTCGCTTTGCGCCGCCGCATTCTTAAGGCGGGCGTCGTCGCCTACAACGATCGCCACGTCACCCTGCCTTGCACCGTGCGCGACCTCTCGGCCACCGGCGCCCGCGTGCGCGTGGATGGCTCCATCAGCGCGCCGGACACGTTCGAGCTCATCATCGACATCGACGGTTTTGAAGCCAACTGCCAAGTCGTCTGGCGCAAGGGCAATGAGATCGGCGTGCGTTTCCTGGGTGCACCGCGCATGGTGGCCCCAAAGCGAACCCAAGTCATCAACCCGATGCTGCCGACGCCGAAAGCGTCGCTGCGCCGCCAGCCCAAGCCCGGCGAGCCGGTCTGAACCGCGAAGGCTTCGGGGCCGGCTCAGCTCGTGTGCTTCTGCAGAAACTGCTCCTTGCCCAGCACCATCATCACGTGATCGGCTGAGAACATGTCGGCGTAGTGCAGCACATAGGCGGCATAACCCCGGTTGCGAAACGGCATCTTGGGCGAATGCGTCGCCACCACGCTGATGATCTCGTGCGAGAAGCCGAGCTCCTTGAGCAGCATGGCCCCGACGACGCCATGCGGGATCTCCTTGGACAATGTCGAGCCGACGACGGCACCGCCCTCGCGCACATACATGAGCGGCTTGTCCACGTCGTGCAGGATCAGGATCGGAACCAGGAGCTCGTTCGCGAGATCGACGTTCCAGTCGGCCTTGGCGCGCTTCGCCAGATCGACGCCGGCGCGGGTGACCTCATTGACGTGGTGCATCAAGGGGTAGTCGGCGCCGGCGCTCCACGGCATATCCCCGAGCCGCTCGTAGGGGCTCGATGACCACGTGCTGACCCAGGCCGTGACCACGCGGTCACGCGTCTCGGGCGCTAAGAGATCAAGGCCGAACAGACACTCTTCAACCGCCTTGCGACGCGCGTTGCTCGTCTTGTCGATGACGTACGGACTCAAGCCGGCCTCCCCGATTTTTTCTTGGATGCGTCCTGCCGGGAAGGTAGCAGCAGGACGCACACCTGCCTACTGATCGAGCCACACGCCGATCAGGTCCTGACCCTGGAAGTGGCTGGCCGACATGTGCCAGCCCTTGACCTTCTTGTGATGCACGATGATGCGCTGCCACCAGTGCACGGTCAGGCTGTAGTTCTCCGTCAGCAGGCGCTTCTCGAACTCGTGCACGAGAGCCTTGCGCTTGGCGACGTCGAGCGTTCGGTTCTGCTGATCCCACAGATCGTCCAGCTTGGTGTCGTCGTGGCGCGCGTAGCTTATGGGTGACTTCTTGTTCGTGAGATACGACTGGTGCTGCGCGGTCACATCGTCGGCGGGCACGGTCACCGGATAAAGAGCCACCTCGAACTTGCCGTCAACCAGGTTGCCGAAGTAGGGGGTGGTCTCCACCTGCGAGTGCTCGGCGATCACGCCGATCCGCCGCCACTGGTCGATCAGGAACACGCCAACGGGCGTGTAAGGTTCGGCCAGCGTACGGTTGTGCAGCTGGAACTTGAGGTTCTCCTGGCCCGCCTCCTTCAGCAGGCGCCTGGCCTCCGCACGCGACTTCTCGATGTCGCGCCAGTAGCCGGGGATCTTCTCGATCTCCGATTCCGGCAGCGCATACTCGTAGCCGGGCCGAAGCATGCCGCCCGTCGCTTTCACGATGGTGATCTTGGACAGCGCCTCGTTTCCGTTCCAGCGATCGATCGCCAGCGAGAGCGCACGGCGTACGCGCGGATCGTCGAACGGCTTTTTGGACATGTTGAAGATGACGATGTCGTTGGTCGCCCAAGGCCCTTCGTGCAGAACGAACTTGTCCTTGTCGGACGAGTTCATGAGCTGATCGCGCTCGCTCGGAGTGCGGCCGCGGAACTCGACGTCGAACTGTGCGCCGAGCAGCCCCGGAACGACAGCGCCAGTCTTCACAAAAAAGGCCTTGTAGCCGTCGATGTAAGGCAGGCCCTGGCGGAAGTAGCCGTCGAAGCGCTTGGTCGTTAGATGCGAGCCGCGCACGTATTCCACGAACTGATAGGCGCCCGAGCCCATGATGTTCTGTTCCGGGAATTTCGGGTCGTCCTTGATCTTGGCCGCGCTGTAGATGCAGTTGAAAGGCGACGCCAGGACGTCGAGCATCGACGCACTGATCTCGCTGAGCCGAAAGATGATCGTCAACGGATCGGGCGTCTCGATGCTCTTCACGATCGAGTACGCGGACTTGCGCAGGGACACCACGCCGGTCGGCGGATTGGCGATGCGATCGAACGAAGCCTTCACGTCGGCGGAGGTCAGGGACGAGCCGTCGTGGAACTTGACGCCTTCGTGCAGCTTGAATGTATACGTCAGTCCGTCATCGGACATATCCCAGCTCTTGGCGAGGTCGCCGACGATCTTGCCGTTCTGGCCGCTGTCGTACTTCACCAGATAGGAGAACATCGGGCTGACGGGATGCAGCAGCGCAAACGTCTGCGAGGCATGACAGTCGTAGTTGGGCGGCTCAGCCGTGACGGCGAAATTCAACGTGCCGCCGCGTTTGGGCGTGTCAGCACTGGCCATCGAAGCGGGTGTGAGCAAAAGAGTAATTGCGGCAACGGCCGCAAAGCCGGTCTTCATTTCTTACCTCCCTTTGCGCCCGCCATCTTGTTGATTGGGTCCCCGGCAGCCAGCGAGCACGGCTGAGAGCGGGAACCTTGATATCGGCGGCAACGGCGCCGCGCCTCAGCGTGATCTTTGCGCGGACCTAATTCCGGGCCGCGATGAGCTGATGCCAGAAGTCAGATTAACGGTCCTTGACGATTGGTCAAATGGACCCGGTCGCAGGCCGCATGCGGCGGGGACTTAGCCGCCCCAGGTGCACACCATCTCCTGGCAGCGCGTGCGCCCCGCAAGCGAGCAGCGCGCGGCGACCAGGCGGCAGGTTCGGCACGTGTAGGATGACAGGCAGCCGCGCACACGAGCGGTGCGGGAGAAATTGCACGTGCGGACGGTCTGACAGTCGCGACCGGGATCGATGCCAACGGCTTGCTGGGCGGATGCGGGCGAGGACGCGTCAGCCAACACCACCAGCGTGATGGCGAGGCCAGCGCAGAGCCACATCGATAGCGCGCGAAGTCTGGGCATGTGCAGCACTCCCATCGCCCGAGGCGATCAGATCTGCAAATGGTCCCGCAACTGAGCGCCCCTGGCAATGGACGCCGGACTTATACGTTAAGAGAAGACAACGGCTGTGCCCGCCGAGCCACGCCCAGCGGAGACAGCCTCATCCTCACAGAGAGCCAGATACCGGCTATTCGGCGGCCTTCTTGGCCGGTTGCACGGCGGCCATGTAGTCGTTGAGAAGCTGCTCGGAAATCCGGCCGGGCTGATAGTTGTAGGGGCCGATCTCGCGTACGGGCGTGACCTCGGCGGCCGTACCGACGATGAAGCACTCCGTGAACCCCGGCAGCTCGTCGGGCATGATCGTGCGCTCGTTGACGGCAATGCTGCGCCGTTTCGCCAGATCGATGACCGTGCGCCGCGTGATGCCGTCCAGGAAACAGTCCGGGGTCGGCGTATGCAAGGCGCCGTCCTTGACGAAGAAGATGTTGGCGCCTGTGCATTCGGCAACGCGGCCGCGCCAGTCGTACATCAGCGCATCGGCATAGCCGGCCTTCTCCGCACGATGCTTTTCGATGGTGCAGATCATGTAGAGGCCGGTGGCCTTGGCCTTGGCGGGAATGGTGGCGGGATCAGGCCGGCGATACTGGGCAAGACCGATCCGGATGCCGCGCAGACGCTCCTGCGGGTCGAAGTAGGAGCCCCAGTCCCAGGCCGCGACCGCAAGATGGATCTTGTTGAGCTGGGCCGATACGCCCATCTGCTCGCTGCCGCGCCAGGCGATCGGACGCACATAGCAGTCCACCAGCTTGTTGGCCCGCATGGCCTCGTTGCAGGCGGCATCGATCTGCTCGACCGTGTAGGGAATCTCGAAGTCCAGCATGCGCGCGGAGTCGATCAGGCGCTGAGAATGCTCGCGGAGCTTGAAAATTTGCCCGCCGTAGGCCCGTTCGCCCTCGAACACGGCGCTGGCATAATGCAGGCCGTGGCTCAGAATGTGCAGATTGGCTTCGCGCCACGGCACCAGCTTGCCGTCGAACCAGATGAAGCCGTCCCGGTCGTGATAAGGCACAAGCGTCGCCGCCATTGGGTCCTCCAGAGAGCGTGCCTGAACGCCGTTCTGACTGAGGCGTCCCTTCAGCACACAAAGCGTGTCATTGCGTTGGATGCGCCACAGCCCTGGCAGCTCGCGAGCCCTCGACATGAGCCGTCCGGCGACTTGCCGAGCTTCGCAAAATGACTTGCCACGACTAACAATCGGCTTCAAATAAGTCAACATGACTGACATAACCGCACCGAGTTTCCGCCTGCGCGCCGCCGGGGCTGCCGAAGCGTCTGCCGCCAACCCGGCCGCAGGGGCGAAACCGGACCCCCGCCTCGTCACGGTCGTCGAGCTCCTGTTCTTCGCCTATCGTGATTTTACCGGCGAAGCGGATGCGGTGCTGGAGGAAATCGGCCTCGGACGGGCACATCATCGCGTGCTGCATTTCGTCTATCGCAACCCGGGCTTGAGGGTCGCGGACCTGCTGGGCATCCTGAAAATCACCAAACAAAGCCTTGCGCGCGTTCTCAAGCAGCTTGTCGACAATGGTCACGTGGTGCAGTCGATGGGAGAGCGGGACCGGCGCGAGCGCCGTCTCGCGCTCACCGACAAGGGCACGGCATTGGCGCGCCGGCTGATTGCCCTGCAAACCGCCCGGGTGGCGCAGGCGCTGACATCGGCCGGACCGGAGGCTGAAATCCTGACGCGCGATTTTCTGTTCGCCATGGTAGGTGTCGGCGACCGCGATGGTGTTGCTGCTCTCGTTCAAGATCCGGAGTTCACCACCTAGGCCGGATTCAAGGGGGAAACCAGATGACGGGGAGCATGACCTACCAGCGCCGCGAGCCGCTGCCCGACAATGCGCCCCACGTGCTCGTCGTGGACGACGACCAGCGCATCCGGGACCTGCTCGGGCGCTACCTGTTCGAGAACGGCTTTCGCGTGACGACGGCATCGGATTCGGCGACGGCGCGCGCCTCCATGCGCGGTTTGAGCTTCGACCTCGTCATCCTCGACCGGATGATGCCGGGCGAAAGCGGTCTGGAGCTTGCCCGCGATCTCAAGATGATTTCGCCGGTGCCGATCTGCATGCTGACGGCAAAAGCCGAGCCCGAGGATCGGGTCGAGGGGCTGGAAGCCGGAGTCGACGATTATGTGACAAAGCCATTCGAGCCGCGCGAACTGGTGCTGCGGTTGCAGAACATCATGCGGCGGGGGCAGATCACGGCCGGCCCGCGCGAAGAGATCCGCATGGGTGACTATACGTTCCATATTGCCCGGGGCGAGCTGAAGCACGGCGAAGAGGCCATCAAGCTCACTGAGCGGGAGCGCGATCTTCTGCGCCTGTTTGCAAGCCGGCCCGGCTCACCCATCGCGCGCCATGAGCTCGCGAGTGACGATGCCACGGGAAGCGAGCGTGCCATCGACGTGCAGATCAACCGTCTGCGCCGCAAGATCGAGACCGATCCGGGCAATCCCGTCTATCTGCAGACGGTGCGCGGCAAGGGATATATTTTCTACATTGACTGAAGGTGCCGGGGGGCGTCGTCGACGCCACAAGGATAGATGACGGCTGCATACCAGAAGCTGCACGACATCGCGACCAGGGGTAGGGCTGCCCTACCGGACTGGTTGCAAAAACCTGCACTGCAAGGACACTTGCGGTGGCTGGCGGCCATGCTTGCCGATGCCATGCCGAAGGGCCTCTATGCGCGCGCGCTCATCATCATCATTGCGCCCATCGTGCTTCTCGAAAGCGTCGTCGCATTCTCGTTCATGGAGCGGCATTGGCAATCGGTGACCCGGCGCCTGTCGGAAGCAACCGCGCGCGACATTGCCGCGCTGATCGACGTGTACGAGAGCTACGGCATAAGAGACGACTATGCACGCCTCATCGAAATGGCGCGGGAACGACTTGGCCTGTCGATGCAGATCCTGCCGCCGGGCGATCTGCCCACGACACAACCCAAGCCGTTTTTTGCGCTTCTCGACCGCACACTATCGAACGAGATCCGGAAACACATCACCCGTCCGTTCTGGATCGACACGGTCGGCCAGTCGCGCCATGTCGAGGTGCGCGTCAAGCACGATGCCGCCATCCTTCGCTTCATCGCCACGCGCAGCCAGACCTATGCGTCCAACTCCCACATCTTCCTGATCTGGATGGTCGGCACATCCGTCGTTCTGCTCACGGTCGCCATTCTTTTCATGCGCAATCAGATCAGGCCGATCCTGAGGCTGGTGGAGGCCGCCGATGCGTTCGGCAAAGGCCGGAGCGTGCCGGACGATTTCCGTCCGCGGGGCGCGCGCGAAGTCCGCCAAGCCGCCCAGGCCTTCATCGAGATGCGCGAGCGCATCACCCAGCACGTGGACCAGCGCACGGCCATGCTGGCCGGCGTCAGCCATGACCTCCGCACCGTCCTGACCCGGTTCAAGCTCGAGCTCGCATTTCTGGGAGACGGCCCCGAAGCAAAAGCCCTGAAAGCCGACGTCAACGAGATGCAGCACATGCTCGAGGACTATCTGGCGTTCGCAAAAGGTGATGGGGGCGAAGTCGCCGAACCGACCAGCGTCAGCGAACTGCTGGAGGAGGTGCACGACGACGCGCAGCACTTCGGCAAGCCCATTGAGCTCAAGCTGCGGCGGCGTCCACGCGATCTGGTTTTGCCGCTGAAGCGCAACGCCTTCAAGCGCGCCATCACCAATCTCGTCTCCAACGCCGCCCGGTTCGGTGATCAGATCGTCATCCGCGCCGGAACGGACCGGCAGTGGCTGCGGATCGAGGTGGATGACGATGGACCGGGCATCCCGCCGGAGGAACGCGACAACGTCTTCAAGCCCTTCTACCGCTTGGATCACGCCCGCAATCAGGATGAAGGCAATTCGGGCCTGGGGCTGGCCATCGCGCGCGATATCGCCAAGAGCCACGGTGGCGACGTAGCGTTGGGGCAAAGTTCCCTCGGCGGCCTGAGGGCCATCATTCGTGTGCCGCTGTAAGTTTGTCTGGGCGCATCTGACAGCCCGGCAGCGCGCATCGCTGCGGGGCAGACACGGGCCACGGGCGTGACGCCGGAGATCGCCAACGACCTTGGTCGCCGCCTAAACATCGGATACCGTGCCCACGGTCACGGCCGGGAACTGTGATGAGAAAGGGAGTGAATATGCCTTTAGGAAAAATCTTGGCGGCGACGGCGCTTTCTGTGGCGCTGATGGGCTTTTCCGGAGCGGTCCAAGCCGCGCCGATGTCATCCGTGTTGCCGAGCCTGGCTCCGTTGGCCTCGTCGGAAGTTGAGCCTGCGCGCCATCGCCAAGTCTGTGAGCGCGTCTGCAGACGGCGGGTCTTCGGCAAGTGCGTCCGTCGCGTCACGCGTTGCTGGCGCCCAGCGCACCGCCGCTGGTAGGCCGTTCCGGAGCGGTAGCGACATGCGCTACTGCTCCTCCATCCCCTAGAAAAGCCTACCGCCGTCGGGCACCTCGCGCTCAGGGCCGATCAACACTACCTCGCCCTCGCCGTCGGGGAAGCCCAGCGTCAGCACCTCGGACATGAATTTGCCGATCTGACGCGGCGGAAAGTTCACCACGGCCGCAACCTGACGGCCTATCAGCGTCTCGGGCGCATAGTACTTGGTGATCTGCGCCGCGCTTTTTTTCAGCCCGATGCCCGGCCCGAAATCGATCGTGAGCTTGATCGATGGCCTGCGCGCTTCCGGATAGGGCTCTGCCGATACGATGCTGCCCACACGGATGTCGACTTTGAGGAAATCGTCGAACGTGATCTGCGGCCCGGCCTTGACCTCAGCCATCTCTCTGCTCCCCATGTCGCTTGATTGTCGTTGCGAGCCCCGGCTGAACTAGATACCCGGTCCCGCCGGCGTGCCGGACGGAGGTGTGGCCGTCCCTGCGTCGTCGTCTTTCCGCCGCGGTGACCCAAAACCACGCGGCATTGCTGCCGAAACGAACTTCGCCAGACCCGAGCAGACTTCGTCGATCCGCGTCAGCGTGCGTTCTCCGCGCCGCAGACGGCGATCGAGCGCAGCCATTGTCCTTGCCTGGCCCGGATCGTCGTCCGCGAGCCATGTGCGAAACACCGATGCATACACCGTAGCCAAACCGGCAACCTTGAAACTCCCTTCAAGGCCCGCAGTGTTTACACCAGCCGCCTCCAGCATCCACCGCTGCGACACCAGGAGAGGCCGCACGTGTGCGGGATCGGGCAATCCGCTTTGTACGATCGAGCGCAAGGCCGGCCGGTAGGGCGCGAGGATGTCGAACCGGCACATGATCACCTCGAACAGCGTATCTCGCGCCGGTTGTTCCGGTGCGCGCTTGGGGGCCCGAGCCAGAACTTCGTCATCGACCTCACTCGTGAAGGCCGCGACGATCTCGCCCTTCGACGCGAATTCTTTCTTCAGGGCCGTCAGGGTCATGCCCGCGGCCTCGGCGACGTCCACAAGCGTGACGTCAGCCCAGGGACGTTCCGC
>JBKKCB010000238.1:0-18064 GCA_046713545.1 Hyphomicrobiaceae bacterium | reverse complement strand
GCCACCAACGTGCGGGGCGTGGTGGTCCCCGATTGCGGACATTTCATTCCCGAAGAGCAGCCTGAGGTCCTGGCGCGCCTGCTGCTCGACTTCTTCGGCGAAGAGGGCTGAGACGCCATATCGCGCTGTGCAACGGCTGCCGGGCTGTATGCTCTGCCGTTATGTGGGCTCTGCGCTCGTTCTTTCGCGGTGTGACAGCCAAATGAAGTCTGACGTTATCGTTCTCGGCGCCGGTATGGTCGGCATATCGGCGGCGCTTCATCTGTTGAAGCGGGGCCGCTCGGTCGTACTCGTCGATCGCAGGGGGCCAGCCGAGGAAACCTCATACGGCAACGCCGGCCTAATCCAGCGCGAAGGCATCGTGCCGTACATGTTTCCGCGCGATTTGCAGGTCATCCTGAACTATGCACGCAATTCATCGTCGGATGCGAGCTACCACCTGTCGGCCCTTCCGCATATCGCTCCCTGGATGTTTCGCTATTGGCAGGCCTCGACGGCCGAAGGCAAGGCGGCGAGCGCGCGCGCGATGATGCCGCTGGTGCAGCGCTGCATCGTCGAGCACGAGGAGCTCATGGGTGAGGCCGGCATCACGGCCATGATCCGTCGCACCGGATATCTGAAACTCTTTCGTTCGGCCGACAAGCTCGCTGGCGCCCTGGCGCTCAGCGAGGCCGAGCGCGCCGCCTATGGGGTCAATTTTGCGCCGCTCGATCCCGCAAGCCTGGAAGCTCTTGAGCCGCATATCCGGCCGCTCTTTGCCGGCGCCATCCACATGCCAGATCCGGTGTCGGTGGCCGATCCTGGCGCGGTTGGGCGCGCTTATGCCGATCTTTTTGTCCGCAAAGGCGGCCGCTTCGTCGTGGGCGACGCTCGTTCGTTGGAGCAGACATCCGACGGCTGGATGGTTGCGACGCAGGAGGGGCCGTGGACTGCCGGCGCTGTCGTGCTCGCGCTGGGGCCCTGGTCGGACGACATCTTCCGTCCCCTCGGCTATGCCTTGCCGCTGGGGTGGAAGCGCGGATACCACATGCATTATCGCGCTCAGGGCAACGCGACGTTGCAGCGACCGGTCATCGACGCCGAGAACGGCTTTCTCATAACGCCGATGACGCAGGGTATCCGGCTGACGACGGGTGTCGAGTTCGCCTTGCGCGATGCGCCCAAGACGCCCGTACAATTGGCTCGTGCGGAACCGATTGCGCGTGACATGTTTCCGCTCGGTGACAGCGTCGATGCCGAGCCTTGGCTGGGCCGGCGGCCGGCGCTGCCCGACATGCTGCCTGTGGTCGGACCCGCGCCACGGCACCAAGGGCTGTGGTTTTCCTTCGGCCATCACCACCTCGGCTTCACGCTCGGCCCGGTCACCGGCCGCCTTCTGGCGGAAATGATGACCAAAGAAACGCCCTTTGCGGATCCTTCGCCCTACCGCGCCGATCGTTTCTGACGAGAACGAGCCGCTCAGGATCTGTGCAGATCGCGCTGCAGGATGGTACGGCCTGTCCCTGGTGCGCAGGTCGAGCCGTTCCAGCTGCCGCCTGTGGACAGGCACGCAGAGATCGAGCGTTCGCGGGACTGTTGCCAGAAGATCAATGCCGCGACGATGACAGCCAACGACGCGACGGCGATCCAGCGGTTCACTGGGTGCCTCCGAATTTGTCACGCCATGCCGGGAGGGCACCGGCAAACGGCAGTGCCGTTGCCTCATAGACGCCCCGGGCGATGGCGCGCGCAAGGCAGTCTGCAGCGGCCAGCCCGATTTCGGTCAGATCGACGGTTTCGTTCTGGAGAGGCTTGCGAAGCATGGCCGCCGCAATGACGGTGTCGCCGTCCATGGGGGCGTGGGCAGGCCGGATGGCTCGTGCCAGGCCGTCGTCGGCCATGATGGCTATCCGCTTGGCCTGGGATTTGGTGAGACTTGCGTCCGTGACGACCAGGGCGACCGTCGTCGAGGGAGGCGCGCCACCCTTGATGCGCAAGGCGAGCGCGTCAGCGGGAATGGATGCCGGCAGGCCGCGTCCGCCGAATTCCTGTCCGCATTCGTAGGGCGCTGCCCAGAAATGCGGCCCGTCTCCGATCGTGGCGGTCCCCACGGCGTTGACGACGGCAATGGCGCCGACCGCAAAGCCGGATGGCGTCATCATGCTTGCCGACCCCAACCCACCTTTCAGATTGGCTGTCGTCGCGCCATAGCCGCCACCTTGCGTGCCGAGGGGAAAGGCCTTGGTGGAAGCCCTCTCGGTGGCCTCCCAACCGAGCTCCCAATAGGGCGGCTTGCGGCCCCAGCTCTTGTCGCCACCGTTCATGAGATCAAACGTTATGGCTTGCGCGGCGATGGGAATGGTGGCGTTGCCGATCCTGAAGCCGATGCCTCGCTCCCGCAGGCAATTAACGACGCCGCCCGCCGCATCAAGGCCGAACAGCGAACCACCCGACAGGACGATCGCATCGACACCCGGTACCACCATTTCTGGTTCGAGGAGCGCCGTATCCCGGCCGCCCGGCGCCCCGCCGCGCACCACGCCGGACGCCACGTTTGGAGCGTCCAGAAGAATGACCGTGACGCCGGAGGCGACACGCGTGTCGATGGCGTTGCCGACACGTACACCCGGCACGTCGGTAATGAGATTTGCGCGTTCGGCCATTTTGATGCGTCCAGCCACGGCCTAATCGATGTGTCCCGCGCTTCGCCGTTCAATCCCGGCGTTGCCAGGCACCATTGCGCCAGACATGCAGCGCATAAGAAGGGATTGTAGCATCACCGCGCTCATTGAAACGCAGCCGCCCGATGACGGTCTCGTAGTCCTTGCCTGACAATGCAGCAGCAATTTTTGCGCTGTCGTTTGTGCCTTGATCGCTCACGGCCTGCGACCAGGCTTCAACCGCAGCATACGCTTGCAGCGCGACAGACCGCGGCTCGCGTCCCAATTGCAAAAGGGGTGCGACTTTATCGGTGGCCGCACCGATCGGCTTAGGCGTCCACGACAGCATGACTGACAATGCATCCCCCGCCAGGTCGGCTGCTGGAATGACGGCTGGCACGGCAAGCATGTCGCTGCCGATGACGTGCGCATCGAGTTGCTGCGCGCGCATCTGTGCGAGAATGATGGCGAGGTCATGCGGCTGCGCGGGAACGAACACAATTCCCGCACCGGCAATCTTCAGCCGGCGCACGAGCTCCGTCAGCTCCTTCTCTCCTGGGGTGTAGGATTCGCGATGCACGACCGGGTAGCCTGCTCCCGTGAGAAAACGGTGCACGGCGTCTGCAACATCGCGCGACTGTGGACTTGTATCGTTGAGAATGGCGGCCTTCTTGCCGGCGTAGCGTTTCATGATCGCGGAAGCGATTTCGGACGCCTGCCGGTCGCTACGCCCCGCGAGCCGAAACGTACTTGAGCCCGATCGCTCGTCCGTGAACTTTGGATTTCGTGCGCCGACGGAAATAAAGGTGATACGTGCCTCCGCGTAGATGGGTGCGGCGGCGATTGCGGCGCTCGAGCAGACATGTCCGATCACAAGACTGGCGCCTTCGGCGACAATGCTGCGTGCGGCGGCTTCCGCTCCGGCCGCACTGCATTGGTCGTCGGCCGTAATGATGCGAACGGGTTTGCCACCGGCGCCGCCCGCAGGCCAGATGTTGCCTGCAGCAAGTTCGACGCCCGTCCGCACGGCGGCGGCCGGGTTGCCGGGTGGCTCCGCCGAGCCGACGGCCGCGATAGTGAAATCGGCACGACCTGCGGTCGCGCCAAGCAGCGCAAACGACAGGAAGAACAGCCCGGCGCGAACGACGGAAGAAGCAATTCGACGTTTGCAAACATCAAGAGGCAGCCCTGAGGGCTGCCTCCGATTTCGATATCGCGCTAGCATTGATGTCAGCGGAGACCGCTCAATTCTGCACGTAGGTGATTTTGCCGTCAGCACCCTTCTTCCATGTGTAGACGACATAGTCTGGACGCGTGATGTCGCCTTTGCTGTCGAAAGCCAGCTCACCGATCACGGTCTTGAACTTCTTGCCGGTGCGCGTGGCCTCGGCAACTTTCTTGGGGTCGAGCGACTTCGCCTCTGCCGCCGCCTGCGCGATCACCTGGAGTGCCGCGTAGCTGTAGAGCGTGTAGGACTCGGGCTTGTAGTTCTTGTCCAGGAACTTCTTGACGACTTCGGCCGCCTCGGGACGCTTCTGCGGGTCAGGCGGGAACGTCATGAGCGTGCCTTCGACGCCGGGACCGCCAATGGCCGCAAACTCGTCGGTCGTGATGCCGTCGCCCGACATCATGACGGCGCCGACGCCCTGATCCCGCATCTGACGGACAATGAGGCCGCCTTCGGTGTGCAGGCCACCCCAATATACCACCTCAGCACCTGCGGCTTTGATCTTGGACACCAGTGCGGAGAAGTCCTTCTCGCCGGTGTTCACGCCTTCATACAGCACTTCCTTGACGCCAGCCTTGTTCATGCCCTTCTGGGTCTCGTCGGCCAGGCCTTTGCCGTACGTCGTCTTGTCATGAACGATGGCGACCTTCTTACCCTTCAGTGTGGTGGCAATGTATTGCGCAGCCACGTCACCCTGCTGATCATCGCGGCCGCAGGTGCGGGCCACGTTCCACAGCCCGCGCTCTGTAATTTTGGGGTTCGTGGCGGACGGCGAAATCATGTAGATGCCGTTCTCGGCATACACTTCCGAGGCAGGCATCGTGACACCGGAATTGAAGTGACCGATGACGAACTTCACCCCGTCGCCGACGAACTTGTTGGCCACCGAAACACCCTGTTTCGGATCGGACACGTCGTCACCCAGCGACAGTTCGAGCTTCTGACCATTGATACCGCCCGCGGCGTTGATGTCCGCCACAGCCTGTTCGGCACCGTTCTTCAATTGCGCGCCGAAGGCAGCATTCGGTCCAGTGAGGGGGCCTGCCACCCCGATTTTGATCTGCGCGGAGGCTGTTCCAGAGAACGCCAGGCTCGCAGCAAGCGCGATCCCCGACCACACGAGCTTATTCATTCACGCACTCCCTTGCATGACGGGATCTGGACGCGGTTTGCGGCCAGATCAGGCGAATGGCCTCGCCTTGAAGACTGCATGATTCCCCGAAATAACGGCGAAGTCACGTCGATTCACGGGCAATAGCCAAGCCTGTGATGCTGAAATTGGCGGCTATTGCTGGCTTGTGCGCCCAAAGATCCACCCATACTGGGCCGCCATCTGGCGCGTCCTCGTCACGCGATATCCGAGCGCGGCGGCCGCGAGCACCATGACAAAGTCAACGATATAATTCTGAAGAGAAAAAAGGACTTCCCAGAACAGAGCGTAGTGAAAGAAACGCACAGCTGCCGCCAGGAGCAGCATATAGAGCGGAACATGCCAGAAGGGGCGCCAGGTTTGCGCTATGGCGCGACCGGAAATGTAGCCTGCAGACCCGCCTAGGATGATTGTAATGAGAAGGAAGATCCACAGTCCCTTGGGGCCGGTTTCGTACAATGCGCCGAACATGACGTCGCTACCTCCGCCCCATCTCAGTGGCGCCCGCCTTCGAGGTAGGCGGCGCGGATTTCCGGGCGCGCCAGAAGCGCCTGGCCCGTTCCGGTCATCGTGATCAGGCCGTTCACCATGACATATCCGCGGTGTGCGAGGCGCAGCGCGTGATAGGCATTCTGCTCGACCAGGAAAATGGTCATATGCTGCCGCTCATTGAGGTCGCGGATGACCTCGAAGATCTGCTTGACGATGAGCGGGGCCAAACCGAGGGACGGTTCGTCGAGAAGAAGGAGCTTGGGCCGGCTCATGAGGGCACGCGCGATGGCGAGCATTTGCTGTTCGCCCCCCGAAAGTGTGCCGCCGCGCTGGTTCAATCTTTCCTTCAGGCGGGGAAAAAGCTGCGTCACACGCTCGAGATCTTCGTCAAAGTGAGTGAGGCCATCGATCTCCGCGCCCATCTGCAGATTTTCGAGCACCGTCATGCGCGGGAAGATGCGACGTCCTTCCGGGGCTTGAGCAATGCGCAGCCGGGCGATCTCATGGGTCGGCAGGTTCGTGATATCCCGGCCCTGGTAGACGATCTGTCCCTCGCGCGCCCGAGGGTTGCCGAAGATCGTCATCATCAGGGTTGATTTGCCGGCACCATTGGCTCCAATGAGAGTGACGATCTCCCCGTCATGGACCTCCATGTCGACGCCCTTGAGCGCCATGATGTTCCCGTAATAGCTCCTCACCTGCCGAATGGACAGCAGCGCATCGCTCATCGGGAAATCTCCGCCCCGGCAAGGGCCACCTCGTCGTCTTCGACCCCAAGGTAGGCTGCCACCACCTTGGGATCGTTGCGCACATAGCCGGGCGGACCATCGGAAATCTTGGTTCCGTACTCCAGCACGACCACATGGTCGGAAATCTCCATCACGACCGACATGTCGTGCTCGATCAGCAAGACCGACGTCTTGTGCTCGCTTTGGATCGACTTGAGGAGGGCATTGAGATCCGCGCTTTCGCGCGGGTTGAGCCCGGCGGCCGGCTCGTCGAGGCACAGCAGAACCGGTTCGGTACACATGGCGCGTGCAATTTCGAGCCGCCGCTGCGCGCCATAGGGCAGTTCACCTGCCGCAATATCGGCGCGGTCCAGCAGACCGATGCGATCGAGCCAGTAGCGTGCGAGGTCGACGGCCCGTGCTTCGGCCCGGTGGTACGAGCGTGCCCCAAACATGCCCAGGACCGTCCAGCCGGAGGCGCGCATGAGGGTGTTGTGCTGCGCCACAATAAGATTTTCGAGCACCGTCATGCCCGTAAAAAGCCGAATATTCTGGAAGGTGCGGGCCACCTTGGCCCGCCATGCAATTTCGAAATCGGGCATGCGCTCGAGCAGAAATATTTGGCCGGCGGCAGTCATCATCGATCTGCGGCCGCTTCGGGTCAGCTTATCGATATCCGGCGGCGCCGCTGTTCCCTCGGTGGACAGGACCATGCGCCCGGACGTCGGCTTGTAGAACCCGGTGATGCAGTTGAAAACGGTGGTCTTGCCGGCGCCGTTCGGTCCGATGATGGCGGTGATGTCTCCGCGCCGGGCGCTGAACGAAAGGTCATTGATCGCGACGAGCCCGCCGAACTGCATCATGAGGTGCTCGACCTCGAGCAATGGCTCGCGTTCGCGCTGCGTCGCCATCAGCCGTGCCCTTCCTTGACGAGATCGGCCGAAACGGACTTCCGCTCCTTGAGATAGATCGAGGGATAGCGCGTGGAAATGAGGCCTCGCGGCCGCCAGATCATCACCAGCACCATGGCGAGTCCGAAGATCAGCATCCGGTATTGAGCGGGATCGAAGCTCTGGCCAAAAATATGCTTCAGCCAATCGAGCTCGCGCAGAATCTCGGTGCCGCCGATCATGGCAACTGCGGCGATCGCCACCCCGATCTGGCTGCCCATGCCGCCCAATACGACGATCGCCAGAATGATCGCGCTTTCCATGAACGTGAATGACTCGGGGCTGATGAAGTTCTGCCTGGCGGCGAAGAACGCGCCGGCAAAGCCGCCGAAGCCCGCACCGATGGCGAATGCGGTGAGCTTCGTGTTGGTGGTATTGATGCCGAGCGAGCGGCAGGCGATTTCGTCTTCGCGCAGCGCCTCCCAGGCCCTGCCGACGGGCAGTCGCCTCAGGCGCAAGGTCACCCAGTTGGTCAGCAGCGCCAGGGCGAGGATCAGATAGAACAGGAAGATCGTACGGTACAACGGCGAGAACTCGAGCCCGAACACGGCCGCGAAGCCGCTGTCTGACGCATTGAACGGCACACCGAAGAAACTCGGTCGCGGAATCCCCGAGATGCCGGCATACCCGTTGGTCAGATCGATCCAGTTGATCAACACCAGCCGGATGATCTCGCCGAACGCGAGCGTCACGATGGCCAGATAGTCGCCACGCAACCGCAGCACCGGAAATCCGAGAATGACGCCCCAGAAGGCCGCAAGGATGCCCGCAACCGGCAGGCAGATCCAGAAAGCCCAAAGCGGCCAAAAGGTTGGGCCGATCATGTCGGCCATGAATTCCTTGATGGGGGTGCTCGCGGCAAGGAGAGCGTAGGAATAGGCACCGACGGCGTAGAACGCGACGTAGCCGAGGTCGAGCAGGCCGGCCAGGCCCACGACGATGTTCAAACCCCACCCGAGCATCACGTAGATCAGGATCTGAATGCCGAAGTTATCGATCCACTTCAGCGATGCCGCTTTGCCGACGAGGAGCAGTATCAGAAATGGGTACACGACCAGCAGCGCCAGGCCGATGATCGAGACAGCGCGGGCGGCGCCGGATCCGGCAAATGCCAGCGATCGCGCTTTCGGCGCCGCACGTCGCGCCGGAATCATGAGATACAAAAGGCGCCCGGCGAAGGCTGCAGCAACCGCAACGGCCACATAGCCCCAGCGTTCCTGCAGGACAAGCTGGTTCTCCATATTCGTTTCGGTGCGCAGCGCCAGGATAGGAATGGCGAGGCCGAGGGCCAGAAGTCCCGCCTTTGCCGCTTCAATGAGAGCGGCCCCGGCAGTGGGCAATTGCATCGAGCCGTGGTCTGACCCAGCGCCCGGCATCGAGATCAGACCTTCTCGACTTCAGGCCGTCCGAGAATGCCGGATGGAAGGAAGATCAATGTGATGACGAGAATGGAAAAGGTCGCAACATCCTTATAGTCGATGGAAAAGTAGGCCGACCAGAACGTCTCGATCAGGCCGATCAGAAGCCCTCCGATGACGGCGCCCGGCAGCGATCCGATGCCTCCCAAGACGGCTGCGGTAAACGCCTTGACGCCCGGCACGAAACCATCGGCGAAGCTCACGACCCCATAGTGGACCATGTAGAGCAGCCCCGCGACGGCGGCCAGGGCGGCTCCGATGACGAATGTCAGCGACACCGTGCGGTCAACGTCGATTCCGAGCAGGGATGCCATCCGCCGATCCTGCTCGCAGGCGCGCTGGGCGCGGCCAAGGGCCGTGCGCTGGACAAGAAACGAAAATCCGATCAGCAGGATGCTGGTCGTGACGATGATCAGGATCTGCTTGTAGGACAGTGTCACCGCGTAGGTGCTTCCGCCGTGCAAAACGATCACCTCGTTGAGCATCGGGGGGACGGGCTTGTTCCGCGGCCCTTGCGTGACCTGCACGAGGTTCATGAGGAAAATCGACATGCCGATGGCCGAGATCAGGGGCGCCAGGCGGAACGAGCCGCTGAGCGGCCTATAGGCCAGCCGCTCGATCGTCCAGGCCCATAGAGACGTCAGCACCATGCCGAGCACGAGCACGACGATCAGGGCCAGCACGAGAGACCCGAAGCCCAGAACTTGCGTGAGCAACAGGAAAAAGATCAGGGCGATGAAGGCCGACAGCATGAAGACATCGCCGTGGGCGAAATTCACCATGCCGATGATACCGAACACCATCGTGTATCCAATGGCGATCAGGCCGTAGATCGAGCCGAGCGTCAAACCGTTGATTAACTGCTGGAAAAGGTATTCCATCGCTGCCCGCCCCTCGGCCGCGCCGGCTGACGGCCGTCTTGACGGTCGGGCCGCCGCTCAGCTCATGTGAATCGAGGCTAGCAGACACTGTTGGTCAACGCACACGCTTTTGTGCGGCGGCAACTGCCCGCATTTCCGGCTGTTGACTGCACCTAGGCTATGCGCCCGCGCCGCGACGGCGGGCTACAGCATGTTGTGCGTTCCATCGCAGAAAGGCTTGTCGTCAGTGCCCTTGCAGCCGCACAGATTGAACATGCCAGAGGTTTCCGCAACAAAGCGGAACGGCAAATGACTGGTCTCCTTGTGCGACCCGTCGCAGAACGGCTGCTTGGCCGAGCGGCCGCACGTGCACCAAAAATAGGCTCGGCCTTCTTCCAGTGTGACCTGGTAGGGGCCCTTCTGCGGGACTGTCGGTTCGTCGGACACTTGGTGGGCTCTTGCTTCCGGCTAGACGACGTTGAGCTTCATGTCTTCGACGGTCGATTTGCCCGCATCGTCGGTCCAGGTGAACTTGATGTCGCCTGGCCCGGGTACACGCAGATAGAATGAAATGTAGGGATTCGCCGAAATTCCGGGCTGCAACGACGCCCTGAAAAACTCTTTGCCGGCAAATGTAACCGCCAAAGTGCTGATGATATCGCGCGGAATGGTCTTGCCTTCCGCATCCCGGCGCTGGCCCGTTTCCATGACGTGCGAAATCAATGTCTTGATCTCGATGATGTCGCCGATCTTGGCCGACTCGGGAAACTTGATACGAGGTTTGGACATGTTCGCAGATCCTGGTTCAGCCCCCACAGCCACCGATGGTGACCTTGACAGTACGCTTGCCCAGCAGGAATTTTCCGTCGCTCAGTTCAGCCACGACGACGACGTCCTGCGTTTTTGCCAGCCGCATCCGGCTCGAGGCGGCGGCCTTGCCGGACTCCGGTGTGAAATTGAATGATGCGACATCCACCTGCGGGTTGCCGCCTGCAAAGATGTGCATCGATTTGACGTGATTCGTTTCCGTCATCGGACTGTCGACCGACAGCGTGAAGGGAACGGTATTGCCGTTTTCGGCAATCTCGGGCAATTCCAGGCTTATCTTGCCGTCCGCGGGCTTGGCATCGCCCATGATCTTCTTCAGCGCTTCATCGAGGGTCGGCGCACGATCCTGGGCCCCAGTCGGTCCCGTCAGCAGCGCGGAGAGCGTCGCAAGCGCGGCTGCCCCAACCAGGAAATCGCGTCTGCCTACGATCTCCACGCGCATCGCGCTACCTCGCCAATTGGGCTCCTGCCAGGAGCTTCCGAACGATCCAGTTGTTTGATGGGGTTAGCATAATAGAATGCTTGAATGCAAACGCGCGGCCTTCGCACGCAGCCTGGAACGCCGTCGTCGGGATTGGCATCCTGGAGGAGAGATTTGCTCAAGGGCGCCGTCTTGGTGCTTTTGGCGTTCTGGGCAGGCCCGCTGGCGGCCGAGGGTCCGCAGCTAAGTCCTTCGCGGGTCATCCTTCTTTTGGTCGAGGATCGGGGCTGCCCCTACTGCGCGCGTTGGGACCGCGACGTCGGGCCTGCCTATGCCCAAAGTCCGGAGGGCAGCTTCGCGCCCCTGGTCCGCCGCTTCCGCGGCTCGCCGGATGTCGCCTTTCTTGCCGGCGTCGTGTTCTCGCCCACCTTCGTGGTGCTGAAGGACGGGACGGAAGTCGGGCGGATCGTCGGATATTCAGGGCCGGATTTTTTCTGGGCAGAGCTGTTGCCACTCTTGGGCGCCGCCGGCATCAATCGCGGCAAGAGTTGAGTATGAGACGCCGCCGAAAAAGGTGGCCGGGCAGAAGGCTGGTATCACGCGCAAGTTGGCAATAATGTGCCTGCGCTGGAGCGCGATCGTTTCGCATGGAAGCCTGCTGCTTCCATGCGAAACGTGAATCGCACTCTAAACTTACGGAGGAGAGCAGGGTTCACGCTTCGGCCGAGACGCCTCAGGGGAGGCAACTGCCTCATCCGAAGCGATCCTGCTCTAGAACGGGAGGAATGAGATGACCGGGTTTACGCGCCGTGATTTCGGCAAGCTTCTTGGGGCAACGGGTGCAAGTCTTTCGGCGTCTTCGATGTATTCGCCCTTTGCGATTGCGCAGGGGGCCGGCAAGGTCGTGATTGTCGGCGGTGGAGCGGGCGGCGCAACCGTGGCCCATTATGTGAAGAAGGACGCGCCTGCCCTCGACGTCACACTGATCGAAGCAAATTCGACCTATTCCTCGTCATTCTTCTCCAATCTGTACATCGGCGGGTTTCGCACTCTCGAGAGCCTCAGTCACGGCTATGCCGGCTTGAGAAAGATTGGCATCAAGGTCGTGCATGACTATGCGACCGACGTGGATACAACCAAGAAAACGGTGAAGACTCGCAGCGGAAAGACCTATGCCTATGACCGGCTCGTCCTCTCGCCGGGGATCGATATCAAATACGAGTCCATCGCCGGCTATTCTCGCGCGGCCGCGGCTCTGATGCCGCACGCCTACAATACGGACGCCGCGCAGAAGCGTTTGCTGAAGCGCCAGCTCGAGGCGATGAAAGACGGCGGCACGGTCGCGATGGTGATGCCGAATAACCCCTTCCGCTGCCCTCCTGGACCCTACGAGCGTGCGGCCATGATCGCGCACTACCTGAAAACGAAGAAGCCGAAGTCGAAGCTCGTCGTCTTCGATCCGAAGAAGGCGTTCTCGAAGCAGCCGGTCTTCGTGGAGGCGTACGACAAGTACTACAAGGGCATCCTGGAACTGAACCTGACGACCGATATCGACGATTTCGCCGTCGTCAGCGTCGATACCAAGACGCGGGAGATCGTCACGAAGGCCGGCAAGAAAGTGAAAGCCGACGTGGCCAACGTCATCCCCCAGCAGCGTGCCGGCGAGATTGCGGTAAAGGCCGGCTGCACCGAAGGCGATTGGTGCCCGATCAATCCGGAAAACTTCACCTCCAAGAAGGTCAAGGACGTGTTCGTGCTGGGCGATGCGACGGTCGCGGCCGAAATGCCGAAATCGGCCTTCTCGGCCAACAGCCAGGCGAAAGTTGTCGCTAGTGAAATTCTTGGAGATCTCGCCAAAAAGGACAAGTTTCCGGCTCGATATCGCAATACCTGCTGGTCTCTCGTCGCGCCCGATGATTGCATCAAAGTCGGCGCCAATTACGCGCCCAAGGAGGGCAAGCTCGACCCGTCCGGGTCTTTCGTCTCGCAGAAGGGCGAGGACGCCGGAGTGCGCAAGCAGAACTACGCCGAAAGCATCGGCTGGTATGACGGCATCGTGGCGGACATGTTCGCGAAGACGGTGCCCGGGCAGGCTGCGAAAAAGGGCTGAGGCCGTAGCGCGCTTTCAGGTGCGGGCGCGGCTCCAACCGCGCTCGCTATTTTTTTGTCGCGGCCGGCGGGACGGCGCGGTCGCGGCCCTTTGGGAGCGATCCGTAGTAGGTGGCGAGGGCCTTGACCTGCTCTTTGTCGAGCGAGCGTGCGACGGAGATCATCGCGGGGTTGGGGCGGCTCCCATTCTTGAAAAAATCCAACGTCGCGATGAAGTCACCCGGCACCCAGCCGGTGATGGACGGAATGCCGTTGTCGACGCCGTCGATGCGATGGCACCCGCTGCATTCGGCCGACAAATGTTTGCCATAGGCCAGTACTTTCGCATCGTCTGCAGCGACCGTTTGCGATGTCGGAACCGCAAAAAGGGCCAGCCATAATCCGAGCCGATATGCAGCGCTGTGCAGCACAATCAAACCGCGTGGTTGTGATGGCCCTGGAGAGTCTATCTGATCGCGATGGCTTGTGTGGCGCGGCATCGAAGGGTCGGAAATTTCCTGCCGGTTGGTAGCATGATCGCGAACAGAATAATCGCACACAATCGTGCCGGCAATGCGTCCGCGGCAGTCAGTTTCCCAGGAGTTTGCCTTGAGGACGAAGGGCTTAGACCGCTCAAGGAAAAGTTGTCCGCGCCTTTTGCGGAGCAGCGTATATTTGTCGAGGCGGTGTGCCAGAAGGCCCGTTGATCCGAGCCTTTGCGCGCCCCGCCGTTGACGTTTAGGTCAACTTTGCATAGCAAGGCGCGGCTTGAGCAGTGTCGCGCCTACCAGCAGAGAGAGGCATGCGGCCGATGGCCGAAGTCGCATTTGTCTGCATTATCATCGTGGTTGCGTTTGTTCTGGCGATGCGCCGTGCGCCACTGTGGGCGTGGGCAATGTCGGCAGCGGGCGCAGCCCTGGCTTGGCAGTTGGGCGTCCTCGAAGGTGACGTCTCGCGTCCCGGCACCGGTCTCGCCCTGCTGGCGTGGATTCCCGCCCTCATTCTTGGAATTCTCTCCGTTCCCTCCGTGCGTCGGGCATGGGTCGTCGCGCCGACATTCGGTGCGATCAAAACCATCCTGCCGAAGGTATCGGATACCGAGCAGCAGGCATTGGACGCAGGGACCACCGGCTTCGATGCCGAGCTGTTTTCGGGCACGCCCGACTGGGCCAAGCTCAGAGCCGTCCCGCCGGTCGTGTTGACGGACGAGGAGCGTTCATTTCTCGACGGTCCGACCGAAGACCTTTGCCATATGGTCAACGACTGGCAGGTCCGGCATTCGGAACGGGATATACCAGAACCCATCTGGGATTTTGTCCGGAAGCACGGCTTCCTTGGCATGCTGATTTCCAAAGCGCACGGCGGCCTTGGATTTTCGCCGCAAGCGCAATCTCTCATCCTCGGCAAGATCGCATCGCGCTCGCCGGACGTGTGCACCATCGTCATGGTGCCCAACTCCCTGGGCCCGGGTGAACTGATCGAGAAGTACGGGACCGACGCTCAGAAACATCACTACCTCCCACGGCTCGCGCACGGAGATGAAATTCCCTGCTTCTCGCTCACCGGGCCGACGTCGGGTTCCGATGCCGCGACGATGCGCGATGTCGGCTACGTGACAAAAGGCCCGCACGAAGGACGCGAGACGCTTGGAATTCGTCTGTCGTGGGACAAGCGCTACATCACGCTCGGACCCAAGGCGACGCTCGTCGGCCTCGCGTTCTACTTGCGCGATCCCGACAACGTGCTGGGCAAGGGCGACGATGTCGGCATCACGGTCGCCTTGATCCCGGCGAACCACCCCGGCGTCAACATCGGCCGCCGTCACCTGCCGAGCGGCGCCGCGTTTCCCAATGGCCCGAACTGGGGCAACGACGTTTTCATCCCAATGGACTGGGTCATCGGCGGCGAGAAAATGGTCGGCCAGGGTTGGCGGATGCTGATGGAGTGCCTCGCGGCGGGGCGCGCGATATCGCTGCCGTCCTCGGCGGCTGCCGGCGCGAAATCCATGCTGCGTTTCTCGACCGCCTACGGCCGGATCCGCAAGCAGTTCGGACTGCCGGTGGCCAGAATGGAAGGGCTCGAAGAGCCTCTCGTGCGCATGACCGAGGTGGCTTACGTCAATGAGGCCGGGCGCGCCGTCACGGCGGCGATGGTCTCACGCGGCGAGAAGCCGTCTGTCATTTCCGCCATCATGAAATACCAGTCGACGGAGCGGATGCGCCGTTCCGTCAACGACGCCATGGATCTGCACGGCGGGCGCGGCATCTGCGACGGGCCGTCCAACTATCTCCAATCGGCGTATCAGATGGTGCCGGTGGGCATCACCGTCGAAGGCGCCAACATCCTGACGCGATCCTTGATCACCTTTGCGCAGGGCGCCCTGCGGTCCCATCCCTACCTCTACCGCGAGATCCAGGCCTGTCAGGACGCCGACAACCGGCGGGGGCTGGCCGCGTTCGAACGCGCGTTTCTCGATCATGTCAGCTTTTCTCTTTCCAACCTTTTCGGCGCGTTCTTCCACAACGTGACCGGGGGCCTGTTTGGCAAGGTGCCGGACAAGGCCTACGGTACCGCGCAGTGGTATCGCCAGCTCTGGCGCGCAAGCCGCAACTTCGCCTTCGTCGCCGATCTCACCGTGGCTCTTCTCGGCGGCGGTCTCAAGACGCGGCAGAAGATCACCGGCCGCATGGCGGACGCCCTGTCCGAGCTCTATCTGACGTCGTGCGTTCTCAAGCGCTATGAAGACGATGCCAAGCCGGCCAACGACCGCCACATCGTCGCGCTCTGCGCCCAGAACGGCCTCTACCGCTTCCAGGAGGCCATGCGCGGCGTGGTCGACAACTTCCCGGTCGGCTGGGCCCGTGTGCTGATGCGCGTCGTGGTGTTTCCGTTTGGCCTCCCGTACCGTCCGGCCAGCGATCGTCTCGGGCGCGAAGTTGCAGCGCATGTCCTGCAACCCGGCGAGGCGCGCGATCGCTTGACCCGCTACATCTACGTGTCGAAGGACCCGAACGATCCCATGGGCCTTCTCGAGGTCACGCTGGAGAAGGTGATCGCGGCCGAGGAAGTCGAGAAAAAACTGGAGCGGGCGATCCGCGCCGGCACTGTCAGACGCTTTCACGGGCTCGATTGGATCGGCGACGCGGTAACAAAAGGTGTCCTGACCCAGGCCGAGGGAGAGATGCTGCGCGAGGTCGAGCGGCTGACCGCGCGCGTCATCGCCGTGGACCATTTCGATCCGTCTGAGGTCAAGCCGCACTACATGACGGCGGGTCACAATGTCCGGGCCGGGCAGAGTGCTGCGGCAGAGTGAGGTGCGCACCATGACAGGCGATGTCGGCGCGTTGAAGGACTGGCGCTTTTCGATCGATCGGCAAGGCATCGCATGGGCGGTGTTCGACCGCGAAGGCGAAAGCCAGAACTCCCTTGGCCGCCGCCCGCTCGAGGAACTCGGCGCCATCGTCGAGCGGGTCGAGGCTGGTGCGCGCTCGAAGGAGATTGCCGGGCTCGTCTTCAGCTCCGGCAAGGAAAAAGGCTTCATCGTCGGCGCCGACGTGCGCGAGTTCGAGCAGCTCCAAACGGCCGCGGACGTCGAGGCTGCCCTCCGGCCGGTTCTGAACATACTGGACCGCATCGAGGCGCTGCCGATCCCCGTCGTGTGCTGCATTCATGGCTTCTGCCTCGGCGGCGGGCTTGAGCTGGCTCTGGCGTGCCATTGGCGCATTGCGACCCGGGATGACGCGACGCGCCTCGGCTTTCCCGAGGTGCGCCTCGGACTGTTCCCCGGCTTCAACGGAACGTGGCGCGCGATCCGGCAGGCGGGTGCGATGTCCGCCATGGAGATCATGCTGACCGGCCGGATGGTTCGCGCCAGCGCCGCGCGGGCCATGGGACTGGTCGACGAACTGGCTCCGGGCCCGCAGAACCTGCCGTGGATGGCGCGCAAGGCTATCGAGCGCAAGCGCAAATCCCAGCCCATGGGCGGATGGCGTGCTCTGCTGAGGCACTGGCCGATACGCTCGCCGTTCGCAGGCAAATTGCGGTCCGAGACGGCGAAGAAAGCGCGCAAGGAACATTACCCGGCGCCATTCGCGCTCATCGATCTGTTCGAGCGGACCGGCGGCGACCTCCCACGCATGAAGGCCGAGGAGACGCCGGCCTTCGCGCCGCTGATGATCTCGGACACGTCGCGCAACCTGCGCCGCGTGTTCAAGCTGTCGGAGATGCTGAAAGCTCAGGCGCCGAAGGATGCCGGCTACAAGCCGACACGCGTGCACATCATTGGAGCTGGCGTCATGGGCGCCGACATCGCCGGCTGGTGCGTTGCGTCCGGCATGGAAGTGACGCTGCAGGATTTGTCCGAGGAGCAGATCCGCAAAGGCATCGAGCGGCAAGGCAAGCTCTTTGCCCGCAAGTTCCGCACCAAGGCGCTGCGCGACGCGGCCAAGGCGCGGTTCCTTGCCGATCCGAAGGGCGACGGCATCGCCCGCGCCGACATCGTGATCGAAGCGATCGTCGAAAAGCTCGACGTCAAGCAGGGCCTGTTCAAGAGCATCGAATCCAAGCTGAAACCCGGTGCCGTGCTCGCCACCAATACGTCCTCGATCATGATCGAGGACATCGCCGCCGCGCTGGCGGATCCGGGGCGCCTGGTCGGCGTCCACTTCTTCAATCCCGTCGCGCAGCTGCCGCTGGTGGAAGTCATCCGCGGCGCGCAATCACGGTCGTCGGAGGTGGACAAGGCGTGCGCCTTCGTCACGGCGATCGAAAAGTTTCCGCTCGTGGTGAAGAGCGCGCCCGGCTTCGTCGTCAATCGCGTGCTGGCGCCGTACATGATGGGCGCCATGCGCCGGATCGAGCAGGGCGAGTCCAAGGAGAAGATCGACGAGGCCGCACGCGCATTCGGAATGCCGATGGGGCCAATCGAGCTCGCCGATTCCGTGGGCCTCGACATCTGCGCCCACGTCGGCAAGATCCTCGGCCTGCCCTCGGCCGGCTCTGCCCTCGAACGCATGGTGGCGGCGGGAAAACTCGGGAAAAAGTCCGGTGAAGGCTTCTACGTCTGGAAGGACGGCAAGCCGGTCAAGGGTAGCGCGAATTTCGACAAGGCCGAGCTCGAGCGGCTCGGCAAGGAACTGGTCGCGCCGCTGATCGCGGAATGTGAAAAGGTCCGCGACGAGAAGATCGTGGAGAGCGCTGACCTCGTCGATGCGGGCGTCATCTTCGGCACTGGCTTTGCGCCGTTCCGCGGCGGGCCGTTGC
>JBKKCB010000237.1:0-6996 GCA_046713545.1 Hyphomicrobiaceae bacterium | reverse complement strand
GAGATGTGGCCAGCCGGATGCCAGTCCTGGGTCAGCACGACGTTCTCGAAACGTCGCGACAGACGATTGACGGACGGAATGATGTTATGTCCATCGGGGACGGCGAGAGCGCCGCCCGGAACGAAATCATTCTGAACATCGACAATAACGAGAACAGAGTGGGCGTGGATCATCTCCGTTGACCTCCCTTTGCAGTAGAGGGCCTCACTTGGCGAATACTTCGTCGGC
Source organism: Hyphomicrobiaceae bacterium (assembly GCA_046713545.1). Taxonomy (GTDB): domain Bacteria; phylum Pseudomonadota; class Alphaproteobacteria; order Rhizobiales; family Hyphomicrobiaceae; genus CADEFX01. Next base: position 6,768 of record JBKKCB010000237.1, on the reverse strand, counting down.
GCTGGGCCTCAAGCCCGCAATTCCTAAACCGTGCGGATACCGTTTGGTTCAGGTCGGGCCGGTGGTTCTGCGCTCCGGATACAAAGACAGCAATCCGCTGGCGGATGCCGCGGCAACGCCGCGCTCAGTTATCAAGCCGGTGATCAGCCGGGACGGCGTGACGTCGAAAGCCGGATTGGCGGCCGGCGAACCGTGCGGTGCAATCTGGACGGTGACGACGTCGCCGCCGGCGGTGCGTCCGGTCGTGCGCAGAACCTCATCGGCGGAGCGTTCCTCGATCGGGATCTTGTCGCCGCTCTCAAGAGACCAGTCGATGGTGGAATATGGCATGGCAACGTAGAACGGCACGCCCGTGTCACGAGCAGCCAACGCCTTGAGATAGGTGCCGATCTTGTTGGCCGCATCGCCGTTGGCCGTGACACGGTCGGCGCCGACGATGACGATGTCGACCTCGCCGCGCTGCATAAGATGGCCGCCGGCATTGTCGGCAATGATCGTGTGGGGAACACCGTGGGCCGCGAGCTCGAAGGCCGTGAGAGCCGCGCCCTGGTTGCGGGGCCGCGTCTCGTCGACCCACACGTGGATCGGCAGCGCTTTGTCGTGAGCCTTGTAAATGGGAGCAGTGGCAGTGCCCCAGTCGACGGCGGCGAGCCAGCCCGCATTGCAGTGCGTGAGAACGTTCAGGCGCTGGCCTGGCTTCTTTTTGGCGAGCACGTTCTCGATCAGGCTTAGTCCATGCACGCCGATCGCGCGATTGGTGCCGACGTCCTCATCGGCCATTCGGGCCGCGCGCGCATAGGCGGCCTCGACACGCGACGCGCGCGGAAGATGCTGCACCGCGCGTCGCATCTCGTCCAACGCCCATCGCAGGTTCACGGCTGTCGGCCGCTGGCTGCCGAGAAGCGTGACGGCGTGATCCAGACCGTTATCTGACGCGTCGTTGCGAAGGGCGAGGCACAGGCCATAGGCGGCGGTGACACCGATCAACGGCGCGCCGCGTACCTGCATGGTCCGTATGGCGTGGGCAGCGTCTTGCAGTGTCGACAAGCGTATCGTTTCGAAAACGTGCGGCAGCTTTGTCTGGTCGATGATCTCGACCGACCAGTCGTCGGTGGCCAGCCAGATCGTTTGATATTGCCGACCGTTGATCTTCATTGCCGAGATACCGCCTAGTGACCTTCGAACTCCATCAGGACATGGCACTTGATGCCCATTGCTTCCAGTCTCGTGCGGCCGCCAAGGTCGGGCAAATCGATCATGAAGGCTGCGCCGACAACATGTCCACCCAAGCGGCGAACGAGCTTTACGGCCGCCTCCGCGGTTCCGCCGGTCGCAATCAGATCATCGACGATGAGAATTCGCTCGTCCGCATCGATGGCATCCTCATGGATCTCGATGGCGTCGACGCCGTATTCGAGGATGTACTCCTGGCCGATCGTCTTCCAGGGCAGCCTGCCCTTTTTGCGCATGGGAATGAACGCGCATCCGAGCCGGTCGGCAATGGCGCCGCCGAGGATGAAGCCACGTGCCTCTATGCCGGCCACGGCATCGACGGGCTCGACCCGGTAGGGCTCGGCCATGCGGCCGATCGCGGCTTTGAAGCCCTGCGCATCGCCGAGCAGCGTGGTGACATCCCGGAACATGATGCCGGGCTTGGGGTAATCGGGAATGCTGCGAATGAGTTTCTTGAGATCGTGCATCGACCGTCCTAGCGCCAGTTCACGTGCTCGGGACACTGGTTGAAAGCGTTCCCCCATGCAAGGCGGAGAACGTGGAATGTTGCACGTGAAACCTCTATCCCCGGCTTAGCCTTATTTATGCCTAACCTGCAACGCTCCCGTTCCCAATCCGGCCAAATTGCTTCTGCACAATCTGCCAAGTTGCGGGAGCTTAACCAGATGCCTGAACCCCATTTTGCGGCCATAGACGACGATCTGCCGCGCACCTTTCGCCGGGAACGCGAGGCGCGGGAACGTGACGCGCGTGAGCGGGAGGCACACGAGCGGGAAGCCGACATCATCGAGCCTGCTTTCCTGCGCCGGGACACGTCACATCAGCCGCACCGGTTGGTTGCCGAACCTCCTGCCGACGGCCTGCTGCAGATCGGCTTTCTGAGACTGATGGCGTTCTGCATCAAGGCGATGTTCGCCGCCATACCGGCGATCTTGATCCTCGCCGTCCTGTTGTGGCTCGGCGGGCAGGCGCTGGCGACGTTCTTTCCGCAGCTTCCACGAATGCAGATCTTCGTCCACTTTCCCAAGGTGTGAAGCGAGCGTCCGGTGTCAGCCTGAAAGCACGCGGCCGGCAACGGCGCTGAGCTTTCGGACGAGCCCGGGATCACGCGCTTGCGGTGACGTAATCAACGCCACGTCCAACGCGCGGTCGGACCCGATCGGGCACGCCGGATGATCTCTTGGAAAATCCGCAGCAAGGCGCGCGATCAGACGCTGTGCCTTGGCGACATTCTCCTGCAGCACGCGAATTACCGAAGCGACATCGACGTGGGTGTGCTCGTCGTGCCAGCAGTCATAGTCGGTCACCATAGCCACGGTGGCGTAGCAGATCTCGGCTTCGCGGGCGAGCTTGGCTTCCGGCATGTTGGTCATGCCGATGACATCGCAGCCCCATGAGCGATAGAGATTGGATTCCGCGCGCGTCGAGAATTGCGGACCTTCCATGACCAAGTACGTACCGCCGCGCGTGACCGGCAGGCCCTCCTGGCGCGCCGCCGCTGCGGCAGCATCCACGAGAAGGGGGCTCACGGGATCGGCAAGCGAGACATGCGCCACACAGCCGGTGCCAAAGAAGCTTTTCTCGCGCGCGAATGTGCGATCGATGAACTGATCGACAAGAACGAAGTGGCCGGGCGGGTATTCCTCTCGCAAGGATCCACAAGCTGAGACGGAGACCAGATCGGTCACACCCGCACGCTTCAGGACGTCGATATTGGCGCGGTAGTTGATGGTGGACGGCGCATGCCGGTGTCCGCGCCCGTGCCGTGGGAGGAAACGCACGGGCAGTCCTGCGACCTCGGCGAACAGTACCGCGTCCGAAGCTTCGCCCCAGGGGCTGGCGATCCGTTCCCAGCGTGGGCTCTCGAAAGCCGGCAGGTCATAGAGCCCGCTCCCGCCGAGGATCCCCAAGACCGATCGTGTCATCCTGGCCTCCAAAGCGCCCACAACGGTGAGGCATCACGCATAAACGAAAAGGGCTCCGTGAGCGAGGCCCTCTCAATCCATGCGTCAGCCACCCGGAGTCAGTGCACCTTGGCCCAAAGCCGGCGCTTCGCGAGGTAAACGAACGCAGCGGTCAACAACAGATACACCATGACCAGAAAGCCCATGCGCTTGCGCTCCTCGAGCTTGGGATCGCTGGCCCAGGCGAGGAATGCCGTCACGTCCTTGGCGTACTGCTCCACTGTCCCTTGCGTTTCATCCTCGTATTTGATTTGTCCCGGCTGCAACGGCGGCACCATCGCAATCTGATGACCCGGGAAAGCGCGGTTGTAGGTCATGCCGGTCGCCATGGTCATGTCGGCCGGCGGGTTGGCGTAGCCGGTGAGCAGAGCGTAAACATAGTCCGCACCGCCCTCCTGGTAGCCGCTCGGGATGTCACGCAGTATCGATCCGATCGTGGCGAAAACCGACGTGTTTTCGCCGGCTGAGCGCGACTTGACGATGAGCGACAAGTCCGGCGGATACGCGCCGTTCTGGACGGCACGCGCCTCCTGCTCGTTCTTATAGGGGCTCGGAATGGCATCGGACGGCCGCCCCGGGCGCTGAAACATCTTGCCCTGGTCGTTCGGACCGTCTTCGACCTGGTAGCTCTCCGCCAAGCCCTTTACGCCTTCGGCCGGAAACTCAGGTCCGCCAGGCTCGGCAAGGTTGCGGAAATTGATGCGCTTCAATCCGTGGCACGTCGCGCAGACTTCCTTGTAGACCTGAAAGCCGCGCTGCAATTGCGGCTCGTTGAAACGCCCCCAGACACCCGCGAAGCTCCAGCTTTGACGATCGATGTGCGGCGCTTCGCCTGCGGCGAATGCCATGCTTGCGCCCAGCGCCAGCACCAGCGTGGCGCCGATCAGCCCCTTGGCGCGCGGGAAGGATGTGCCCATGGGTTTCGAACGTCCCCGCATCTCTAACGCCTCTCCGGTGCTGCCGCGGCTCCATGGGGGGTAACCCCGGAGCCCTTGCCGAGAACCGCCTCGGAGATGGAACGCGGCATGGCGCGCGGGGTCTCCAAGACGCCGACGATCGGCATCACGACGAGGAAGTGAAGGAAGTAGTAAGCCGTGAAGAATCTCGCCCAGTAGACATAAGCGCCCTCGGGCGGCTTCGCGCCGAGGTAGCCCAGCGCCAGGGTCGAGAAGATGAAGAACCAGAAGAAATACTTGTAGACGGGCCGGTACTTGGTCGACTTGACGCGAGAGGTATCGAGCCACGGCACGAAGGCCAGGATGAGGATCGCCGAGAACATGGCGACCACGCCGCCGAGCTTGCTCGGGATCGCGCGCAGGATCGCGTAGAACGGCAGGTAGTACCACTCAGGCACGATATGGGGCGGCGTCGATAGCGGATTGGCTTCGATGTAGTTGTCGGCGTGCCCGAGATAGTCCGGGGCAAAGAACACGAACCAGGAAAAGAAGAGGACGAACAGACTCAGGCCGACGAAGTCCTTCATCATCGCGTAGGGCGTCATCGGCACGGTGTCGGACTTGGTCTTGACCTCGATGCCGGTCGGATTGTTCTGGCCGACCACATGCAGCGCCCAGATGTGCAGGACGACGACGCCTGCGATCACGAACGGCAGCAGGTAGTGCAGCGAGAAGAAGCGGTTCAGCGTGGCCCCGGACACGGCATAACCGCCCCACAGCCACTTCACGATCGCCTGACCGACAAACGGGATGGCGGAGAACAGGTTGGTGATGACGGTGGCGCCCCAGAAGCTCATCTGGCCCCAGGGCAGGGTGTAGCCCATGAAGCCCGTGGCCATCATGAGCAGGTAGATGATCACGCCGAGGATCCAGAGGACTTCGCGCGGCGCTTTGTAGGAGCCGTAATAGAGTCCGCGTGCGATGTGGATGTAGACGGCGATGAAGAACATCGACGCGCCGACCGCATGGACGTTGCGGATCAGCCAGCCGAAATTGACGTTGCGGCGAATGTGCTCGACGGAATCGAAGGCCATCTTGTCACTCGGCACATAGTGCATGGCGAGGACGATGCCGGTAACGATCTGGACTGCGAGGCAGAACGAGAGGATGCCGCCGAAGGTCCACAAGTAGTTGAGATTACGGGGCGTCGGATAATCGACAAACGACGAGTGCATCAGGCGCGCTGCCGGCAGGCGCTCGTCCAGCCATTGCCCCATCCGCGTGGTCGGACGATACGTCGATTCGTGCTGGGTCATGTCGGTTGAGCCTTAGCCGATCCTGATCGTCGTGTCGGACACGAACTCGTAGGGAGGGACATCGAGATTGCGGGGTGCGGGACCTTTGCGGATCCGGCCGGCCGTATCGTAGTGCGATCCGTGGCAGGGGCAGAACCAGCCGCCATAGTCTCCCTTGGAGTCGGCGATCGATTGGCCCTTGGGGATGCAGCCCAGATGAGTGCAGATCCCGACCATGACGAGCCAGTTCTCCTTGCCCTTCTTGGTCCGGTTCAGATCGGTCGCGGGCGCCTTCTCGGGCAAGGCTTCGTTGCGGGCACTGACGTCGATCAGATCTCCAAGCGGCGTGTCCGAAGCCTTCTTGATCTCTTCGGGGGTGCGATTGCGGATGAAGACCGGTTTGCCGCGCCACATCACGGTAATCGCCTGGCCCTGCTGAATGGGCTTCAGGTCAATCTCCGTGGACGCCAGCGCCTGCGTCGAGGCATCCGGGTTCATCTGCTGGATCAGCGGCCAGAGCGACGCTGCAGCACCTACGGCTGCGAACGAGCCCGCCGTGATCATCAAAAAATCCCGGCGCGTCGGATCGTCCGTGTGAGCCGCCAAGATAGCCTCCCTCTCATCAGCCGCAAGTCACGGTCACTGCGTCCGCGCAACCGACGCACACGACTGCACACCCTTTTCGGTGAGGAGCGCCCGACAGGCGGACACCAAGCCCTGAGGCTCAGGAACCGTTTCAGAGAATACTAAAATAGCCCCGCGCTCCCCAGTGACAGGGCGTATTGACGCGGAATCTTTTGGCATCCTTTCGCGCGACGCACAAGGCAGGCTGCGCGGCAGCAAGAGGGGCAATTTACCGCATGGTTTGGCTGGCGTCGCCACGACGCGCAATTGATGGCATCGAACGATCGGATACAGTCGTCCGGTGCACATGTCCAAGCCACGGGCGGGCGCTGCATCGAGCCGGGAGGGCGGATGGCCGCGGAAGCACATGGAAGCGATCTTTTCCGCATCGTGGCCTTGCTGGCCGCGGGCGTGGTCGCCGTACCGCTGTTCAAGCGGCTGGGACTTGGGTCCGTTCTCGGATATCTCGCAGCCGGCGTGATGGTTGGCCCATTCGGGCTGCGCCTGTTCTCCGACCCGCAAGCCATTCTCCACGTGGCCGAACTTGGCGTCGTGATGTTCCTCTTCCTCATCGGGCTGGAAATGCAGCCGTCGCGGCTCTGGAGCTTGCGACGGGATATTTTCGGCCTGGGCATGTCGCAGGTGGCGCTCTGCGGGCTCCTGCTGACCCTGGTCGGGATGGCTTTTGGGCTCACACCGATCCGCGCATTCGTCGCCGGCATGGGGTTCACGCTGACGTCGACCGCAGTGGTCGTG
>JBKKCB010000236.1:0-6366 GCA_046713545.1 Hyphomicrobiaceae bacterium | reverse complement strand
TGCTGGGTGTGCTGGATCAGCCGGCGCGACTGGCGGATATGCTTGCCGATATCAGCCGCGCCAAGCCGGATGCGGGCGGTTCGCTCGGCTTCGTAAGCTGATCTTCAGAGTTTCTGCAGGGGCCATGTCGCCGGATTGGCCCATGCCTCCGGCGAGGCCACAAGCGCCAGCTCGTCCTGCCCCAGACTGGTGGCAATGGCCGCATCGACGCCCGCGACCGCCAACGCAAAGGCTTCGCTCGGACGCCGCTGCGCGCGCCGCAGATCGTGCCCAAGATAAAGCGCCGCCATCAGATCGCCGGTACCGTTGGGCACTTTGCCTCTATGCGGCACACTGGCTGAGAAGATCTCATTGGAAGTCTTGTCGATCAGAATGTTCGAGCCCACGCCGTCCGCAGCTGGAACAGATGTCGCCAGTATGCGCGGCGCCTTCAGCAGATTTGCAGCTTGCGCGGCCGCGCTGGCAGTAGCGACCGAGGCCGCCGTCAGCCAGCTCAGCTCGAACGCGTTCGGTGTGGCTACGTCCGCAAGGGCGATCAGGTCGTCACGTATGAGTGCCGCCGCATCGACGTTGATGTAAAGGCCTTTGGGCTCATCGCCCAGGACAGGGTCGACCAGCACGCAGACGTGCCCAACATGCTGCCGCACCCGACGGATCGCGTCTGCGGCGAACCGCACGTGCGCCGCGCTCGGCAGATATCCCGTGAGGATCGCATCGATCCCGCCAAGCCAGCCGTTTTCATCCAGCGCCTCAAGCATGCGCGCCAACAGATCCGGTGACACCTGCTCGCCGGCGGCCGACGGATGCCCAGGATGATTGGACAGCAGAATGGTCGGCAGGGCGATAACGTCGTGCCCGAGCCTCTGCAAAGCCGGCACAATTGCCGAAAGGCCCACATGCCCGCGAGCCACTTGCGATGAAATGGCCAGAACACGGCCCATGGGCCAGCCCCTCAGAAGACGTTCGTCTCCAGAATAGGATCGCGGCGCAGCACCCGGTCATAGCTGAACCGCTTCAAATCGATGCTCCGGTAGCCGCCGTGGATCAGCAGCTCGGCAATACCGCGGCCCACACCGGGTGAATGCTGCAATCCATGGCCCGAAAAACCGCACGCCAGGACGAGCCCGTCCACCTCGGGATAAGGGCCGAGGATGGCGTTATGATCGAGCGTGCTGACATCGTAGTGGCAGCACCACGCGTTCTGCACCTTGAGCGCCTCGAAGGCAGGCACCCGCGCGGCAAGATGGGGCCAGATATCGCGATCGAACACCTCGTGATCGAAATCGAAATCTTCGTCATCCGGGTCGGGATCGCCGTCCTTCGGCGAAATCGCCGTGATGTAGAACCGTCCCTCCGGCCGGAACACCACGCCTGACGGGTCGATCATCATGCCGGCACCCGGCAGGGGCTCACGGCAATCCACCACGAAGGCCAGGCGTTTGCGCGGACGCACCGGCAGCTCGAAGCCCGCCATTGCGGCGATCTTGTAGGAATGCCAGCCGGCGGCGCATATGACCGTACCGGCGGCAATGCTGCTGCCGCTCTTGAGCTTGACGCCGGTCACCCGGCGGCCGGACATGTCCAATCCCACCACCTCGTCGGCGAGATACGTCACGCCCTTATCCCTGGCGCCGCTGCGAAAAGTGCCCATCAGACCATGGGCATCGAGCCACCCTTCGCCCGACCTCCCCCACCCAGCGGCCGCGAGACCGTCCGTCGACATCCAGGGAAAGCGCCGGCCGATTTCGTCAGGCTCCAGAAACTCGGTGTCTGCGCCGAGACTCTGCTGCAGCTTCACATTCTGCTCGAGCGCCGCTTTGCCTTCGGGCGTCGCCATGATGAGGTAGCCGCGCTCCCGGAAACTGACGTCCGCCTCAGGCCCGAACTCCTGCTTGATGCTCTTGAAAAAGCCGACGCTGAACTGCGACAGCCGAATGTTCTCCGGCGTCGAGAACTGCTGGCGAATGGAGGCGAGCGAACGCCCGGTGGCGCAGAACTGATAGCTTGGATCCTTCTCCACGACGACGACGGAGCCCTGAAATCCGTCGCGCTTGAGGAAATAAGCAATCGAGCTTCCGACAACCGCTCCCCCGATGATGACGACGTCTGCTGTCTCGATAGCCATTCGACCTCTAGGGCATGATCCTGTTTGCATCTAGTTTGCCGGATCGTATGCAGCGTGCCAAGCCAAAGCGGCGGAGCGCGACGATGCCGCTGTTGGCGCACGCTTGGACCTTCACTAGGCTATGCGTGACATAGATGGAGACGATCGATGACACTGCGTCCACGCCGCAGCGTACTTTACATGCCGGGCTCCAATGCCCGCGCGCTCGACAAGGCCAAGCAGCTTCCCGCCGACGCGCTCATCCTCGATCTCGAGGATGCGGTCGCGCCCGATGCCAAGATAACCGCACGCGAGCAGGTGACGAAGGCCGTCAAGGACGGCGGCTATGGCAACCGCGAGCTGATCATTCGCGTCAATACCTTGGACACCCAGTGGGGCGCCGGCGACATCGAGGCGGCGGCCGCCGCCGGACCCGACGCCATTCTGCTGCCGAAAGTCGCCGCAGCCGCCGACATCGAGCGGGCCTCTGACGCGCTGCGGCGCGCCGGAGCGCCCGATAAGACCAAACTGTGGGCCATGATCGAGACGCCGATCGGGATCGTGCATGCACCTGAAATTGCAGCCACAGCCAGGCAGGCGGGCGGACGCCTCGTGTGCTTCGTCATAGGCCTCAACGACCTGCACAAGGAAACGCGCGCCGAGGTCATGCCCGATCGCCTGTCCGCCATCTACTGGCTGTCGGCGTGCGTCACGGCGGCCCGCGCCTATGGCGTCGACATCCTCGACAGCGTCTTCAACAATTTCCGCGACACCGAGAGCTATCGGCGCGAGTGCGTGCAGGGCCGCCAGCTCGGGTTTGACGGCAAGACGCTGATCCATCCCGATCAGATTGCGGCAGCGAACGAGGTGTTCTCGCCGAGCGACGCGGAGGTGACCGCAGCGCGCAAGATCGTTGCTGCCTTCGAGCTGCCGGAGAACAAGGGCAAGGGCGTCATCAATCTCGACGGCCGCATGGTGGAGCTCCTGCACGCCGAAATGGCCAAGCGAACGGTGGCCATTGCTGACGCCATCGCCGCGATGAGGTGACCAAGACGACATTACGCATCGTAGGGCAAGCCGACGTAATTTTCCGCCAGTGACTGGGAAGCCGATCGTGAGCTGACGACATTGCGCAGCTCGGCGTCCCGCAGCCGTTCGCCGAACATATCGGCCTCGGGAAACCGGTGCAGCAATGCCGTCATCCACCACGAGAATCGCTGCACCTGCCACACGCGCCTGAGGCAGGTGGCGGAGTAGGCTTCGAGAAGGTCCGTTTGTCCGGATCGGAAATAGGCCGCCAGGGCACGCGACAGCACGCGCACATCGGCAATGGCCAGGTTCATGCCTTTTGCGCCGGTCGGCGGCACGATGTGGGCCGCGTCACCGACCAGGAACAACCGCCTGTAGTGCATCGGCTCCATCACAAAGCTGCGCATGGGCGTCACGCCGCGCTGCAGGATCGGGCCTTCGTTCAGTGCGACACCGCCTTCGACCTCGAGACGCCGGTGCAGTTCCTGCCAGATGCGCTCGTCCGGCCAGTTGGCAAGATCCTCATCGGGGGCACACTGGAGATAGGCTCGGGTAGTCTCGACGGAACGCATGCTGAGCAGCGCAAATCCATCGGCGTGCCGCGCATAGACAAGCTCTTCGGATGCGGGACGCGCCGCGGCCAGGATACCGAGCCAGGCAAACGGATAGCTCCGCTGGTAGACTTGGTGCCGCGAAGCCGGAACGCATCCCCGCGAAATGCCGTGAAAGCCGTCGCAGCCGGCAACGACATCGCACGCGATCTCCTGCTGCCGCCCTTCCTGCGTAAACGTGATGCGCGCGGTGTCGGCATCGATGGCATCGATCTGTTCGGCGCGCGCCGAAAAGCGCAGATCGCCGCCCGTCGCCAATCTCGCGCCGATCAGATCCTTCACCACCTCGTGCTGGCCGTACACGGTGACGGCGCGTCCACCGGTCAGCTCCGACAGGTCGATCCGATGCGTCTGCCCTGAGAAATTCAGGTTGATGCCGTGATGCACCAGGCCTTCGCGCTGCAGGCGCTCTCCGACACCTGCCTCGGTCAGCGTGCGCACGGCGCCGTGTTCGAGAACGCCGGCGCGAATGCGCGCTTCGACATAGGCGCGACTCTGCGCCTCCAGAACAACCGAGGTCACGCCCTCGAGATGCAGCAGATGGGACAACAACAATCCGGCCGGCCCGGCCCCCACAATCCCGACCTGCGTGCGCATTGCGCGTTCTCCCCTCTTCCCCTCTCCTGCATAAGGAGGCACATTGCCGTCAGCCAGACACGGAAGGAAAGACGATGCCCAAAGCCTACTGGATTGCCCACGTCACTGTGAAGGACCCCGAGAAATACAAGGAGTACGTGTCACTCAACGCGATCCCGTTCAAGAAATACAAGGCCAAGTTCCTCGCGCGCGGCGGCAAGTACGAGATCCGCAAGGGCGCCGATCGCGAGCGCCATGTCATCCTGGAGTTCGAAAACTACGAAGTTGCGAAGGCTTGCTACGACAGCCCCGAGTACAAGGCAGCCGAGGCCGTGCGCGACCAGGCCGCCGACGTCGATGTGATGATTCTCGATGGCTATGACGGACCGCAGCCGGGCCAGTCCTGAGCAGCATCGCTAGATCGCAACTGAAACGCCCCTTGCCGCCGCTGCGACAGCCACCGTGTTGCGCAGCAGGCAGGCTATAGTCATCGGCCCGACGCCGCCCGGAACGGGAGTGATGGCCGAGGCCACCTCGCGGGCTTCAGCAAAGGAGACATCGCCCACCAGCCTGCCTTTGCCGTCGGGCGTGGCGATGCGGTTGATGCCGACGTCAATGACAATGGCGCCCGGCTTGATCCAATCGCCGCGGACAAATTCAGGCCTGCCGACCGCCGCGACCAGAATGTCACCTCGACGCGCCACGGCGGGCAGGTCGCGCGTGCGCGAGTGTGCGATCGTCACCGTGCAATTTTCAGCCAGCAGAAGCTGAGCCACGGGCTTGCCGACGATATTGGAACGGCCGATGACTACCGCCTCCAGCCCGGCCAGCTGTGGCGCTACGGTCTTGATCAGCAGCATGGCGCCCAAGGGCGTGCATGGCACCAGCGCCGCCTGTCCGATGGCCAGCCGCCCGGCATTCATCGGATGAAACCCGTCGACATCCTTTGCAGGATCGATGGCCGTGATGATCTTGTTGGCGTCGATGTGCTTGGGAAGCGGAAGCTGGACCAGAATGCCGTGCACCTCGAGGGCGGCATTGAGGCGGCCAACCAGCGCCAGCACATCCGCCTCGCTCGTGCCGGCAGGCAGCGCATGCTCGAATGAGCGCATACCGGCCTCAATCGTCTGGCGCGCCTTGTTGCGCACATAGACGCGGCTCGCGGGGTCATCGCCGACCAGAACGACCGCCAATCCCGGAATCAGCCCGTGCTCGCGTGTGAGCCTCGCCGCGGCGGCGGCAACGTCGCGCCTGAGCGTTTCGGCGATGGCCTTGCCGTCAATAAGGGATGCAGTCTTCAACACTCACCTCTGGACATCAGCCGTGGGGTCCGTCTCAAGCCGACAATACTTCGGTCAACCGACCTTTGATGAGGGTTTACAGATCCGCCCGCAGCCGCATCAGACGACCAGCTTGGCAATGTTGGGAAGGACGACCGACTGGATGAAGAAGCACGCCAGCAGCAGGACCACGGGTGAAATATCGATGCCCCCGAGGTCCGGCATGATGCGGCGGATCGGAGCCAGGAGCGGCTCCGTGACGGCACGCAGCCCGTTCCACAACGAGCGCACGAACGGGTTGTAGCCATTGATGATATTGAACGCGAGGAGCCAGCTCAGAATGACGCTGGCTATGACGACATAGGTATAGAGCGTGATCATGTAACTGATGAAGTTGAGCAATTCGAGCATTGGTTCCCACTCTCGCGCCCGCGACCGTGCTGAGGTGTAGACGCTTGACAGAACCGGGACAAGGGGCCCGGAACGTACGGTCCACCGCCATAAAAGCTGATGCGCCTACCGGGCGTCGCTTGACAATGCGGAGACCGGCAAACTAAATGGCCGCCGTCTGGGGCCGTAGCTCAGCTGGGAGAGCGCTGCAATCGCACTGCAGAGGTCAGGAGTTCGATCCTCCTCGGCTCCACCAATTAGATCAATTGTTTATGGCGAAACGGGATATCGCCTGATTCTTGGGCACACACCGATGCTCGCGCATGGGCGGCCGCGAGAGGGTCAACCCTGCGGCTCTACTCAGCCTTCCCGCAGC
>JBKKCB010000235.1:0-4062 GCA_046713545.1 Hyphomicrobiaceae bacterium | reverse complement strand
CCCCAGCAATCCGGCGTCGCCAAGGCAGGGCTTGGCGCGACCTCACCTCAGCACAACGCTGCCTCGAGTTTGCGGAGCGATGGGTCCTCGCGACGAGCGCGAGGATGACACCTGAGAATTCGGCAAGTCCACGCCTCGCCCCCTTGTGTCGTCTTCGGGCTTGTCCCGAAGATCCATCGCGCCACGAGTCCGGCCCCTAAGGTTTGGCCTTGTCCTTACCTGGACCGACCTCAACTCGGCGAGAGGTGCTTCACCTTGGGCAGCACCTCTTTCGCCAGCAGCTCCAGCGAATGCTGCCAGGCCTGCGGGTGCTTGACGTAGTCGAAGCCGAAGACGAGCAGATGGCCGAAGCCGCCGACCTCGTCGTGGATGCGCGCGATCTTCTCGGCCACCGTCGCCGGCGAGCCGATGATCCAGTTGTGTTTGGCGCAGTATTCGGCGGTGACGTCGCTGTCGGGCACGCTCTGGTCGTGCTTCAGGTACTGCAAAAAGTCGAACTCCTTCAGCAGCGGAATGAAGTATTCGCGCATCATGCGGCCCATGTGCAGTCCGATGGACAGGCGCTGGGCCTCGGCGTCGGTGTCGGCGACGAAGAGCTCGCGCACCATGCGCCATTGCGCGCGGTCGGGCTTGCGCCCGGTCTTGGCGGCGCCGATCTCGACCGACTCCCAGTGGCTGCCGACGTAGGCCGGGTTGAGATTGAGGCTCATGGGAATATAGCCGCGCTCGCCGGCGAGCTTCAGCGTGTTGGAGCCTTTCGAGAGGCCGGCGACGCCGATGGGCGGATGCGGCTTCTGCAGCGGCTTGACACGTGCGGCTTGAGGAAGCCGTACATGGTTTCGGGATTGTGCACGGTCCAGAACTTGCCGGCGTACTCGAACGGCTCGCTGGTGGACCAGAGCTTGAGGATGATGTCGAGCGCCTCGCGCGTCATTTCGCGGTTGACGCCCTGGTCGCCGTCGACGTTGAACATTTTCCAGTCGCTCGGCAGGCCGGAGGCGGCGACGCCGAAGTTGAGACGGCCGCCGGAGATGTGATCGAGCATGGCGACGCGGTTCGCGAGCTCGGCGGGATGATGATAGGGCAGCAGGAAGCCGCCGGGGCCGAGGCGGATGTTCTTGGTCTGCAGCAGCGCCTGCGCCACCAGCAGGTCGGGCGAGGGATGCGGCTCCCACGGCGCGGTGTGGTGCTCGCCGATCCAGCATTCTTTGTAGCCGAGCTCGTCCAGCCACCGGATCACCTGCAGGTCCCACTCGTGGCCGTCCTTGAGTGGCCGCTCGGGCGGATGCGAAGGCATGGTGAAGTAGCCGAGTTCCATCGTTTCCTCCTCGTAAAGGCGATGGACCGCAATCTGGCGGGGGTCATCGCCGCGCCCGGTCACGGCGGACCGGTGGTCCGCGTGCCGGGCTGTTAGTGTTTTCGATGACGCGATCTTGCGCCGAATTTTGTGGCGAGGCGAGGGTCGAGTTCGCGGTTCGATACACGAGTTCTCGACGACCCGCGTGCCGGGCGTATGATCGTTTCCGGAAATCACTTTCTTCCACGGGGATACAGTTTGATGACGACGCAATCGGGTTCCGCGGGCACACCCGCAACTCTGCTGACCGCTGCCGAGAGCGATCCGCAGACGCTGGAATGGATGACCGGATTTCCGCCGCCGGCGGACAAGGCGATCACGTTCGCGGACGGCTCATTCCGGCGGTTTCCGCAGCTGCGCTGGGCTTGGAGCAACATCCGCCAGCTGGTGCCGACGGTGCAGGTCTGGCGCGGGCAGGGACCGGCGTCCGTGCTGCCGCGCGACGAGCAGGACCTGGGCCGCATCGCCGTGACGACCATGGACGGGCGGCGGATCACGTTCGATCATGCGCTGGCGGAGACCTACGCCGACGGCATCGTCGTGCTACACCGCGGGCGCATCGTGTTCGAGCGCTATTTCGGTGCGCTGCAGGCCCATCAGCCGCACATCGCCATGTCGGTGACGAAATCTTTCACGGGCACGCTGGCGGGCATGCTCGTGGCCGAGGGGAAGATCGATCCGAACGCGCCCGTGCCGACCTACGTGCCCGAGCTTGCGGCCAGCGCCTTCGGCGATGCGACGGTGGCGCAGGTGATGGATATGACGACGGGACTTGCCTACACCGAGGTCTACACCGATCCCAACTCGGACGTGTGGGGGCTGCGCCGCGCCAACGGCATGGCGCCGCCGGAGCCGGGCATGCCGCCGACGTCGCTGCTCGACTTTCTGACGACGCAGAAGAAGGCGGGCGAGCACGGCCGGGTGTTCGCCTACAAGACGGTCAACACCGACGTGCTGGCGTGGATCATCCGCCGCGTGACCGGGCAATCGCTGTCGCGCCTGCTGTCGACGCGCATCTGGCAGCCCATGGGCGCGGAAGAGGATGCCTATTACCACGTCGATCGTCTCGGCATCGAGAGCGGCGGCGGCGGCTTGAACACGACGACGCGGGACCTCGCGCGCTTCGGCGAGCTGATGCGCAATCGCGGTCATTGCAACGGCAGGCAGATCTTTCCGGCGAGCGTTGTGGACGACATCGCCAGGGGCAGCGACCCGGCGAAGTTTGCGCCGGCCGGCTATGCGACGCTGCCGGGCTGGTCCTATCGCAATCAGTGGTGGGTCAGCCACAACGCGCACGGCGCCTACATGGCGCGCGGCATCCATGGCCAGTCGATCTATGTCGATCCGGAGGCGGAGATGGTGATCGCGCGCTATGCCTCGCATCACGCGGCGGGCAACGTCGCCAACGATCCCGTGACGCTGCCGGCGTTCATGGCGGTGGCGAAGAATCTGATGGGCTAGCGCGGCAATTCTTCATGAGCGTGCTGCGGCAACGCTCCGCCGAGCGGATCGGAGTTGGTGCGTGGGCTGCGTCAGGTGATCGCCGCTATCCGTGTGCGCAGGCGCTGGGCGGCGAAGTCGAGGAAGGCGCGCGTCTTGAGGGGCAGGAGGCCTTGCCCCGCGTGCACGAGATTGACGGGCTTGGGCGCCGGCTCGAAGGCTTCGAGCATCAGCACGAGCTGACCCGCGCGCCGTGCCGCCTCCACCTGATAGGAGAGCACGCGCGTCACGCCGAGCCCGGCGACAGCAGCATCGATGGCCGCTTCCGCCGTGTTGACGACGAGCCGCGAGCGGATGGCAATCCACTTGTCCGCCTTGTTGATGCGGAAGGTCCATTCCAGCGGCGACATCAATCCTTCGAACGTGATGCAGTCGTGCGCGAGGAGATCGTTCGGGTGCTTCGGCGTTCCGCGTGCTGCGAGATAGTCTGGGCTTGCGCAGACGACGCGGCGTATGGCGCCGACGCGCGTGGCCACCAGGCTGCTGTCGGGCAGATCGCCGATGCGCAGCGCGATGTCGATCTGCTCCTCCACAAGATTGACGACGCGGTCGGCCAGCATCAGGCGCACACTGATTTCGGGATAAGCCTTGAGGAAATCGGCGACGATGGGCAGGACGTGCAACCTGCCGAACACGATGGGCGCGGTGATGAGCAGGTCGCCCTTCGGGGTGCTGTACTCGCCCGCGGCGGTACGCTCGGCGTCGCTGACCTCGTCGAGGATGCGGCGGCACGCGGCGACGTAGGATCGTCCGGCCTCCGTCAGTGTCACGCGCCGGCTCGAGCGGATGAGCAGGCGTGTTTTCAGGTGGGTTTCCAGCTCCAGCACCTTGCGGCTGACGGTGGCCAGCGGGGAGCCGAGGCGCCGGGACGCGGCCGACAGACTGCCGGCGTCGACGACGGCCAGCAGCATGGACATGGCCTCGAGGCGATCCAAGGTTTCCTCCCGAGAAATGGGATGACGCCTCCCGATATTGCCATCTGCTCTCAATCAATGGGAGGAATACATTGCGGGCATCGGCTGGAGAGGATTTTGGCCATGGATACGCCGCGCATGTATTCGAGCGACGTTGCCTTCACGCCAAGCGTCAAGGCGATCCAGAGCCGGAAAGGCTCGCGGCAGGGCTACGCCCAGCGGGAGCAGAAGGGCGCCTGGCCGACGGAGATCACGGAGGACCTGAAAGGCTTCATCGAGGCCCAGACCAGC
>JBKKCB010000234.1:0-4914 GCA_046713545.1 Hyphomicrobiaceae bacterium | reverse complement strand
GCGGCCATCGGCGAAAAGCCCTACCAGCACGAGAACCGGGAGCTGCAGCAGATGGGGCGCCTCCTGTCTCCCTTGCGGGATGGGGAGGTCATGCGTCTGACGCTGGCCAAGCTCGAGATCCGATTGTCCGGCAAC
This sequence comes from Hyphomicrobiaceae bacterium, assembly GCA_046713545.1. Classification (GTDB taxonomy): domain Bacteria; phylum Pseudomonadota; class Alphaproteobacteria; order Rhizobiales; family Hyphomicrobiaceae; genus CADEFX01. The sequence goes on along the minus strand of JBKKCB010000234.1, from coordinate 4,779 downwards.
CGGCAAGTGATCGTGGACCGTCTGCGGGAGCGCCTCGATCACACGGCACTCCCGGAGACGGAAGAGGTCCCCGGCAAGGTTCTGTCCTCGCTCACGCGCGCCAAGCGCCGGTTTGCTCAGATCAAGGTTCAGAACAACGGGTTCGATGCTCTGGAAGTCGGGTTGCACGCCACCTATCGCAAGGGCCGGCGTGCGCTCGCGCAGGTGCAGATGGAGCCGGACGACGAGGCATTCCACGATCTGCGCAAGTCGGTGCAGCAGCATTGGCGCCAGATGCTGCTTGTCTCGCGCGCCTGGCCGGAAATGTGCCGCGCGCGCGCATCGGCCGCCCGCGATATCGCGCAAATCCTGGGCGAGGAGCACGACCACGCGGTGCTGGCCGCGTTCGCCGACCTGCAGCGCGACAGCGGCCTTGCCGCCGACGAAATCGAAATCATCCATCAGGACTGCCGAGCGCGTCAGCTCGAACTCAGAAATCTTGCGCTGCCCATGGCGAAGCGACTTTTCGCCGAGCGTCCCCGACGTTTTGCGCATCAGATTGCGGTGAGCTGGGAAGCGGCACGCGACTTAGATACCCTGGCGCCGCCGGCGCCTGAGGCTGATGCGGAAACGCCCCCGGCCCGGCCGCCATCGCGCGCGCGGCGCAGGGCTAAGTCCGAAGAGTGACGCTCCCCGAGTGCAGCGCCTGCCGCCGTGACCCTTCGCACGCGACCGCCAGCAGCACGGCCCATATTCCGTAAGCTGCCAGGAACCACGTCTGCCAGATACCCCAGCTGAACGATCCGATGATCACGGCCGCCACGAAGCTCGCAAACGCCAGCGCCTGGTCGGTCCTGGGGAGACGCGTCAGCACCGCGATCGTACACAGACCGATGGCCAGCAGCAGCACCGCGCCGATGGCGCCGAGCTCGTACCAGGTTTGCATGAAGATGTTGTGGGAATGCCGGCCGGTCCGCAGCGGATAGGTGTAGCCCGGCGGCTGAACAGCCTTTTCCGCATTGGCTTCGTCCAGATCCTTGGTCGAAGCCACGCCGACGCCGAGAATCGGGTTCTTCGTCACCTCGGAGGCCGTATAGCCCCACAGGATCACCCGGTTGCGGGCTGTCTGGGGAAGCCAATCCGCAAAGTGCAGCTGTTGCGTGTAAGCGACTGACGCCAGCGGCACGACGAGCAGCGTCGCAATCACCCAGCCGGCCGCGATCGCCTTGCGCATCACCGGGGCAGCAACCCACATGCCGGCGAGCGCCACGCATGCAAGTAGGACAGCGAGCATCGAAGTCTCATGCTCGGAGTTCAGGACCGCTACCAGCGACGTCGCCAGCAGCGCGACACCGGCGACCAAAGCTCGGCGGGCGTCGAGCAGTGTCCGCAGCATCAGCAGCACCGGCCACAGTACGAGGCTGAGGGCCGCCATATTGCGGTTCAGGACATAGGCGCCGATCCCGACGACGTCCCCGTCCACGATCTTGATGTGCTTGGGCGGCGGGCGGGCGAACGGCAGCATCGAAAAGATGAAGCGCCGGATCGCCTGATCGGTCAAAACCTCGATGACAAGGAACACCGCCCCGGTCATCACGGCCACGACGGCGGCTTTCTGCAGCCGGGTCAGGACCGCGTCGCTGACGCTGCCCAGGCCGGTTATGGCCAGATGGGCAGCTATCAGAAGGACCCAGTAGAACAGCACCTTGCCGTAGGCCTCCGCCGGATCGACCGACCACGCGGCATTGATCGCAATGTAGAGTCCGAATGCCGCGCATGCCGCGAGCAGCGGCGATCCTGCCAGTGCGGCAACAACGTCTCCGCCCCGCACCAGTGCCGCGATCGGCACGGCCGCCAGCGGCAGAAACTCGAACGGCGCTGCGCGCGGCGCGAGCAGGAAAGCCGCCAGGGCGACGGCTGCCAGAATTGCGGCAGCAGGCAGATCGAGCCGGGTGGATCGGTGGAGCTGGGGTGTTGCGGCGTCGTGCACGTGGATCATCTGCTCCAATTCATGGATGATAGGCCACCACTGCGATCCGGACGCGGCAGGTTTCGTATAGCCCGAACCGAACCGGTTCCAAAAGGCGCTGATGACGCAGCTCTGGAGAATTGCACGTGTTGTCTGCAGACCACTTCAATGCCGAAGAAATCCTTGCCGGCATTCTGCCCTGGGTGGAGATCGAAAGCCCCACGACGCATCCGGCCGGCGTCAACCGGATGATGGATCTTGCCGCCGCAGATATGCAGGCGCTGGGTGCCCGCATCGAGCGCCTGCCGGGGACCGACGGCTACGCTGATATCCTGCTCGCGCGGCTCGGCGGCGAGCCGACTTCCGACGCCGGCATCCTCATCCTGTCGCATCTCGACACCGTGCATCTGGCAGGCACGTTGCACGGGCGGCTGCCCCTGCGGCGCGATGGCGACCGGTATTTTGGTCCCGGCATTTATGACATGAAGGGCGGATGCCGGCTTGCGGTCCATGCCTTGCGCGTCCTGAAAGCCGCCGGTCATGAGCCACGGCTTCCCGTCACGTTCATGTTCATCCCCGACGAGGAGGTCGGCAGCCCGTCCTCCCGCACGCGCATCGAAGCCGAGGCGAAGCGGCACAAGTATGTTCTTGTGACCGAGCCCTGCAAGAACGGCGTCGTCGTCTCGGGGCGGTTTGCGTTTCAGCGCTTCTGGATTGCCGCGCACGGCCGCCCCGCGCACGCCGGCGCGGCCAACCGCCAGGGACGCAGTGCCATCCGCGCCTTGGCCCGCACCATCGAGCACATCGAAGGCATGACGGACTTCGATCGGGGCATGACCTTCAGCGTCGGCCGAATTCACGGCGGCACGTTCGTCAACGTGATGCCCATCGAATGCCGCGCCGAGGTTCTGACGGTCGCGCCGACCGAGGCCATCTTCCATGAGGTTGCCGAACGCATGCGCGCCATCGAGGGCGAGAGCGACGGCGTGAGGATCGTTCTGGAGCCGGGGCCGGTCCGTCCCTTGTGGGAGGCGCACGCCGCGACCATGGGGCTGTTCGAGAAGGCGCGCATCCTGGCCGCGGAAATTGGCTTCGAGCTGAAACACGGATCGTTCGGCGGCGGCAGCGACGGCAATTTCACCGGCGCACTCGGCTGTGCGACGCTGGACGGGCTGGGCGTCGATGGCGGGGGCGCGCACACGTTCGAGGAACATCTGCTCGTGTCCTCGCTGGTGCCGCGCTGCCGCCTGTTTGCCGAGCTGCTGCGCACGCTGAACTGAAGCCACAGGGATCGAGGCGAGATGCAATTGCACAATACCCCTGATGCGTCAGAAAGCTTTCGCCCGGCGGACCATCCGCCGGTTGCCGGCAGGCGGATCGGCGTGCTGCTCCTCAACCTCGGTACGCCCGACGGCACGGACTACTGGTCCATGCGGCGCTACCTTAAGGAGTTCCTCTCGGACCGGCGCGTCATCGAGGTGCCGCGCTGGAAATGGTGGCCGATCCTCAATCTCGTTATCCTGACGATCCGTCCCGGCATCAAGGGTCGCGACTACGCCTCCATCTGGAACAACGAGCGCAACGAGGGGCCGCTCAAGACCATCACGCGAAGCCAGGCCGAGCGGCTGGCCCAGGCGTTGCAGGGTGATGCGCGCATCGTCGTCGACTGGGCCATGCGCTACGCCAACCCGAGCACCGAAACCCGCCTGCGGTGGCTGCAGGCCCAGGGCTGCGACCGTATTCTCATCGTGCCGCTCTATCCTCAATATGCCGCCGCCACATCTGCAACCGCGTGCGACGAAACCTTCCGCGTTCTGATGACGATGCGCTGGCAGCCGGCGCTGCGCGTGGCGCCGCCATGGCACGATGATCCGGTCTATATCGACGCGTTGGCAAATTCGGTGCGCACGCATCTGGCCACGCTCGACTATGTGCCCGATGTGCTGCTCGCCAGTTTCCACGGCATGCCGCAGACCTATCTCGAGCGGGGTGATCCCTATCACTGCCAGTGCGTGAAGACCTCGCGCTTGCTGCGCGAAAAGCTCGGGCTGCCGGCCGAGCGCTGGGTCACGTCCTTCCAGTCGCGGTTCGGCAATGAGCCGTGGCTGCAGCCCTACACCGATGCCACCATCGCCCGGCTGGCAAAATCGGGCACGCGCAGCATCGCTGTCATAGCGCCCGGCTTTTCAGCCGACTGCCTGGAGACGCTCGAAGAGCTCGACGTCGAGAACCGGGAAATTTTCATGAGCAACGGCGGCACCAGCTTTACCTACATCCCTGCCCTGAACGACGGCGAGGACGGCGTGCGCGTCATCGAGCACGTGGTGCGACGCGAGCTGGCCGGCTGGGCCTGATCCGCTGGGCTGCAGCCGATTGTCTTAAGACGGCCGTAACATTCGGATAGGCAACCCGTTCTGGTTGTTTCGAAATTCATCGTTCATTGAGACCTTGTTTACTCCATATTGGCCTTTGCGCCCTAATGCTGGCGCTTGTCTAATCGGATAATGCGCCGGCCCGGCTTGGGAGGGGACGATGAATATCTTTGGCGGCTTTGAGATCCTGGGACCTTTGTTCATCGTGCTCGTCGTGATCGCGTTGTGGTCGACCGTGAAAGTCGTGCCCCAGGGCTCGAACTGGACGGTCGAGAACTTCGGGCGCTACACCCGCACGCTCTCACCCGGCCTGCACATCCTCATCCCCGTGATGGAGCGCATCGGCGCCAAGATGAACATGAAGGAGCAGGTGATCGATATCCCCTCGCAGGACATCATCACCCGCGACAACGCCATGGTCACCGTTGACGGCGTGAACTTCTTCCAGGTCCTGAACGC
>JBKKCB010000233.1:0-2815 GCA_046713545.1 Hyphomicrobiaceae bacterium | reverse complement strand
GATGCTCGTCGCGCTTGGCTTTCTCCTCTGGCGACAGTTTCTTGCCAGCGGCCTCGAAGCGGGCCATCGCGGCCAGATGCTCTTTGTCGGGGCCTGAAGGTTGCGCGGCATGATCGGCGCCTTCGAGCGGCTTCAGGCCCTGTGCGGCGCGGCGCGCCTGCATCCCGGAGACGAAGCCTTCGAGGTAGCGGCGCTGCTCTTCGGTGAAATCCTGCCCGCTCATCAGGCCGCCTCCGCGTAGGCCTTGCCGAACGCGAGTGCACTGCGGATCGCCCCGACAGGCGCCTGCTGGCGGATCAGGTCGCGGTACCAGAGGGCGTCCATGGTATCGCCAAACAGCACAGCGCCGACCAAATGCCCGTCACCAATGACAAGCTTGCGATAGACGGCAGCCTCTCGATCCTCGATCAAGATGGACTCGGCCTGCTCGTCGTCAAACGCACCGATAGAGAACACCGGTATGCCCGATACCTTGAGGCTGGTTGCAATCACCGAACCCTCGTAGCAGAACGGAAGTCCCGAGAGATGCCGTGCCAGAGCTTTGGCTTGCTCATAGCCCGGCTCGATCAGGCCATAGCACTGCCCACGATGCTCCGCGCATTCGCCAAGTGCGAAGATGCCGTCTGCCGACGTCATCAGATGATCGTCGACCAGAATGCCGCGATTGGTTTTCAAACCGGCACCTTGGGCGAGCGCGATCGATGGCCGGACGCCAACCGCCATGACGACAAGTCCGCAATCGAGGAAACGTCCATCTGTCAGCTCGAATCCATTCACGCGGCCTTGGCCATGTAGGACGCGTGCGGTGGCGCCGAGAATGATGCGAATGCCTTTGGCTTCCAGCGCCTGTGCCAACAGGCGCGCTGCCTCGGCGTCGAGCTGCCGTTCCATCAGCCGGTCCACCAGATGAATCAGCGTGACGCTCGCTCCCGCACGGACCAGGCCATAGGCCGCCTCGATGCCGAGCAATCCTCCGCCGATGACAACGGCTTCCCTCTTTGCTTCAGCCGCGGCTCGCAGAGCGTGGGCGTCCTGCAGCGAGCGGAACGTGACGACGCCATCAAGATCGTTGCCCGGCAACGGGAGGCGGATGGGCTCGGAGCCGGTAGCCAGTACGCACATGTCAAATGGCACGCACGTGCCGTCGCGCAGGACGGCGGTTCGTTGCGTCGTATCGAGCGCCGTAGCAGGCTGGCCGGTGCGCAACGTAATGCCATTCTGCGCGTACCAGTCGGCCGGTTTGAGTTCGACCTCCGCCGGCGACAGCTCGCCAGCGAGCAGCGGGGACAGCAGCACGCGGTTGTAGGCCGGGGCTACCTCCGCCCCGATCACGGTTATCTCGAAACGGCCGGCAGCCAGCCCCATCAGCTCCTCGAGCAGACGGAGGCCGCACATGCCGTTGCCGATGACGAGCAGCCGGCGCTTCATTGGATATCTCCGGCGTGTTTTTCTCTTATTCCGCAGCCTGAAGCACGGGCGCCTTGTGGCGGGCGTAGAGAAACTCGAGGACGGCGGCGCGGGCATGGATGTAGTCAGCATTGTCGACCAGATCCAGCCGCTTGCGGGGGCGCGGCAGCTTCACGTCCAGGACTTCGCCGATCGTCGCCGCGGGGCCATTGGTCATCATGACGATGCGGTCCGAGAGCAGCACGGCTTCATCGACGTCATGGGTGATCATCAGCACCGTGTTGCGGAGCTGTTGATGAATCGCCATCACGGAGTCCTGCAGATGTGCTCGCGTCAGAGCATCAAGTGCGCCGAACGGTTCGTCGAGCAGCAGCACCTTGGGCTGAATAGCCAGCGCCCGCGCAATGCCGACACGCTGCTTCATGCCGCCCGAGATCTCCATCGGGCGCTTGTCCTTGGCGTGTGCCATCTGCACCAGCTCGAGATTGTGCATGGTCCACGCATCGCGCTCGGGCCGCGACTTGATGCCGGAGAAGACTTTGTCCACGGCCAGCCGGACGTTGTCGTAAACGGTGAGCCACGGCAGCAGCGAGTGGTTCTGGAAGACGACGGCGCGGTCAGGCCCCGGCGTGTTGACTTCCTTGTTCTCCAGCAGCACCGCGCCGCTGGTGATGTCGAGCAGGCCAGCCACGATATTGAGCAGGGTCGACTTGCCGCAACCGGAATGCCCGATGATGGCAACGTACTCGCCCTGGCCGATCTTGAGATCGATGTCGGTGAGCACCTCGCTCAACGACGAGCCGCGCGTGAACGATTTGCTGACGCCGTCGATGTGCAGGAACGGCCGCCCGGCAATCGGCGCTTTCGAGACCGTGTGGGAAGGTGGTGTAACCGGTGCGATCATGATTGGCTCCTCAGGTCGCCGATACGCCGCGCGTCGCGAAGTGGCCGATCAGCGCGACGAGGCGATCGAGCACGAAGCCGATGATGCCGATGTAGACGAGCGCCACGATGATGTCGGACAGTCGCGACGAATTCCACGCGTCCCAGATGAAGAAGCCGATCCCGACGCCGCCGGTGAGCATTTCGGCCGCGACGATGGCGAGCCAGGACAGGCCGATGCCGATCCTCAGGCCCGTGAAGATGTACGGTGCGGCCGACGGCACCATGATGCGCCAGAAGAACTCGAGTTGATTGAGCCGCAGAATCCGCGCGACGTTGCGGTAGTCCTGCGGAATGTTGCGGATGCCGACCGCCGTATTGATGATCACCGGCCAGATAGCCGTGATGAAGATCACGAAGATGGCGGATGGCGCGCTGTCACGAAAGGCTGCAAGCGCTATCGGCAACCAGGCCAGCGGCGGCACGGTGCGCAGCACTTGAAAGATCGGATCAAGGCCGCGCATGG
>JBKKCB010000232.1:0-5777 GCA_046713545.1 Hyphomicrobiaceae bacterium | reverse complement strand
GCCGCCCAATTCGGTCGCCGCTGAAAGACAGTCAGCTGCTTGGCCTGCTTGGCGATTTCGGGGATCGCTTGGATGGCGGTAGCCCCGGTGCCGATGACCCCGACACGTTTGCCCGTGAAATCCACCGGCGTATGTGGCCACCGCGCAGGGTGATAGGTCGGGCCCCGGAAACTGTCGCGCCCCTCGATCGCCGGCAAGGTATAGGCGGAGAGAATACCGACCGCGGTGACCAGGAACTGCGCGCTCGCTTGCTCGCCGCCCTCCAGGGTGACTGTCAACGTCGTCGTCGCGTCATCCCAATAGGCTGACTTCACCGTGGAGCGGAACTGAATATCGCGACGCAGGTCGAACTTGGCGGCAACGTAATTCAGGTACTCGAGCGTGTCGGGCTGGGGTGAGAAGTGCTCTTTCCAGTCCCATTCCTGCATCAGCTCCTGGGAGAATGAGTAGCCGTAGGTCCAGCTTTCCGAATCAAATCGTGCGCCGGGATAGCGGTTCCAGTACCAGGTTCCGCCCACATCGGTGCCGGCCTCGTACACGCGCGCGGTCATGCCCAGTTCCCTCAGACGGTAGAGCATGAACATGCCGGAAATGCCGGCGCCGATAATGATCGCATCGACGTCCGTGGTTTTCCCCACCGGTCGTCGCTGCGCAAGCGTCTGCGAGTTGGTCATGGCGTTTCTCTTTGAATGTCCTTGGTTCGGAAGGGTGGGAGGAGGGTTGCCGGAGTATACTGTGCGCATTCGATCGCGTCCTCATCCACAGGAGACGGACCACCCATGAAATTGGACGTGTTCAAGGCGCTTTAAACAAGCCGGATTCGCCCTAGGTGGACGGCAATCCGCCGCGCGGGCTGCCACGAGCATCCTCGTTTTTCTCCGCATGACTGGTGTCCTCGCTCGTGCGGACGACCGTCACGCTGCAGGGCGCCTCGGCTGTGATCTGGGCCAGGACCTTGCCGGCGAACGATCCGGTTCTCGCGGCACCGATGACGATGTGATCGACGGTGTTGGAGCGCGCGAACTCCAAAATTGCGGCCGTGACGTTGCGCGATTCCAGCAGATGATACGAGATCTTGCCGCGCGGCAGCTGCAGGGGCTGCGCCCAGGCTCTCAGCTCAGCCAGCTTCTGCACGTGAATATTCTCGCCCGCCGCATCGACGTTCTCGTCGATCCCGATGAGCGACGTCGACATCACGCTGACGCAGGCGAGCCGCGCGCCCGGCGTGTTCGCCAGCGCCGATGCGGCGGCTTCCAGCAGGGCGTACCTCAAGTCTTTGAGGTCTGGGCGCAGGTCGACGGCCGCCAGTATGATCGGCGAGCGGGCAGGTGGCCTGGTCGCACTCGCCAAAATCGTGCGGATCGTCCTCGAGGCACGCAGCCGGCGGCCGAGAGCCGTCCTGAAGTCGCTCTGCTGCGTGCGCTGGGCGCGCTCCGTCATCTCCACCAGATCCAGATGGCGCAAATCGAAGAGCAGGTCTGTGGCGCGCTGATAGCGGGCATCGGGCAGCGGCTCGAGGCACCTGAGGATGATCTCCTGCAGCACGGGCGGGGTCTGCGGCCGCAGGGTTCGAGGCGGGACCGGATCGCGCCACACGCGCCGACGGACCTTGCGCATGCGCGTCGGTCGTCCGAACGGGAGGTGCCCTGTGGCGAGCTGGTAGAGGACGGCGCCGAACGCGTAGATGTCGCTGCGCTGGTCGGATCGAACCCTGAAAAGCTGCTCCGGTGCCATATAGTCGGGCGTCCCCGTTGGCCGATGGAACTGTTCTTCCAGCAGATCGGGAAGCTGCTCGTGACGCGACAGGCCGAAATCGATCAGCACCGCCTCTCCGGTCGGGCGAAACATGACGTTGGCCGGTTTCAGATCGAGGTGCAGCACGTGCTGCTGGTGCAGGTCGGCGAGGGCAGCAGCCACCTCGATGCCGATGCGCACGATCTCGTCCGCCGGGGCTGCGCGATCGGCCCACATCTTGAGCAACGTCGGACCCTCGATGTACTCCATGACGATATACGGCTGCACGGCGAACTCGCCGTTCGCCACCCACCGAGGCACATGCGGGCCGTTGACTTCCGCAATGATCATCTGCTCGACCTCGAAGCCCACGAGCACCGAGATGTCGCCTTCGAAATCGAGCAACGGCACCTTCATGATGATTGGGAAGTCGACATCGCCGCGGCTGACGCGCCAGATGTCTGCCATGCCGCCGCGATGAATGCGCTGCTCCAACAGGAAGCCGTCGATCGTCATCCCGACCGTCAGCTGTGCCTTGGCCATGCAGTCAAATCCCGAGTGTCAATCGAGCCGCAAGTATCTCTGGCAATCCGGCCGCACGGATCTTGCGCGCAGCCAGATCAGCGTCGTAAGGCACGCGCACATAGGTCAAGGTATTTCGCACGTCATCGAAGAGGCCGTAGCAGGCGGCGGGGTTTTTGTCGCGCGGCTGTCCGACCGATCCCAGCACGGCGACCCACCGGCGCTGCGCGAGCAGGGGCGTCGGCTTCGCCGCGATCGGGACGTGGCGCTGCGGCGGCGTCATCGCCGTAGCATGGAAGAGTGCGGGAACATGGGTATGCCCGCAAAATGTCAGCCGCTGGTTCGTCGCCATGAGGCTCTGCTCGGCCTCGCGCGCGTCGAAAAGGTAGATCCACGTGTGCGGCGCGCAGGCGCTGGCGTGGACAAAAAGCCGGTCGTCCTCCTCCACGGCGAGCGGCAAGTTGGCGAGGAAACCCTTCTGCGCGTTGTCGAGTCGCGAGCGCGTCCAGTCGATTGCCGTCTGCGCCTCAGCCACCATTCCCTCGCGCGGGTCGCCGATGGCGGCATCGTGATTTCCGCGTACGACCACGGCGCCGGCTGCACCCATTGTCGCGACGCGATCGACAACCCAGGCCGGATCTGCACCGTAGCCCACGAAGTCACCGAGAAAGACGTAGCGGTCGACGTTTGCGCTCTCGGCATCGGCCAGGCAGGCGCTCATCGCCTCGCGATTGGCATGGATATCGGCGAGGAGAGCGATCAGCATTGGCGATCCTGTGGCCCCGGCACAGCTTACAAGCTTGAACCAGCTCAAGGGAGGGCATGAGGCGGGCGTGCCCGCCGAGACAGGCTACACGTGCGGGGTGCTGGAGGGAAGGATGGGGGCGGCCAACACAAGCAGGCCGCCGACGCGCATGCAAACTGCGCCTTCGCCCAGGACGACAACCCAAATTCAGCGGATGACGGCGAGGATCAGATAGGCGATGCCAATGGCGATCACGCCGCAAACAGCAGAGAGCATCATGATGCGCTGAAATCGTGTCATTCTACTCTCCTCAAAGGGACGGGTGGCGCGTTTGACTTGGCTGCGCGTCGCCACCCGATGGCCAGGATCAACTTGCGAAGACCGGAGCGATTCTGCGCGCTCCGGTCCCAGCGACCGTGAACTTGAAGCCGACGGCTACTGCCTGAAGATATCCCGCTTGTAGGTCTCCGGCACGAAGATCAAACCGATGACGAAGGTCATCAGGGCAACGACGATTGGATACCAGAGCCCATAGTAGATGTCGCCGGTTTGCGCCACCATGGCGAACGACGTGGCGGGCAAGAGGCCGCCGAACCAGCCGTTGCCGATATGGTAGGGCAGCGACAGGCCGGAGTAGCGGATGCGTGTTGGGAAGAATTCGACCAGCGCTGCAGCTATCGGGCCGTACACCATCGTGACATAGATCACGAGAATCGTGAGAATGCCGATAATTGCAAGCTTCTGTGCGCTGAAGATGTCGAACAGCTGGGCGAAGTTGGCGAGGCCGGCCTTCGGATCGATGGGGATTTTCACCAGCGTCGGGTTGTTGGCGCCCGGATAGCCGGCCGCTGTCAGCGCTGCGCCCACGTCCCTGGCGAAGTTGGCATCGTTGGCTGCGAATTCCTTGTCGCCGATCCGGACCTTGGCAATGGTACCGCCGGGCGCGCTGACCGTTTTCGCATTCACCGAGCTGCGTGCGAGCAGCGACTTGGCGATATCGCACGAGTTGGTAAACTTGGCAGTTCCCGTCGGATTGAACTGGAAGGAACAGTCGGCAGGGTCGGCAATGATGGTGACTTGCGTGCTTTCCTGGGCCGCATGCAACGCCGGGTTGGCTGTGGCCGTCAGAAGCTTGAACAGTGGGAAGTAGGTCAACGCCGCGATCAGGCAGCCCGCCAGGATGATCGGTTTGCGGCCGATCCTGTCGGACAGAGCGCCGAACACAATGAAGCCGCCGGTGCCCAGCACGAGCGACCAGGCGATCATGACGTTAGCGGTGAAGCTGTCCACCTTCAGAATGCTCTGCAGGAAGAACAGTGCATAGAACTGACCCGTGTACCACACCACCGCCTGGCCAGCCGTCAGGCCGAGCAGTGCCAGCAGCGCGATCTTGGCGTTTCGCCACTGGCCGAAGGCTTCGCTCAGCGGCGCCTTCGAGATGGAGCCCTCCTCCTTCATCTTCTGGAAGGCAGGGCTCTCCTGCATCTGCAGCCGGATGTAGAGCGAGATGCCGAGCAGGACGATCGAGGCGAGGAAGGGAATGCGCCAGCCCCACGCGGCGAACGGTGTCAGCTTTGCGCCCGTTGCCGTCGTCACTTCCGGATAGTTGGCGTTCACGGAGATTTGCGTGAACATGATGACGATCAACGAGAGGAGAAGGCCGAGCGTCGCCGTCGTCTGGATGAAGCTGGTGAAGTAGCCGCGCTTGTTCTGCGGCGCGTGCTCTGCCACATAGATCGCTGCGCCGCCGTACTCGCCGCCCAGCGCAAGGCCTTGCGCCATGCGCAGGATAATGAGGGCCACGGGAGCGATGAAGCCGATCGTGTCATAGCTGGGCAGGCAGCCGACCAGGAAGGTCGACACGCCCATGATCAGGATGGTGACGAGAAAGGTATATTTACGGCCTATCAAGTCACCCAGGCGACCGAAGAAAAGGGCGCCGAACGGGCGGACGATGAAGCCCGCCGCGAAGGCCAGCAACGCGAAGACGTTGCGCGTGGCTTCGGGATAGGAGCTGAAGAACTGGGCGCCGATGATGGCGGCGAGCGAGCCGTAAAGGTAGAAATCGTACCATTCGAAGATGGTGCCCGCGGACGAGGCGATGATGACCTTCTTCTCCTCTGGAGTCATCGGTCGGCTGCGTGCCGAAGGGTCCACTGTGGGCGATGCAATCGACATTGGTTTGCTCCCTTTAGCATGCGCGGTATGCGCGCCGGTTCTTTTGCGCCGAGATCAGCCAACTTTGGGCCGGTAGCGCCGGATTTAGCTGGTATGCTATCCCCTACTGGTCAATGTGGTGGCGCGTCCAGCTAGCCAATGATCTTAAGCCATTGGTCTAACGCTGCCCTCACCTCGCCGTCTCCAACTCGAAGGCCCCATCTTGCGCGCTCGACGTACCGAGGGGAAGTCGGAACGAGAACGTCGCTCCCTTGCCGCGTTCGCTTTTCACCCAGATACTCCCGCCGAGACGCTTAAGGATCTGCCTGCAGATCGGTAGGCCAAGTCCGGTACCTTGAGGCTTGTCCGTAAGCGTATTTCCAGCCTGCTGAAAACGCTCGAAGATCTTGTCCTGGTCCTGCTCGGCAATGCCCATGCCGTTGTCCTGCACGTTGACGCGAAGGAAGGCGTCTTCCCTCCAGGCATCCAGCCGCACCAAACCATGCTCCTTGTCGCAGAATTTCACGGCATTCGAGATCAAATTGACGACCACCTGCGTCAATCGGTCGGCATCCGCCCGGACAAGCGGGAGATCGTCGGCGATCTGCGTCTCAAGCGT
>JBKKCB010000231.1:0-13489 GCA_046713545.1 Hyphomicrobiaceae bacterium | reverse complement strand
GACGGCCGGTCGTTCCCCGTCGCGCTCGATCCGTTCCAGACCAGCCGCTATGAGATCGCGGAGTTCGGCCGGCAGGCGGCCGCGATGAATGTTCGCTATCTGGGCGTGTGCTGCGGGGCGGGTCCGCATCACGTGCGCGCACTCGCCGAGGCGCTTGGCCGCAAGCCTGCAGCGAGCCGTTTCTCACCCGACATGTCGAAGCACTACGCCTACGGCACAGACCCGCGCCTGCAGCAGGAAAACCGCGCCTACGCCAAGAACCTGTAGGGTCGCGACCCAGAGAGGCGAGCGGCATCCGGTACAGATCCCGGCCTTCGCCGGGACATGCTTTTTCCGGAAACACGTTAGGGCGGCGAGGAGCCGTACGACGTGGCCGCGCGTGCCTGCGCGGGCTGGGGAGACTCAACGGCCACCTCTCGAGACCTGGGAAACTCGGGGTCGACGGGGAAAATCCCAGAATGGCTTCCCCATCATTTTTGCCAGGGCAAACCACCGAAGCGATAAACAAGCGCCGCCCGCACGACGTGGAGATCGGGCGTCGCTTGAACCGGCGTCAGGTCAACCGTGTCAAAATCATGCCAGCTATACTCCAATCTGCCGGCCCAATTATTTGTCAGGTTAACTTCCAACCCACCAGCAAGCCACAGCCCCTGGCTCGGCCCCTCTGGGCGCCAAGCACCACTATGGCCAACTCTATGAACATCAGTCCCGCTCCAGCCGGCAACACCATAGACCATCACGCTTTCATTCAAATGGTAGCCGAGCCTGACGCCCGCGGACCAGAAATCGCCGATATCAAATTGTCTTCCTTCTCCGTGCCGGAAAGAGACGCAAAGTTATAGCGAGCGAGCAGCCCTATGACGAAAGGTTGTTGAGCATACCAATCGCAGCCGGCACCGAGCGCGCCGATGAAGCCCTGCGAGCCCATATCGTTCGACCCGAAGTTGAACCCATCGCTGCTGCGATCGATATTCGTAATAGCAAACCCCGCCCCGACAGAGCCTTCAACATTGCATCTCACCTGCGACAAAGCAGGCGTGATGCTGAGCAGCGTTGCTACTGCTGCGAGTAGGGCTCGTTTCATTTCCGTACGCCTCCAATTGAATTGAATTCATGTGCCCGATTAGTCCGATTGGTCCATTGCTCGCGGTACTACGTCTTTCCGTCTGGGGCGCAACGCTGGCGAAATGTCAGCCAGCTCTGCCAATCGCGTCGGTTTGCGCTGTTTCTGTTGCGACGAACACGGAGGGGTAGGGAAGTTGTCGGCTGCCGAAGGCCAGTGACAACGCCGCAAGCCTGATGGCTAAATGCAAACGGCGTGTACTGCGGAAGATGCTGTCCTATCCCTTGTGAAGTTCATAAGATCATCGCGGCAGAATTAAGTTGCCTATTTGGCGTTTTTTTGTGCGGCATCATATGCTTCAATCACGAATTTGATGGTTGTGTGAGTTCGTTGGCCCTGGGTGGCACGACGCTATTGCCTTCGAGGCAGCGGTGTAACCACGCAACCAATTCATCCGTTGTGCGTTTAGTCGCGCTCGGGGGCTAAGATCGAACCGATTTCAAGTACATGCTTGCAAAGCGAGACAACTCCGCATTTCCCGACGGGGGCGGCGAGACTGGCGCGCTCATCCGAGCGTTCGACTGGTCGAAAACGCCGCTGGGCCCCATTGCGGGCTGGCCGCAGAGCCTGAGAACGGCGGTCGACGTCGTGTTGCAGTCCCCAGCGCCCTTGGTGATGCTGTGGGGCCGAGACGGCATCATGATCTACAATGACGCCTATTCGGTATTTGCTGGCGGGCGTCACCCGGATCTGCTGGGCTCCAAAGTCCTGGAAGGTTGGCCAGAGGTTGCAGATCTCAATCGCCGGGTCATGGAGGTCGGCCTGCGCGGCGAGACCCTGTCGCTCCGCGGCGAACACCTCATACTCTATCGACCGGGCAGGCCGACAGATGTCTGGGTCGACCTCGATTACAGCCCCCTGCTAGATGAACATGGACAGCCGGCCGGTGTGCTTGCCATCGTGGTCGAGACGACCGAGCGGGTGCGGGCCGAACAGGCGCTGCGCGACAGCGAAGCGCGATTCCGCACCTTCGCCGCGGCCATGCCCAACCATGTCTGGTCAGCGACCCCGGACGGCATGCTGGACTGGTTCAATCAACAGGTTCTCGAGTTCAGCGGCGCCGAAGCGGACGAGCTCGAGGGCGAGGGCTGGGGTCGGATTGTCCATCCCGACGATCTCGATCGCGCCGTCGCGGCGTGGCGGCAGGCTCTGTGCGACAGCACCGTTTACGATGTCGAGTTTCGCTTGCGCCGAAGCGACGGCATCTATCGCTGGCATCTTGCGCGCGCCATGCCGATCCGCGACGAGGCCGGCAAGGTCGTGCGCTGGATCGGGACCAACACCGACATCGACGATCAAATCCGCACCGGGCGCGCCTTGCGCGACCGCGAGGCCGAGCTCGCCCGCGTGCAGCAGATCGGCAAAGTTGGCGGCCTCGAAGTCGATCTGGCCAACAAGTTTCGCAGCCGTCGCTCGCCGGAATACCTCGCCATCCATGGCCTGCCGCCCGAGACCACCACCGATTTGCATGAAGACTGGATCCGGCGCCTGCATCCGGAGGATCGGGACACGACCGAGCGGTATTTCATCAATGCCGTGAAAGGTGGCGCGCGCGAGTACAATACCGAATACCGCATCGTGCGCCCAAGCGACGGGCAGGTGCGGTGGATCGCGGTCAAGGCCGAGATCGAGCGCGATGCCGGCGGCCGCGCCCTGCGTCTTGTGGGTGCCCACATTGACATCACCGACAGGAAGCTCGCCGAGCTGGCCGTCAAGGAAAGCGAGGAGCGTTTCCGCCTCGTCTCGGAAAGCGCGCCTGTCATGATCTGGATGGGAGACCTCCACGGCAAGTGCCTGTACCTTAACCGGATGCTGCGAGCGTTCTGGGGCGTCGCGCCCGACGACGTCGCCACCTTCGACTGGAGCGCTTGCCTGCATCCCGATGACGGACACGCGCTCCATGCGGTGTTCGCGCAGGCTATGCGGGACCACACGCCGTTTGCCGTCGAAGCGCGCTATCTCCGTGCCGATGGCGAATACCGCGTGCTGCGCACGGACGCGCAGCCCCGTTTCGGCGCAAGCGGTGAGTTTCTCGGGATGATCGGCGTGCATGTCGATGTCACGGCGGCCAAGCGCGCCGAGATCGAGCTGCGCGGCCTGAACGAGACGCTGGAGGCTCAAGTCGAAGCGCGCACGCTCGAGCGTGACCGCGTGTGGAACGTGGTGCAGGACCTGCTGGTGGTCGGCGACCTTGACGGTGTCTGGCTCAACGTCAACCCCGCAGCCACGGCGATGCTTGGGTGGAGCGTCGGCGAACTGCTGGGCAAGACGTCGCAATGGCTCGAGCATCCCGACGACGTCGCCAATACACGGGCGGAAGTAGCGCACTTGGCGGCCGGCGGCCGGACGCAGCGCTTCGAGAACCGATTGCGGCACAGGGAGGGCTCTTATCGCTGGCTCTCCTGGACTGCGGCGCCGCACCAGGGTCTGATCTACGCGGTGGCGCGCGACGTCACGGATGAGAAGGAGGCAGCCGAGACGTTGCGGCGCACCGAAGAGGCGCTGCGCCAGGCGCAGAAGATGGAAGCCGTAGGCCAGCTCACCGGCGGCATCGCCCACGACTTCAACAATCTGCTGCAGGGCATCGTCGGGTCGCTCGACCTGGTGCAGAAACGCCTGGCCGATGGCCGGCTCGGTGAGATCCAGCGCTTTGTCAACGGCGCCATGACGTCGGCCAATCGCGCGGCGGCACTGACGCATCGCCTGCTGGCCTTCTCGCGCCGCCAGCCGCTCGACCCGAAGCCGGTCAAGGCGAACCCGCTGATCGCATCCATGGAGGATTTACTCCGCCGCACCTTGGGCATGAAAATCCGGCTTGCGCTGGTGCTGGCCGACGACCTGAGCCTGACGTTGTGTGACCAGAACCAGCTCGAGAACACCATTCTCAATCTGTCGATCAACGCCCGCGACGCCATGCCCGACGGCGGCACGCTGACGATCGAGAGCTGTAACGCGACGCTTGATGACATACCCATCAGCGACCAGCGCACTGCGACACCGGGCCAGTACGTGTGCCTCGCAGTCACCGATACGGGCACCGGAATGACACCCGACGTCGTGGCGCGCGCGTTCGACCCTTTCTTCACGACCAGCCGACCGGTCAAGGCACCGGTCTCGGCCTGTCGATGATCTATGGCTTCGTTCGGCAGTCGGACGGATACGTGAAGATCAACAGCCAACCCGGCCAAGGCACGACCGTCAAACTGTACCTGCCGCGTCACCATGGGGAGGCAGCAGATCTGGCCAGGCCGGAGGAGCTCCCTGCCGAGCAGCAGACCGGAAGCGGGCAGACGGTGCTCGTGGTCGAAGATGAAACGCTGGTCCGCCTGCTGATCATCGACGTGCTCGACGAACTTGGCTACAAAACGTTGGAGGCAAACGACGGGCCGTCTGGTTTACGCCTGCTGCAATCCCCGCAGCGCATCGACCTGCTGATTACCGACATCGGCCTGCCGGGGCTCAACGGCCGTCAGATCGCCGACGCGGCCCGCGTGCAACGTCCGGAGCTGAAAGTATTGTTCATGACCGGCTACGACGCGAACATTGCCATCACCAACGGCATTCTGCGCCCCGGGATGCAAATGATTACCAAGCCGTTCGCGATGGATGTCCTCACGCGGCGCGTCCGCGAAATGACGGAGGCTGGATAGCAACAGCCAGGCGATGGCTCGCCTGCAAGATTTCTCCTCCAACTGACACACTCTCTTAAGCGCTCCCCCGCTACAGTCGCCCGGCGCCTCATCTGAGGGCACAGACAGCGGCGGCTGTTTCTGTTTTGCGTTTGTCGCCGCTGTCGCAATTCCGACATGGTCCAGCCGCTCTCGCGCCGCCGACTCGGCGCTGACTGGGTCCCAAGAATATCCAAGAGGTTTCGCGTTCCCTTACGGGCGGCCATAACGGTCGCCTTTTTTGTTGGCGGCCAACGGTCAATTGACGCTCGACTGACGCCGATCCCGCCACTGTCCTCTCGCCGAACCCGGTGCAGCCGCGCCGGCGGTCTGATGCGCGAGGACACCATGACGGATCATCCGCGGTTCCGGCCCCACAAGGGCAAATTCGACGCCGCCTACCGCGACCATCACGGCGGCGGGCTTGTGCACCTGGTTCTGACGCTGTTGGCGCCCCGCACCGCAGCCTCGGATCGCGACGAGCCGGCTGCGTCTCCCAAAGACGGGCCGGGCGACCCGATGCTGGCTCTGGACCGCGTTCTCCTCGACAGCCAACAGGCGCAGCCGGCCCTTCCCCACCGTCAACGGACAGGGGTGCGGGCAGCCGTGCTCGCGATCTTCGCTCTCCTTCTCGTCTCGGCCCTGGTTCAGGCGTCAGGCTTGTGGCCAGCCGCCAACCGGGACGCGGCGCGTTCGCCGGACGGCAAAGTCGCCAACTCGGCCCCGTCGAGCGTGCCTTGATGCCCGATCTTCCGACCCCTCCGCACGCCCGGATAATCGCCTTGATCCCGGACCGGTTCGGGCGGATGTCAGTTTTTGAGGCGATAGCCCGTCCTGAAGATCCACCAGACGGTCAGCAGGCACGCACCCAGAAATGCCAGCGTCATGAGCAGGCTGACGCCGACACCCACGTCGGCGACGCCGTAGAAGCTCCAGCGAAATCCGCTGACGAGGTAGACCACCGGATTGAACAGCGAAATCGTCTGCCAGATCGGCGGCAGGACATTGATGGAGTAGAAGCTGCCGCCGAGAAACGTCAGCGGCGTGATGATCAGCAGCGGTATGACCTGCAGCTTCTCGAAGTTGTTGGCCCAGACGCCGATGATGAAGCCGAACAGACTGAAGGTGACGGCCGTCAGGATGAGAAACGCCAGCATCCAGAAGGGATGATCGATGCGCAGCGGCACGAAGAAGCCCGCGGTGGCCAGGATGATGAGCCCGAGGATGATCGACTTCGTGGCCGCCGCGCCGACATAGCCGAGCAGGATTTCCGCGTAGGAAATCGGCGCCGACAGCAGCTCGTAGATCGTGCCGATGAACTTCGGGAAGTAGATGGCAAACGATGCGTTGGCGATGCTCTGTGTCAGCAGCGTCAGCATGATGAGTCCGGGAACGATGAAGGAGCCGTAGGCGACCCCCTCGATCTCGGGGATGCGGGTGCCGATGGCCGCGCCGAAGACGACGAAATACAAGGACGTCGAGATGACGGGCGAGAGGATGCTCTGCATCAGCGTGCGGCCCGTGCGCGCCATCTCGAAATAATAGATGGCGCGAACCGCTCTCAAATTCATCATCATGATTTCACGATCTCGACGAAGATGTCCTCAAGGGAGGTCTGCGTGGTGCGCAGGTCGCGAAATCTGACCCCGGCATTGCTCAGATCGGTCAGCAGGGCGGTGATGCCCGTCCGCTCGCCCTGCGTATCGTAGGTGTAGATCAGCTCCGCGCCGTCAGCGCCAAGCGTCAGCCGGTGCGCTGCCAGCGCGGGCGGAATGGCCGCCAGCCGGGCCTGAAGCTGAAGCGTCAATTGCTTCTTGCCGAGTTTGCGCATGAGCTCGGCCTTCTCCTCCATCAGCACCAGCTCGCCGTTGTTAATGACGCCGATGCGGTCGGCCATCTCCTCGGCTTCCTCGATGTAGTGGGTCGTGAGAATGACGGTGACGCCCGACTCACGCAGCAAACGCACGATCGCCCACATGTCCTTGCGCAAGCTCACATCGACACCGGCCGTCGGCTCGTCGAGAAACAAGACCTGGGGCTCGTGCGAGAGGGCCTTGGCGATCAGGACCCGGCGTTTCATGCCGCCCGACAGCGTCATGATCTTGCTGTCCTTCTTGTCCCACAGCGACAGGTCCTGCAGGACCTTGGTGAGATGGGCCGGATTGGACGGCTTGCCGAACAGACCGCGGCTGAACCGCACGGTGGCCCACACCGTTTCGAAGGCGTCCGTGGTCAGCTCCTGCGGCACGAGGCCGATCAGGGAGCGCGCCGCGCGATAGTCGGTGACGACGTCATGGCCGTCGACGAGCACGCGCCCCCGCGTCGGATTGACGATGCCGCAAATGATGCTGATGAGCGTGGTCTTGCCGGCGCCGTTCGGGCCCAGCAGTGCGAAGATCTCGCCCCGCCTGATCTCGAGATTGATGCCCTTCAAGGCGTGAAATCCCGTGGCGTAGGTCTTTTCCAGATTCGAGACGGAGATGATCGATGGCATGGAAATGAGGATGGCTCTGCCTGCACAAGGCGGGCTTGCACAGCGCTGGTGATGGGGTGACGTCGTTCGGTGAGCGGCGGACTGTACTCGAACTCAAAGGCGCACGCCAACTTGCGAATTTGTCAGGTGGTGTCAGGTTTGAACAACAGCATTCGTCATCCTTGCGCGAGAGAAGGGCACGGTTGTGGTTTGATGACGAACGGATGTGGCAAAATCCGACAGCACTTGATGCCGATAATTGCGTGGCGTGCCAGCGCAGCAACGATTGCGTCAGCGGAACTCGACAGGGGCAGTGTAGCTGCGCTGCCGATCGGTCATACTTCCAGGCGGGGGCGGGAACTGAATCTTCCGGATCACGGCCAGAACGGCATCATCAAGCAGTTTCGTACCGCTTGACCTGGCAATATGCGCAAAGCGCACGCTGCCGGTCGCCGTCAAGCCAAACTCGACGACCGCGCGGCCGCGCGTGCCCAAATGACGTGGCGGATTGCGGTTGAGCGTTTGTTGAATGGACAGCGCGTAACGCGATATCTGGCCCGGCGTGGCCGCAACGGGAGCACCGCCTTTCACTGTGGCATCGCGTGCCTCTCGCGTTTCCTTGGCGCGTCCGCGGTCGTCGTTGGACGTGCTGGGCTCTATCGGTTTCTCCGGCGTCTCTTTGTCCGCGTCCTCCTGCCGATGTTCGTGGATCGGATCCGGCTTGATGACCTCTGCGGCGGCGAGCTCGGACGTGCCCTCGGTTGGCTTGATCAAACCTTCGGGTGGCGGCGTGTCGGTGACTTCCCGGCGTGCGGCCTCGGTCTTGTCTATCTGGTCCTGATCGGCAGCGTCATTGCCGAGCGCGGGCGCCTGGTCCGGCACACCCGAGCGCAGCGACGTCAGCGGCACCAAATCGACGCTGATGGCTTCCAGCTGAATGCCACCGGGACCGATCTCCTCGGCGTTGTCCGACTGCAGATAGACGAGGACGCCGGCATGCAAGAGTGCAGAGGCGACGAGGCCGGCGACAAAGAAGTTTCTGCCCGACGTCGCGGGAGGGACAGAGGATAGGTCGGCGGCCGTCAGTGCAGCGGGTTCTGCCTTGGCCGGCGTCCCCTCCTCCGCGTGCGCAGCGGCCGGCGATGCGGGGCTTTCCGCATCGCGCTGGACCACAGGCTCGTCTTTGGCGTCCGCTGCCTGACTCATTCCTATCCACAATGGGCCCGCGACAGGTGTGGGCACGAACCTCAGTGATGACTGTGACCGCCGCCGCCCGAGGATCCGATCGGCAGCACACGATATTCGATTTCGACCGTGCCGGCCTTCTCGAACACGAGCGTGCCCTTGGTGGTCTGGCCTTCCTTAAGCTGGCTCTGCAGTTTCTGGAACATCAAATGGTAGCCGCCGGGTTTCAGGTCAACCGAGGCGCCGGGCTTGATCTCGAGGCCGTTGGGCAGGCTGCGCATTTTCATGACACCGTCCACCATGCTCATCTCGTGCACTTCGACCGCGGCGGCAAGAGGAAAGGTGCCACCGATGAGACGATCGGCCTCTGTACCGCCGTTGCTGATCTTGACGTAGCCACCGGCCACCTGCGCGCCGCCGGGCGTGGCGCGAATCCACGGGGCTTCGAGGACTAGCGCGCCGATCTTGTAGGACGGTGCCGCGGCTGACTTCGCGGCCGCGGCCGTCAGGCGCACGCCGGGCGCGGGTGATTTCAGCGCGTGCGCATCCTGGCCGCCCGCGGGGATTTCGATCCATCGGTGCGCACCCTTCTCGCATTCCTGCGTGACAGGAAAGTAAATGGTGCTGCCGGCAGCGAGGCTGTCCGTCAGATAGGAGGCGAACACGAACTCATCGTAGTGCTCGTCGAGCAGCTTGCCGGTCCAGACGATCTCCTTCACGCCTTCGGACAATTCGCGGCGATAGTACTTGTACGGCTTAGCGTAAGGCGCGGTGACCGTCTCGAGCGTCCAGCCAGCTTTCGGCATGGGCTTGACCGAGATGACGCCTTCGGGAATTTGCACCCGGACCTTGAGCGTGGCGGTGCTCTCGCAGCCGTGACCGATCTTCACGATGGCCTTGTAGGCGCCGCCGATGGCGCCTTCCTTCGTCTCCAGCGTGGCGTGGGCAAATGCGGACGCCGACCAAACGCAGGTGGCGGCGGCAATCAGCAGACGTGACAGCATGTCTCGAACTCCGTGCAGGATTTGGGGATCAGCTCGCAGCCTGATCGCAACACCATCCGGCACACAGTACTGGCCGCAGGGCAGAAGCAGGTTTGATCGAGGCTGGATCGCAATGAATAGGAGCCGGCCGTCGATGGCGCGGTTCAGGACGATTGGACGTCAGACGCTGGCGGGTGGGCCGCGGCTTGGGGGATGTCGTGTCACTGTCAGCTCGGACACGACGACCTGCACGAACCGGATGGGTTGGACACGGGCATATGAGACAGGGGCGGCAGGCGTTACTGCCTTGTCGGGGACCGCGAAAGCAGTTACCAACCCAGCGCAGACGGGACAGCCGTTCTGCGCATCCGAGGGTTGCGGGATTGCCGGCAGATCCGATGCCGCCAGACGCTCGGTGCCGCCCCCGCCATGGCAGATCGCACCCAGATCAGCCAACAGCGCCTTATGTTGCGCGTTCGCGTTGAGCATGACGGCGTGGTGACGCACGAGGGCGCCCGCGTGCAGAAGCACGGCGAACACCGCCAGTATGTTGATCCACCTGCGCATCGCACCATGGCCTTCGAGGAGCGCACACTGTGGCCAAGGTTCCGGCGCGGAACAACGGTTAATGCAGGGAGACCAGCCGCGCCGGTGTCGCAGCCCCGTTCGTTCCCGGGAATATTCAGGAGGCTCTTGCCCCGAAACAGCCTGGAAACCACGTTATCGTGTGCACTTGGCACACGCCGGCCAAGGGAAGGTACGCTTCGTCCATCTTGACCAGAGCAGGAAACCCACCATGAGAGCCATAGCCGTTGCTGCAATGCTCGTTCTCGCGTCCTCGACAGCGTATGCCCAGGGCACGACTTGCAAGGCCCAATCCGCCGAAAAGAAGTTGGCCGGGGCCGCGCAGAAGAGCTTCATGACCAAATGTGGAAACGACGCCAAAGCCGCTTGTGACAAGTCGGCGGCCGAAAAGAAGCTGGCAGGCGCCGCCAAGAACAGCCACGTCAAGAAGTGCCTGAGCGACTCGGTCGGCACCTGAGCCCATGACGGCCCGGCATCCGCCGGGCCGTTTTCTATGCGCTGAGGCACGGAGCACGAATTCTTTTATGCGTGGCTTCGCCGGCCTCCTTTCTGGCGCGGCTCCGCCGCGACACGACACCTTTCCCTCGGCCAGTCCGTAGTCTATCTACGCGGCACCTGCATTGCCCCGCGAGCCCGGAGCCGCCCATGGCCGACGAAGAGCTGCCATTCCGCAAGGACATCGACTTTGCCTACGGCGTTCCGAGCGAACTGGCGCCGGGCATCCGTCGCATTGTCGCCAACAACCCAAGTCCTTTCACCTACAAGGGCACCAACACGTATCTGCTGGGCCGCGGACATTCCCTCGCGCTGATCGATCCGGGGCCGACCGATGATGTCCATTTCGACGCCATCATGAAAGCGGCCGAGGGCGCACAGATCACGCACGTGCTCATCACCCATACGCACCGCGATCACACGGACGGGCTCGAGCGGCTGATTGCAGCGACGGGCGCAAAGACGTGCGGCTTTGGCCGGGTGGCGATCGACCGCGGCTCCAAGCGCACCAGTCCGTCGGGCGGCGAGTTCGTCGACAGGGATTTCCGTCCCGACATCGTGCTGAAGGACGGCGACCGTTTCGACGGCGAAGGGTTCGCGTTGACAGCGTTGCACACACCCGGACATGCGCCCGACCACCTCTGTTTCGCCCTCGAAGGCACGGGCGCGATGTTTTCGGGCGATCATGTCATGGCCTGGAACACCAGCGTGGTCGCGCCACCCGAAGGCAACATGGGCGATTACATGGCCGCGCTCGAGCGCCTGCTGGAGCGAAACGACGATGTGTATTTTCCCGGGCACGGCGGCCGGGCCCTGCAGCCGCAGCGGCTGGTGAAAGCCTACATGCTTCACCGCCGCATGCGCGAGCAATCGATCCTCGACTGCATCCGCCAGGGCAAGCGCACTATCTCGGATATCGTTCCGGTCGTCTATCGCGACCTGGATCCTCGCCTCGTGACCGCGGCCTCTCTTTCCATTGCTGCCCACGTTGAGCATCTGGTGGGGCGCGGCCTTGTGATTTCCGAAGGGCCGGTGACGAACCCGACGCGCCTTTCTGCCGTTTAGGCACCGCGGCGCCGGGCCTTACACGCCTGCCGCGCAGGCCGCCCGCCGGCACCGATGCATCGACGCGGGTCTGCAGCTCCTTGAAAAATCCACGGATGCGCACGGCGTTGCGGCCCAGGTCATGCGAGCCGTAGCGCGCGGCGGAGCGCACATCGATGCGCGTCTCGCGATCGTTGCCGGCGATGCGGATGCTCACATCATCGTAGAAGCCGAGCACGAGCGTGCGCTCCACGGCTTCGATGTAGCCTGGCTGGCCAGGTCCGCGCGGGGCTTCTTCAGCGACCACGTCCCATCGGAGCCGGC
Organism: Hyphomicrobiaceae bacterium; assembly: GCA_046713545.1. Classification (GTDB taxonomy): domain Bacteria; phylum Pseudomonadota; class Alphaproteobacteria; order Rhizobiales; family Hyphomicrobiaceae; genus CADEFX01. The sequence goes on along the minus strand of JBKKCB010000231.1, from coordinate 1,609 downwards.
GCAAGGTGTCGCCCACGATCTCGAACGCCTCGGCCGCCGACCTGGCAACGACCACGGGGCGGATATCGGGATAGGCCTGGTTCTGGAGGCGCGTAAATTCTGCGCCTGGATAGGCCGTCGGATTGGCATCCTTGGGGCGCGATGCGGCCAGGGCGAGGAATCTCGGCGGCGTCACCGGATCGGTGGTGAGATCGTTGATCGCAGGGTAGTTCATCACAAATGGCAATGCCACCGCGGGCATTCCGATCACCAGCAGCGCGACAAGGATGCCGGTGGCCGCACTGCCCGTCCCGCCACGCCCTTGCCGCCAGATGATGACGACGCTGGCGAGACCCATCAGCAGGGCGAGGGCCGCGCCGATCCAGCCGGCAGCGAAAATGTTCAGTGCCACCGGCGTCGGCAGCGAAAAGACCCGGTGCAGCACGACATCGAGCACGACGAGCTGGATGCTGAACAGCGCCAGCCGCCGCGACCAGATGGCCAGCCTCGACGGAAATGCCGGACCTGAAATCCGCTGATAGGCCACGACGTGATCCGATACCATCTGGCCTCACATCCACTCAGCCGCACCGCCCGTCGCCAGCCTCCAAACGCGTTCAAGCATACGCAACGATTCCGGCAAATAACAGGTCGGGAAACGCTAGACGTGCTGGCCGCCGTTGATGTGAAGGTCGGCGCCGTTCACGTAGCTCGACTGCTCGGTGCACAGGAAGTAGATGGCCTTGGCCACCTCCTGCGGTTCGCCCAGGCGGCGCATGGGAATCTGCTCGCGCACGATCCTGTCGGTGCCGGGCGACAGGATGGCGGTATCGATCTCGCCGGGCGAAATCGAATTGACGCGAATGCCGCGCGGGCCGAAGTCGCTCGCCATCTCGCGCGTCAGGCTGGAAAGCGCGGCCTTTGAGGTTGCATAGGCCGCACCAGCAAACGGATGCACCCTGCTGCCCGCAATCGACGTGACGTTGACGACGGCCCCCGCCGCCCGCTCGAGTTCGGCGAGGAGTCCGCGGGCAAGCATGATGGGCGCGAAGAAATTGACCTGAAAGACGTGCTGCCAATCTTCGAGCTGCGTCTCGATGCTGCCGAGGCGGCTTCCGTTCGGTCCCTTGGGGGAGATCGCGGCGTTGTTGACGAGGGCATGCAGGCGGCCGCCCTGCTGTTCCAGCCGGGTGCGCATCTCGGCGACGGCCTTGATCGTGTCCTGCGGGTTGGCGAGATCGACCTGGATGTGGTCTTCCGGGCCCATCTCCCACGGGCAGTTCTCGGGAAACGAATGACGCGAACAGGTGATGACACGCCAACCCGCCGAGGCAAAGCGCTTGACGGTCGCGTGGCCGATGCCGCGCGAGGCGCCGGTGAGGATCAATGTCTTGCGTTCGAGTTCGGGTGTCTGGGTCATTGAGGTCTATGCTGTCTTCGCCCCGCGAGAGCGGGGAGAAGAAGGGGCCCGTTGCGCAGCAACGGGAAGATGAGGGGCCACCTGGCAGACCTTGCGCGAAGGCCCCTCACCTCCCCCACTGCTTCGCAGCGGGGCCCCTTCCTCTCCCCGCTGGCGCGGGAGCGAGGACAAGAGATAGAGTTTTGCCGTCGGCGACTAGACATCTTCCTG
>JBKKCB010000230.1:0-8631 GCA_046713545.1 Hyphomicrobiaceae bacterium | reverse complement strand
TGAGGCGCGGCCTGCTGCCTTTCCCTGCGTTCCCGGAGACGGCGCTACCAGCGCCGTCATCCGGGATCTTCCCCGGTCAAGTGATTCCGAGCGTTTGCGGTCTCGATCGGCCCCACATTCACCCCAGCCCCTCGATCTTCAACAACTCCCCCAACCCCTCCAACACCACGTCGGCATGCGGCTCAAGCTCCGCCCGCGAGCTCGTGCCCGTCGTGACGCCGACCTTGAGCCCGAGGCCCGCGCGACGGCCCATCTCCAGGTCGTGCACGGCATCGCCGACGATTGCCACCGCCTGCGGCTCAAGCCCCGCCGCCGCGCAGAAGGCCAGCGCCATGCCGGGCTCGGGCTTGGCGCCGTAGCCCGAATCGCAGCCCGCCAGAAACATGAACTCGCCGAGCAGCCCGTGCGGCGCCAGCGACGCCTCCAGCCCGCCGATCGAGTCGTTCGTCGCCACGCCCATGCGCACGCCGCGCGCCTTGAGCCGATGCAGCACGTCGGTCACGCCGTCGATCAGCACGGAGTGTTTCGCCCCGCCCTCGCGAAACAGCCGCTCCACATGCGTTGCCAGATCGCGCGGCGTCCGCTCCTTCAGCACGCTCGCGAACACGTCGGCGATCTCGTCATGACTTCCTGCTGCCAGCACCGTGCCGGAGATCACCCGATCGGTCTCGGGATCATGGCCTCCCGCGCGCAACAGCTCCGCCGCCAGCCGCGCATCCCCGCCCGCCGCAAACATCGCGATCGTGCGATTGATCGGCACCCACGTCTTCCAGTAGTCGAGGAGCGTGCCGTCCTTGTCGAACAAAATGCCGCGGATCGTCACCGCGTCACATCCACAGCCTCGGGCGCGCACACTACGCCGTCGCCCGCGCCTTCATGGATCGACAGGTCACGGATGGTCGGCGTGTTGCCCGACAGCGGATTGTCCGGGTCCCAGGCCACCTTCACCTGCTCGAAGCGCTGGCCCAGCGCATCATAGATCATCAGCCGCCCCGCCAGCGTGTCGCCGATGCCGAGCAATTCCTTCAGCGCTTCCGTCGCCTGCAGCGTGCCGATCACGCCGACCACGGCGCCAAGCACGCCCACCTCGGCACAATTGGCGACCGTTCCGGGCGGCGGTGCTTCGGGAAACAGGCAGCGATACGTCGGCCACGGCTTGCCGTCGGGCGCCATCTCGTGCGGCTTGAACGTCGTCACGTAGCCGTCGAACGGCCCCACGGCCCCGAACACCAGCGGCTTTTTCGCCAGGTAGCACGCATCCGACACGAGATAGCGCGTCGCGAAGTTGTCGGACCCATCCACCACGAGATCGTACTCGCGCAGAATCTCCAGCGCGTTCGCCGCCGTCAGCCGCGCCTCGTGCGTGCGCACCGTCACGTGCGGATTGATCCGCCCCACCATGTCCTTCGCGCTCTCCACCTTCGGCAGTCCGACGTGCGCCGTGTCGTGCACGATCTGCCGCTGCAAATTCGACAGCGACACCCGGTCGTCGTCGATGATGCCGAGCGTGCCGACGCCCGCCGCCGCCAGATACAGGATGACCGGACTGCCGAGCCCGCCCGCGCCGATCACCAGCACGCGCGCGGCCTTCAGCTTCTGCTGGCCCTGCCCGCCCACGTCGCGCAGGACCAGATGGCGCTTGTAGCGCTCGATTTCCGAGGGTGTGAGTGTCATGCCCTGAATGTAAGGCCTGCGCCGCCTCCGGCCAACCACGTCGTCACGGCTACCCCGCCCGCTTCCGCCCCACCAGCAGCACCAGCGGGATCGCAGCCACCGACGCGGCCGTATAAAGGTAGAACGAATTGAGATAGCCGATCATCAGGGCCTGCCGCGTGATCTCCTCGGCGAAGCCCGCGAGGCCCCGCGCCGTGTCCAGGTTCCAGGCGCCCGTGGCGTCCGGCAGGGTCAGCACCTTGTTGAAAGGCGACAGGTGCTCGACCAGGCGGCTGTAGTTGGCGCCGGTCGCATGCACCACCTCGGCCACCGACACCGAGATGAAGAAGCTCGAGCTGATGTTGCGCATCAGATGCAGCACCGCCACGCCCTCGGGCCTGAGCTCCGGGCTCAGCGTCAGGAACGACGACGTCACGATCGGCGTCCAGATAAGGCCGACGGCCAGGCCCTGCAGGAACGCATTGGCGCAGAGGGTGACAAGGTCGACGTTGAAGTCGATGCTCATCAGCCAGAGGCCCGACACGATCTGCATGCCGAAGCCCAGCACCATGCCGACGCGCGGATCGGCGCGGTTGGTGAACATGGCCGCGAAGAATCCCGCTAGCACGCCGATGCCGCGCCAGCTCACCATGATGCCGACGAGCGAATCCGGAAACTTCAGCGGTCCCTGCAGCAGCGGCGGCAGCAGCACCATCGGCGTGAAGTTGAGCATGCCGAAGAAGGCGATCAGCAGCAGCCCGATGGCATAGTTCCGGTCCAGCACCAGCCGCGGCGACAGGAACGGCTTGTCCGCCGTCACGCTGTGCGCCACGAAAATGTAGAGCGCGATCGCCGCCACGATCGTCTCGATGATGATCTCGCCCGAGTCGAACCAGTCGAGCCTCTGGCCCCGCGCCAGCACCAGCTGCACGGCCGCGATGGCCACCGACAGCGACACGAAGCCCGTCCAGTCCAGCGTCACGCGCGCATCGGGGCGATCCTTCGGCAGCGCCATCAGCGCGCCGATGCAGGCGATGACGCCGACCGGCACGATCATGTAGTAACCCCAGCGCCAGCTGTAGTGCTCGGCCAGATAGCCGCCGAGCGTCGGCCCGATCACCGGTCCGAACGTGTTCGACATGCCGAACAGCGAGATCACCATGGCGTGCTGCCGGCGCGGAAACACGTCGAACAGCAGCGATTGCCCGAGCGGGATGAGCGGCGCGCCGAGCGCCCCCTGCACCATGCGCCAGAGCACCAGCCCTTCGAGCGACTGCGCCGCGCCGCAGAAGAACGTGGCGACGGTAAAGCCCACAAGGCTCCAGAACAGCACGTTGCGCACGCCGAAGCGCGCCACCAGCCAGCCGCTCATGGGCGTGACAATGGCCGTCGCCAGGATGTTGAACGTCACCGTCCAGGAGATTTCGTCCTGCGTCGCCGCCACCGCGCCCTGCATCTGCGGCAGGATCGCCGTCGCCGTGAACGTCGCCGCGATGTACGTGGCCGAGCTCACCACCACGACGACGAGAACCAGCATCCGACGGCCCACCGACAGCTCCATCCGCGGCTTGTCCTCGTCGAGGGTCGCGCCGGCACTGGCGGTTGTGGCTGAAATGGCTAGTGTCCCGATTTCGAAGTTCGCCTGATCTCTATGCTAGGTCCGGGAGCGAACTTCGAAATCAAAAGGGACACCAGCATCATAGACTTGCTCGTGTGATTCAGATCGATAAATTCGCTCCAGGATCCGCGGCAAGTGCCGGCGAATTTCTCGATCATCACACGAGCCTCACTCGGCGGCGGCGAGCATCGGCACCGGCGTCTTGGCGCCGATGCCGATGTCGCGGACTTTGCTCTGCGCGCGCTGCTGCGCCTCGCGGATCGTACGCTTCAGGTCGGCGAAGTAGGGCATGTGCTCCACCTCGATGCCGTGCCGCGGCGTATCCTTGAACTCGCGCGCGACGGCGGCGCGGCGCGCCTCGATCTCGGCTCGCATATCCGCGCGGCTGGGCAAAGCGGCGCGCCCCATTTCGAACTCACGGATCCAGCGGATCTGCGCCTCGGAAATCCAGTTGGCCGCCGTATCCGAATTGAAGAAGCCGAGAAAATACAGCCCGCGCCAGTCCGGCGGCACGATGCGCATGTAGAGATCGAGGCCATTGTCCTTGATCGTCACCAGCTCCGGCCCGATGAAATCGAGATCGATCAGATAACCCGTCGCCGCAATCAGCGAGTCGAAGTCCTCGCTGCTGCCGTCCGCGAACGTCAGCCGCTGGCCGTCAACGGCCGTAATGCCCTGCTTCACCACCACGCGGCGATAGTGGAGGTGGTTGACGATGTTGGCGTTGGACGTGGCGTGGATTTTCTTGCCTGGCGGCGGAAAGCCGAGCTTGCCCATGTCGCCCTGCACGACCCACACCAGGAAGCGCAGCAGCCGGTTGCGCACCGCTTCCGGTACCCACGGCTTGTACAGCGGCTTGGCGAGGTCCCAGAACGGCCGGCCGAACATGAGCTTTGGAATGATGAGCGGGCGCGAGCGCGCCACCAGCACCGCGCGGTCGGCCGCCGGGCACACGTCACTGGCGATATCGAGCGCGCTGTTGCCGACCCCCACCACGCAGATCCGCTGCCCGGCAAACTCCGCCGGGTCCTTGTAATAATGCGAGTGCAGGTAGCGGCCCTTGAAGCCGTCGCGGAACATGGGCACCTCGAGCGGCTTCGTCAGGTGCCCCGAGGCCACGATCACCGTGTCGTGCTCGTGCGTCTCGCCGTTCGCCGTTTCGACCTGCCAGCGCGGCGCCTCAGGTGTGTAGGAGGGCGCCGCCTTCACGCCCGTGATGCGCGTATTGAAGCGCACGCGCGGCATCAGCCCGAAGCGCTCGGCGTAGCTCTTGAGATAGGCCGCCATGTCCTTGTGGTTGGGAAACGGCTGCACGTCCTGCGGAAACGGATGATCGGAAAACGCCGTAAGATCGCGCGCCGTATTGATGTGCAGCGTCTTGTAGGCCGACGAGCGCTGGTTGTCGTTCTTGTAGACCCACAGCCCGCCGACGTGGCTGCCGATCTCATACAGCGTGACGTCGAAGCCCGCCTCCAGCATATGCTTGGCGCCCGTCAGGCCGGCGGCGCCTGCGCCGATGATGCCGATCGATTTGCGTGCCATTCCCGCCCGCGCTGCCTTTTCGCTCTCGCCGCTAGAGAATCTCGTACACGTCGTAGATCGCGAACCCCGGTTCGCGCCGCCCCACGCCCACGCCGACGATGCGATTGAGCCAGTCGTAGTGCGCCGATCCCGTTTCGAACACCATCGAGGTGCGCAGGTAATGGCTGTCGGGCGCCACCGCCTCGCCGCGCGCGATCTGCGCCATCACCTCGGTCGACGCGTGCCGCACGCCGCGGTATTGAATGAGCAAGGGCTGATTGTCATCCAGCTTCACGATCAGCCGCACGTCTGGCCGCAGCGCATCGTCGTTGCCGCCGAGCAGCAGATCGACGCCCCCCGGCATGATCTCGCCGCTGATGCGCGGTCCCTTGAAGTGCCCGAAGTCCAGCCGGTCCAGGCGCCGCGTGCCGAGCGGCGACTTGCCCAGCATGTAGGAGCCGGCCACGCCGATCTTGAGCTCGCCGATGTAGCTCGATTTCAATTCTTGCATGACTGCGTCCGAAGCTTGGAGGGATGTCACAATGCGCCAGGAAAGCCGGCGCGGCGCCTGACGATAGCACGCAGGCTTCGCCCGCGCAGCGGCCGGATCGGCCGCACATGGGAGCAATGCCGGAACAGCGGGTACGGGGCTCTCTTACTTGCTGTCCACCTGCGCCACGCGCACCGGCGGCCGGCGCATCAGCTCGTCGAGGCGGCCGCGTTCCTTCTGGAAATCGACGCGCTGCTTGCCGGTCAGCTTGCGCTCCTGCGGCATCTGGATCGACAGCGGATCGACGAAGCGATTGTTGACCAGCACCTCGTAATGCAGATGCGGACCCGTCGAGAAGCCGGTGTTGCCGACGAAGCCGATCACCTGTCCCTGCCGCACCTTGACGCCCTCGCGCACGCCCTGCGCGAAGCGGCTCATGTGCGCGTAAGCCGTCTGATAGCCGTTGGCATGGCGGATGCGGATGTAGTTGCCGTACTGGCCTTTGGGCCCCGCCTCCTCGATGACGCCCGTGCCAGACGCAAGGATCGGTGTTCCCGGCGTTGCCGCCCAGTCGATGCCCGTGTGCATCTTGCGCGTATTGAGCAACGGATGAAAGCGCACACCGAAGCCCGACGCCAGGCGCACGTCCTCGCTGCGGATCGGGCGCCGCATGAGGAACTTCTTCGAATTGTTGCCGGACTCGTCATAGTAGTCGACTTGGCCGTCCGGCGTGCGGAAGCGGAAATAGCGCTGTGTGTCGCCGCCTGCCGTGATGGCCGTGAACAGCAGCTCGCCGGGCTGGCTGTCGACGGCGCGCTCCTCATCCTTCACATCGAAGAACAGCTCGATCGTGTCGCTCGACCGCGCGCGTCGCCGGAAGTCCGTTTCATAGGCGTGGATCTTCAGGATCTGCTCGATGGTTTCCTTGGACAAACCCTGGGAGAGGGCCGCCTGGTAGAGGCTGGCGTAGAGACTCGTTGCCGTATTTTTGTCGCTGCCGCCCGCGGGCTCGCCGATGGGCGTTGCCGAAGCGACGAACTCACCTGCCGTATTGCGGCTCACCGTGACCCGGTGCGCTCCACCGTCCCGGACCGAGAGCCGGATCGGCTCGAGCCGCCCCGCGCGCGTTAGAGACGGCACCAGCACGAACTCCACCTCGCTGCCCGGTGTCAGATCGCTTTCGGAAAACACGCCGCGCGCCGCTTCCACCATGCTCCGCGCCAGCCAGGACTCGGCTCCCAAGGCTTGCAGGAATTTCGTCAGCGTGTCGCCGCGCCCAACCTTCAGCTTGCGCACTTCGCGGCCTTCCAGATCCTCGGCTGTGTCGTCGGCCTCGGACACGGTTTTCGCAAGCAGCGTGGTATAAGGCGGCACCACTTCGGACTGCTCTGCCAGCCGTTCTCCCTGAAGTCCTCGCGGCTGCGCCAGGTCGAGACCCTCGGGCAGGAAGCCGGGCTTCATTCCTGCCTCTTCGCGCTGCGCGTCCTGCGTGCGCTGTACGATCTCAGCGATGTCCTGGAGGTCCATCTCCTGGCCGTCCTCGATGGGCAGGATGCTGCCGAGCAATTCGACCACCCGCACCGTCACCTCGCCGCCCGTGGGTCTGGCGCCGTCCCCGTCTTCGTCAGAGGCGTCGCCGACGGGTGCGCTGTTGGCGTACAGACGGAACGGGTTGAACGGGGGGATGCTGGCGGCGTCTTTCACTGACACCGCCCCCAGGCGGGCAACGATACGCGCATAGGGCTTGTTGTGAATGTAATCGCGGGCGCCTTTGCGCTGCCGGATCGACTCCTGAACGATGAACTTGGTCGACATGGCCCCGGTCATCGGCTGCAGGCGATCGGACTTGGGCAGCGCCCAGAGCAGCCCGTCGACCCGGGCAACGGCGGGCTCGTGCGTCAGCCGGGTCTGTTCGCTCATGCGGGCCAGGGTCGGCAACATGCCGCCGCGGCCCTCGATGGGGTCGGCGGAACCGAAAATCACCACCACGATGGCCACGCCGCCGACAGCCGCGGCAAGGCACGTGCTGAAGAACCAGCGGAAGCCGCCGCGGCGCGACTCGGCGCTATCGGCCGTATAGAGGTCGGGCAGCGGACGCCGCTTATGCGTGTGCTGCAGCTGCGGCAGGCCGCGCGAGCGCGCCGCCAAAGCCGTGCGCCGTATCCCGCCGACAGGTGCATGCCGCCTTCGATCGAGCAAGTCCCCCAACCCCTTTCAACCGGGCACCGCAGCTACCATCTGCAATGCACCCGGAGCCGTCCCGGCCCCAGACGTCCCAAGCGTGTCCCAATCCCCGTTTCGAAGTTGATTTTGCGCGATTTTATGCGGCTAAACTAAGGCCCGGACATTGCGGAGGAAAATTAGGTAAACTTTTTTGATCTTCGGGGTTGACACCGCAGTTCAGATGATATTAATTGGGGCCTTGGACGGCGCGCTGCTTCAAGCGCTTCGTCGACGTCGAAAGACAGCAAATCTGAACCGGCGCGAAGCTCTCAGGGACTTCCTGACAGGGTTTCGTATTGTCGCCGATGGGCCGGGTCAACCGGTTGGTCGGGGTTTTCTGTTCACTAGATGCGGCGCTCTTTGACAATTGAATCGGAAGAAAGAGAAACGCAGGCGGCGGAGTCCTGGCGAGTCCGGCCCAGCACGCAAGTGCATGGTGGACTATAACAGACTCTGGCGATACTGCGTTTCAAGCCATCACCAATAATGCGTTGAATTTGGGGCAACTCAGGTTTGATGCATTGTATGTGAAGGTGCCCGTTACGCAGAATATCCTTGGAGTGATTCCCTCCAAGCCATCCAGAATCAAATTTTCAATTTGAGAGTTTGATCCTGGCTCAGAACGAACGCTGGCGGCAGGCCTAATACATGCAAGTCGAACGCCGTAGCAATACGGAGTGGCAGACGGGTGAGTAACGCGTGGGAACCTTCCTAATGGTACGGAATAGCCCGGGGAAACCCGGAGTAATACCGTATAAGCCCGTAAGGGGAAAGATTTATCGCCATTAGATGGGCCCGCGTCGGATTAGCTAGTTGGTAGGGTAACGGCCTACCAAGGCTACGATCCGTAGCTGGTCTGAGAGGATGATCAGCCACACTGGGACTGAGACACGGCCCAGACTCCTACGGGAGGCAGCAGTAGGGAATATTGGACAATGGGCGAAAGCCTGATCCAGCCATGCCGCGTGAGTGATGAAGGCCTTCGGGTTGTAAAGCTCTTTTGGCGGGGACGATAATGACGGTACCCGCAGAATAAGCCCCGGCTAACTTCGTGCCAGCAGCCGCGGTAATACGAAGGGGGCTAGCGTTGTTCGGAATCACTGGGCGTAAAGCGCACGTAGGCGGA
>JBKKCB010000229.1:0-18499 GCA_046713545.1 Hyphomicrobiaceae bacterium | reverse complement strand
CGCCGGGAATCTGGCCCGCCGACAGCACGTTCATGTTCAGGCCGAAGCGGACTTCAAGCTCGGTGAGGCGGAAGAGGCTTTCCATCAGCACCATCGAGTCGACGGCGCGAGATTTGGGCTCGAGCACGAGGCGTACCGTCTCGGCCGACTCATCGCGGACGTCGCCCAGGAGCGTCACCTTCTTGTCCTGGATCAGCTCGGCCAAGCGCTCCACCAGTCGTGACTTCTGCACCTGGTAGGGCATCTCCGTGACGACGATCTGATAGCCGCCGCGCCCGGTATCCTCTTTCTCCCAGCGGGCCCGTAGCCGGAAGCCGCCACGACCGGTTTTGTAGGCTTCCAGAATGGCGTCGCGCGGTTCGACGAGGACGCCGCCGGTCGGGAAGTCCGGACCGGGCACGAACTCGACCAGCTTCTCGATCGTGGCGTTGGGATGCTTGATCAAATGGAGGAGCGCGCCGCACAGCTCGTCGACGTTGTGCGGCGGGATGTTCGTCGCCATGCCGACGGCGATCCCGGAAGAGCCGTTGGCGAGCAGGTTCGGGAAGGCGGCGGGAAGGACGATCGGCTCTTGATTGGTGCCGTCGTAGGTCGGCCGGAAATCCACCGTATCTTCATCGATGCCATCGAGCAGGGCTTCCGCCGTCAGCGTCATGCGGCTCTCGGTGTAGCGCATGGCCGCAGGATTATCGCCGTCGATGTTGCCGAAGTTGCCCTGGCCATCGACCAGCGGGTAGCGCACCGCAAAGTCCTGGGCCAGGCGCACGAGGGCGTCGTAGATTGCCTGGTCGCCGTGCGGATGGAAATTGCCCATCACCTCGCCGACGATTTTGGCGCACTTCTTGTATCCGCCCGCAGGATCGAGCCGCAGCTCGCGCATGGCATAGAGGATGCGCCGATGCACGGGTTTGAGCCCGTCGCGCACATCCGGCAGGGCGCGGTGCATGATGGTCGACAGCGCATAGGCGAGATAGCGCTCTTCCAGGGCCTCGCGCAGAGGCACGGACTCGATAGGACCGGGGCCAGGTAGAATCGGTTTTGTGGTCATGGCTGTGGGTTAGCGCTTCATTGCGCGGGGCTCAAGCGCCCGCAGGGCGACAAAGTTGCATAACCAGACTATTGGCAGGTAGAACGGGCCTGCAACCCGGTTTATCAGGCCGAATTGCGTGCCACAGTTGCGAAAGAGCAATGCCCGAACTTCCCGATCTGCCGCAGACCGAAATTGCCATCGTGGCGCTCACGAACGACTTTCGGCAGGAGAACAAGCTTGGCGCAGTCACCCCGAACAAGGAACTGGCCGCCGCCGCCCGGTGGTTCGCCGAGTACCTTGCGCGCACCGACAAATTTGCGCATGAGGCGGACGGACGGGAGCCACAGCAACGAGCCTCCGCCCACGGCTACAAGTACTGCATGGTGGCTGAAACCTGGCCCGCAATCTCGACAGCCGCGGCTATAGCGTGCAGCGCCTTGCTGCCGAAGTGATGGAGGGGTGGAAAAATTCGCCCCCGCACCGTCAAAACCTTGTGGAAGCCGATGCGACGGAGATTGGCGTGTCCGTCGTGCGCGCGCCTGACAAGCATCCCAAGTTCGTATCGGTGCAGATGTTCGGGCGGCCGGAGACGCTGAAGGTGACATTCAGCATAACGAACACGGCGCAGCTTCCCGTGTCATACACGCTCGGCCGCGACGGCCATCTCATCGAGCCCCAGACCATCATCACTCACGAACATTGCGCGTCGGGCCGCATCAGTTTCGACCGCGCCGGAAGCTGGCTGTCAGGGACCAGCATCGGCGTGAATTTCGAGCCGCAGAACGGTGTGGCTTTTACACTGAAGCAGGCAACCAGCGGTCGTGTGGTTGTCGAGATGGGCAAGATCAAGAAAAAATAGCGATGCTCATCTAGTTGCCTGCGCACACCAGGGCCACCATGCGCTGGCGCGCGTCCGGCATATCGAGCTCGCGGGGCTCAAGCACGCGCGTCTTGAGGAAATGCGCCGTCAGCGCGAAGCCGGCGGCAATGTCGGTCTGCGTAACCGGGCCGTGTGTCTCGCCTCTGAGGAAGGCCGGCAGAATAAGCAAACGGTCCTTGTAAGGCTCACCCGCGTCTGCCGACACGGCACGTCCCGATCGGGGCGATACGTAGATGAGGTTGTCCGACGCGCCGGTCGCGGCACACTTCGAAAGATCGAGGCCAAACCCAAGCTCGTCGAGCAAGGCCAGCTCCCACCGCACCATGAGCGCCGGCCAGACCTCGGCATCCTCAAGGAAGCTCAGGACGAAAAGAGATATTTCGTACAGGCCCGGATGCGGGTCGCGCTCGGGAAGCAGGTGCGCCAGGACCGAAAATGATGTCAAAGCTGCCAGGTCGGCAGCGCGCGCCATGGCCTCGGCTGCGAAACCGCGCCGCAGCTCGACGGTCATGCTGCCGAGATCCTCCGGCAAGCGTCCTTTCCAGCCGATATCGACGTGATTGCCGGTCTGCAGGAGCGGCCTGAGTTTTCGCGACCGCCCTCCGTGCACCAGCCCCAGGTGGCGCCCGCGGGCGCGCGTAAACATTTCCGCGACGGCGGCAGTCTCCCCGTGCGGACGCACGCTCAAAACGAGTCCTTCGTCGATCCACTCCATGGCGGGAGCATAGCGGAATTGGAGGCGTGCGGGGCGCCGGAGGGATATGTTCACAACCCGCACACGCAAGCGGCAAATGCGTGCGCCGGCCCGGCGGCCCTTTTTGGCACACGTTGACGCAGAGGCCGCCAACCATGCTATTGGATGACCACACCAACAATCGGCCCATGCGAGGCCAGAGCGGAGACCGTGTTCGAATTTGCCATTATTGCCTTTCTCATACTGCTCAACGGCGTGTTCGCATTGTCGGAGCTGGCCGTCGTTTCTTCCCGCCGGGCGCGACTGAGAGTCCTGGCCGCAGCAGGCCGAAAAGGCGCTCGCCGGGCCCTTGCTCTGTCGTCAGATCCCGGTCGATTTCTCTCGACGGTGCAGATCGGCATCACGCTGGTCGGCATCCTGGCCGGCGCCTACTCGGGCGCCACGTTCGGCAACGATCTGGCAATATGGCTCGAACGTCGCGGTGTGTCGGACGCTGTCGCCGAACCGCTTGGCTTCGGCATTATCGTCGCGTGCCTCACCTATCTGTCGTTGATTATCGGGGAACTCGTTCCCAAGCATCTCGCCCTGCGCAATGCTGAAGTGATCGCCTGTGCCGTCGCGCCCGCCATGACCCTGATGTCCCGGGTCGCAGCGCCCCTGGTGTGGCTCCTCAACATTTCCACGCGCTTGGTTCTGCGAATCCTGGGCCGGACTGCCGAAGCTGAAGAAACGGTGACGGAAGAAGAAATCAAAAGCCTCATCGCCGAGGCTGAAAGCGCAGGCGTTCTGGAAGCCGACGAGCAGCGCCTTCTGGTCGGTGTCATGCGGCTGGGTGATCGCTCCGTGAAGGGCGTCATGACACCCCGCACGGAAGTGAGCTGGCTGGACCTGAAAGCCAGCGACGAGGAGACCAAACGCGTGCTGATCGAGACACCGCACTCGATGCTTCCGGTCGGCGAAGGTTCTGCAGACGCCATGGTGGGGGTCGTTCAGGCCCGCGATCTGCTGGCATCGGTTCTACAGAACCAGCCTCTCGACATAAGAAAACGCATGCGGCCTGCTGCGGTCGTGCCCGACACGATGGATGCGCTCGACGTCATGGCGCAGCTGCGCACGGCAGAGATCAAAATGGCGCTCGTGCACGATGAGTACGGGCATTTCGAAGGGCTCGTCACGCCCGCCGATCTGCTGGAGGCCATTTCCGGGCCCGTATCTGGAGAAGAAGTCGGTGAAACGCAGGTAGTCCAGCGCGACGACGGATCATGGCTGATCTCGGGCTGGATGGCCGTCGACGAGATGGCTGACCTGCTGGGGATCGTGCTGCCGGCGACCCGCGACTATCAGACGGCGGCAGGTTTCCTGCTGTCTCACCTGCAGCGCCTCCCCAAGGTGGGAGAAACCGTGGTCGCGCTCGGATGGGAATTCGAGGTCGTCGATCTTGACGGGCGACGCATCGACAGGGTCATTGCCAAGCGGCTGCCATTGCGGCCCCGCGCCGGCTATTGACCGAGCTGTTGCAGCCGCGCGCTCAGTCCTTGGGAAAGTCGAGGCCGATCTCGCGATAGCGCTCCGGGTCGTTCTGCCAGCTGTCGCGCACCTTGACGAAGAGAAAAAGGTGGACCGTCTTTTCGATGATCTCGCCGAACTGGCGGCGTGCCTCCATCGAAATCTGCTTGATCGAGCGGCCACCTTCCCCCAGGACGATGCGACGCTGGCTTTCGCGCTCGACAAAAATGGTCTGCTCGATACGCACCGCGCCGTCGCGCAGATCTTTCCAGGACGTCGTCTCGACGGTCGCCGAGTAGGGCAGTTCGTCGTGCAGCCGCTCGTAGAGGCGCTCCCGCGTGATTTCGGCCGCAAGCAAGCGCAGCGGCGCGTCGGAAATGTCATCTTCCGGATAGTGCCAAGGGCCGGCCTGGACCAGTGTCGCCAGATGTTTCCTGAGATCCTCGATACCGCTGCCCTTCAAGGCCGAAATCATGAATGTTGCTGCAAAGGGCAGCTTGGCATTGAGAGCGGCGGCAACACCCAGCAAGGTCTCCTTCTTCACCCGATCCACCTTGTTGAGCAGCAGAAGGCGGTGCGCACGGACGTCGCCAAGTTTGTCGAGGATGCGCGCAGTGTCATCATCGTCACTGCCCTTCGCGGCATCGACGACAAGCGCAATCACATCGGCGTCCGATGCCCGTGCCCAGGCGGCATCGACCATCGCGCGATCAAGCCGCCGGCGGGGCGCAAAGATGCCCGGTGTATCGATAAAGATGAGCTGGCTGGCGCCTTCGATGGTAATGCCGCGGATCGGCACGCGCGTCGTCTGCGCCTTGCGCGATACGATCGTCACCTTGGCGCCGACGAGCGCATTCACCAGCGTGGACTTACCGGCGTTGGGCGCGCCAACCACAGCGATGAAACCACAACGCTGATCTTGAACGGGCGGTGATGAAGGCGCGCCGGCGCCGGGCTCTTCAGGCATGGGATCCAGGTCTCCATACGCCCTCACGAGAGAGCAGTTCCGTTGCGGCCGCCTGCTCGGCGGCACGCTTGTTGGCCCCCTCCCCGCGGGCAGGTTTGCGCCCGACAATACGCACCTCCGATGTAAAGCGTGGGGCATGATCGGGACCATGCCGCTCCACTTCTACATATTCGGGAAGCGCCAAACCCTGGCCCTGCGCCCACTCCTGTAACGCAGACTTGGCATCGGTCGCAACGTCCGGCAGCTTGTCCACCATCGGCGACCACAGGCGGCGCACCACATCTCGAGCGGCCGGAAATCCGGCTTCCAGAAAGACCGCCGCCAACAGTGCCTCGCACGCGTCGGCCAGAATTGTATCCTTCTCTCGACCGCCGCTGTCAGACTCCGAAACGGACAATACGAGAGCAGAGCCCAGCCCGAGATCGCGCCCCACCCGCGCGCAAGCCTCCTTGCGGACCAGGCGATTGAAACGACGCGCCAATTCACCTTCGTTGGCGAGCGGATCGAGTTCGATCAAGAGCTCGGCGACGGCAAGTGCCAAAACCCGGTCGCCCAGAAACTCCAAACGCTCGTTGTCAAGAACCTTGCCTTTCTCGGTGCGCTTGCTTGCATGCGTCAGCGCACGCTGAAGCATCGTACGGCTCTTGAACTTGTAGCCCAGAGCAGCTTCGAGGCCTTTGAGATTACGCCCTCGAGCCACACAACCCTCATCAGCGAACGATGTTGAAAATTCGCCACCAGCGAATATCGAATGGCCAAGTCCAGGGGCTGGTCAAACGGAACGCATCGGGCTCGTCGACGGCGGCTGAAAAGAAAATAATATCGGCGCGGCCTACAAGATTCTCATAGGGAACATATCCCACACCATAGCGTGGCGACTGCTCGCGGCTGTCGGTCGAGTTGTCGCGATTGTCACCCATCATGAAATAGTGGCCCGCCGGCACCTTGTAGGGACCGACATCATCGAATTCACCGTTGGGCTTGGCATCGAGGACATTGTATTTGACGCCGTTCGGAAGCGTCTCCTCGTAGCGAGCCGTGCGGATCTCGCGACCATCCTGTTCGGCCTGCACGAAATCGCTCACGCGCCGCCGCGGGACCTCGCGGCCATTCAGGAAGAGAACGCCGCGACGCACGCTGATCTCATCACCGGGAAGGCCAATCACGCGCTTGATATAATCCGTCGAGTTGTCGCGTGGAAGTTTGAAGACGACGACATCGCCACGCTTGGGCTCGGCGCCCAGGACACGCCCGGAGAAAAGGTTCAAGCCGAATGGAAACGAGTAGCGGCTGTAGCCGTACGAAAGTTTCGATACGAAAAGGTAGTCACCAATCAACAGGGTCGATTGCATCGAGCCCGAAGGAATATTGAACGGCTGATAGAGGAATACCCGCACAACAAAAGCGATAATGAGCGCGTGCACGAAAATCGTGACAATATCGCGCCAGCCCCCCTCGCTGGCCTTCTTGGTCTCGCTGTCCAGAGCCATCCTCCGATCCTTCCGCCGCCGCTGCGGCAACGAGGTCCGCCTCCCCGCCGCCCCTATAGCTGTTCCGGCAGATGGGTGCAATTGTACGTGCTGACGCGCTGAGATGGGCTGTTACTATAGGGCATCGCCTTTTATTGGAATGCCCGAAATGATAACAATTGCTTGTGCTTGCGGGAAATCATCAGTCAGCGTGACATCGATCCGCGCGGCATAACCCGCAGGGGTGATGCGGCCGAGTTGCATAGCAGCCCCGCCAGTCAGCACAATCGTGGGGCGGCCGGAGGCCAAATTCTCCACACCCATGTCGCGCCAAAACACGCCCCGGCGCAGCCCGGTCCCCAGCGCCTTCGAGCAGGCTTCCTTGGCGGCAAATCGCTTGGCGTAAGAGGCCGCACGCTGCTGCCGTCGATCGGACTTTTGCCGCTCGGTTGGGGTGAAGACACGATTCAGAAAACGATCCCCGAAACGCGAGATCGTGCTCTCGATGCGGCGTATGTCGATGATGTCGCTGCCCAGGCCGATGATCACGGCAGTCTCGCTAGACTGGTGTTGGAACGCCGGAGGTGACGCGCGCCTGATCCATCAGCTCCCGCATATGGGTGATGGCCGATTGCAGGCCGCCGAAGATCGCCTCGCCGATGAGGAAGTGACCGATGTTGAGCTCGACCACCTGCGGAATGCGGGCGACGCCCCCCACGGTATTGAAAGTCAGACCGTGCCCGGCGTGAACCTCCAGACCGGCAGCGGCGGCAAGCCGGGCGCCTGTCTCCAGCCGCTTGAGCTGGACGGCCACACTCGCGGCATCGTTTTCCAGCGCCTTTTCGCAATAAAGGCCGGTGTGCAGCTCGACAATATCGGCCCCCAGTCGCGCGGCCGCCTCGATGGCCGCCGGATCTGGTTCGATGAAAAGCGAAACGCGAATGCCTGCGTCACGCAGGGTCTGCACATATGACGATAGATGATTGTGTCCGCCGACCACATCGAGACCACCTTCGGTGGTGCGCTCCTCGCGCTTCTCCGGGACCAGGCAGCAGGCATGGGGCACATGCCGCAGCGCAATTCCGAGCATCTCCTTGGTCGCCGCCATCTCGAAATTGAGGGGGCGGGTCAGCTCGCCCTTGAGGCGGGCTATATCGGCGTCGGAAATATGCCGCCGATCCTCCCGAAGGTGGGCCGTGATGCCATCGGCGCCGGCTTCGATCGCTAGGTGGGCCGCACGCAACGGGTCCGGATGCCGCCCGCCGCGGGCATTGCGGATCGTGGCGACGTGATCAATATTCACGCCAAGACGAAGATGGCGCGCATCCCTTCGTTGAGCCATGAACAACTCTCACCCTCGCTAGGCTTCCGGCCTTCGAACACTTCGCAATATATCGCAATGGCAAAAACCTGTCAGTGCCGCCGGCCACACGGGCCTAAACCGGGCCGCAGCGGATTTACTCGAACAGGCGCTCGACCTTGCTCAAAACGGGCCTCGACCGCAGCCCGTGAATGATCCGGTTGAGGTGCTCCAGATCCCAGACTTCCACTGAAACCTGCATGTCGGTGAAGTCGCTGCCGCGGCGCACCATCTGCACATTGTCGATATTGCCGTCCTCTTCACCGATAATCTGGGCGATTTGGGCCAGCGTACCCGGTTCGTTGAGTGCGGTGACGAGAATGCGTGCCGGAAACCGTTCCGGACTGTTGGGATCGACATCCCATGTGACGTCGATCCAATGCTCATGCTCGAAGTCCTTCAAGCGGGGTGAGTGAATCTGAAAAATGCGAATGCCCTCGCCCGGCGTCAGGACGCCGACAATGCGATCACCCGGCACGGCCCCGGCATCCTCGAACCGGACAGGCACGTCATTCTTCATGCCGCGGATCGGCACACCCTGGCCAACCTTCGGCTCCTTGTCGGTCCCGCTGCCGGGCCAGCGAAACTTGAGCCCGATCACCTTCGACAGATTGAACCAGCCTTCCTCCGTGCCCGGGCGCTCATGCCGGTTGCGTGGGCGTGGCCCTTTTTGCGGCAACGCCAACACCGCATCGGGCACGACTGCGCGCACGACATCTGCGACCGCAAGCTCGCTTCGGCCAACGGACGCATGAACTTCATCCACGCTCTTCTGGGACAGGCGGAACAACGACTTTCGGAGCTTGTCGTCAGTGTAGTCTTGGCCAATCTTGGCGAAGGCTGAAATGAGCAATCGGCGCCCAAGCTCGGCATATTGACGACGCAGAGCATCACGCGCCGCCCGGCGTATCGCCGATCGGGCCTTGCCGGTCACAGCGATCCGCTCCCAGGCGGCCGGCGGCGTCTGGCTCACCGAGGTCAGGATCTGCACCTCATCGCCATTGCGCAGCTCCGTCGTCAGCGGCATGTGACGCCCGTTGATGTTGGCCCCGACACAGCTGTTGCCGACGTCCGTGTGCACGGCATAGGCGAAATCGATGGGTGTCGCGCCGCGCGGCAGCGCAATAAGCCGGCCTTTCGGGGTGAAGCAGAAAACCTGATCCTGGAACAGCTCGAGCTTGGTGTGTTCGAGGAATTCTTCCGGATTGTCGCCATCGAGGAGAGATTCGACGAGATGCCGCAGCCAGACGTAGGGCCCATCCTTGGTGAGATCGGCATTCTTGGAAGCGCCGTTGCCCAATGCCGCGACGGGAATATTGTCCTTGTAAAGCGCGTGCGCGGCCACCCCGTACTCGGCGACGCGGTTCATCGCGGAGGTGCGCAGCTGCAGCTCGACGCGCTGGTGGCGTGGGCCGACGATCGTCGTATGAATCGACTGGTAACCGTTCTGCTTAGGCGTCGAAATGTAGTCCTTGAACCGGCCGGGTACCGCTCGCCAATGGGTGTGGATGATGCCCAGAACGTTGTAGCAGTCTGCAACGCTGTCCACGATCACGCGAAAGCCGTAGATGTCAGAAAGCTGCTCGAGCGAAATTTGCCGGTTCTCCATCTTTCTCCAGATGGAATGGGGCTTCTTTTCACGGCCTGACACCTCGGCCTGGACATTGGACTCGCTGAGCTTGTCCCTCAGTCCCCGCTTGATCTCGTCGACCAGCCCTTTGTTGCGCTCGCGCAGCTGGACGAGCCGATCGACGACCGTCTTGTGAACTTCGGGGTGCAGCCCCCGGAACGCGAGTTCTTCGAGTTCCTCGCGCAGGGCTTGCATTCCCATGCGTCCCGCGAGTGGCGCATAGATCTCGAAAGTCTCTTCGCTGGCACGCCGCCTGGCTTCCGGCTTCACGTGCTCGAGCGTACGCATGTTGTGCAGACGATCGGCGAGCTTGACCAGCAAGACGCGGATGTCGCTGGAAATGGCGATCAGGAGCTTTCGGAAGTTCTCGGCCTGCTCGGCCTTCTTGGACACCAGGTCCAGGCGCCTGATTTTGGTCAGACCGTCGACCAGCGATCCGATCTCGGGCCCGAACAACTGGTCTATTTCAGCGCGCGTGGAGGCCGTGTCCTCGATGACGTCGTGCAGCAAGGCCGTGGCGATGGTCGCGTCGTCGAGCTTCAGGTCGGTCAGAATGGCCGCGACTTCGAGGGGATGGGAGAAATAGGGATCACCGGACGCGCGCTTTTGATTGCCATGCGCCTTCATGGCGTAGACATACGCGCGGTTGAGCAGGGCCTCGTCCGCCGAGGGATCGTAGTTTAGGACGCGTTCGACGAGTTCATATTGCCTCATCATGGCGCGTCATTCCGCGCAACGCAGAGGCTCAAAGCCGGCGGCAGGTCGCGCCTTGCGGAAGCGGTGCACCGTCGAAAAGACGGGCTATCGGCTCCGACCGCCATTACCGCCGCCGTTGGAGGACGGCTCCGTCGGTGTGAGGCTCTCCATGCCACGCAACAGTTGCTCCTCAGACATGGTGATCTGATCGACCATAGCATCCGCATTCTGGTCGTCGCGTCCAAGCGTCACAGGCCGACGGTCAGGAGCCAGCAGCGGTGCGGCGCCAGCTTCGGGCTCGTCAACCTCCACATTCTTCTGGATCGAATGAATGAGCGCCTCGCGGAGGTCGTCGGGCGGGAGCATCTTGTCGGCAATCTCGCGCAGGGCGATCACCGGATTCTTGTCGTTTTCCGCCTCGATCGTGATATTCGCGCCATTTGTGATGGCGCGCGCCCGATGCGCTGCAAGCAGGACGAGCTCGAACCGGTTGGGGACTTTATCGACGCAATCTTCCACGGTGACACGTGCCATCGCAGCGTATTCCTCGATTGTTCAGAGATGCGAAATCCATTTGCCGCGCGCAGGCGTTTCCCGCGCTTGCGACAGGAAAGGGACTGATGCCACGAAATGCCACAAGAATCAAGGGCAGCGGCTGCGCCACGCCCGATCATCGCGTGGTGTGGAAATCATGGCAGCAAGACCTCTGACGCGTGGGGGGAACGCTCGACGCCTCGCGCCAGACAGGGGGACCGGGCCAGCATTTGGCACGCGCCCAAACCAAGAACGGGATGGCGCCAGCCGGACGCTATTGCGGCGAAAGGAACAAGAACAAAGCCGCGCCGGTGCAGTTCGGGATGCGGCAGGAGAAGCTGCCCCTCCGAACGCCTGTGGCCAGAACGGCCGATGATCCGGCCGCCAAAATCCAAGATGTCGAGATCGAGCGGCCTTGGCTGCCAGTGACCCCGCTTTCGCCGTCCGGCACGACGTTCGAGGTGCTTCAGCAGCCGCAAGAGCATGGCCGGGCTGATGGATCCCCGTATTCCAATAACCATGTTCAGATAGTGCGGCTGGCGACCGCTGCCCAACGGCTGGGTGCGATAAAGCGGGGAGCGTGCGAAAACGTGGAAACCGGCATTCCTGAATTCCGCCAAAGCCCGGCGCAAGGAAACAGCTGGCTCACCCCACGTACCCGGAATGTTTGCTCCAAGACTAATCCAGATATTATTCATTACGTACTTGCAAGGATGCTGCCGGCGAACAGTGCTTCCAATTCCTGCGAGTCAGCTTATACTTGAACAGTCCCTGCCGCGCTGATAATTGCAGTTCCCAACGATATTGATCTTGGAACCGCGGACGGCGACGTTAGAGCAAAGATAGGTGACTGGTCGGATGTTCTTTTACCCCACGGAGAGAACGGCGTTATTTATTGACGGCGCCAATCTCTACGCAACCGCGAAATCTCTCGGTTTCGATATCGACTACAAACGGCTCCTGGGACTGTTTCGTGAAAAGGGGCAGCTTGTTCGTGCGCTTTACTATACGGCGCTTGCTGAGGATCAGGAGTATTCGTCGATCCGGCCATTGATAGATTGGCTCGACTACAACGGCTACACCATGGTCACCAAGCCGACCAAGGAGTACACCGACGCGTCCGGCAGGCGCAAAATCAAAGGCAACATGGACATCGAGTTGACCGTAGATGCGATGGAACTCGCAGAGCATCTCGATCATGTCGTGCTCTTTTCCGGCGACGGCGATTTTCGATCTCTTGTCGCAGCCCTGCAGCAGAAAGGTCTGCGCGTGAGTGTTATTTCCACGCTGCAGACACAACCGCCCATGGTGGCGGACGAACTCCGCCGGCAAGCCGATCAGTTCATTGATATCGCCGACCTCGAGAAGGACATTTGCCGGGACCCTACGGCAAGAGTTCCGCGTGAAGCACGCGAAGCGCGCGCGCACCAATACCGCAGCCAGCGTGAGCGCGAATTTCAGGGCAACGACGACCCGCTTGACGTCTGACGCCCTCAGGCGCCGGCGCCATGGCGCACCTGACCGGGATTGCCGAACCGCCGCGGGATTGCCCGGCGTGTCCGCGACTGGTGGCATTTCGCGCAAGCAACAGAAGCGTGCAACCGGCTTGGCATAACGCGCCGGTCCCCTCGTTTGGCGGTGTCAACGCGCGGCTGCTGATCGTCGGCCTGGCGCCAGGCCTGAAAGGCGCCAATCGAACGGGACGGCCGTTCACGGGCGACTATGCAGGCGACCTTCTCTACTCGACGCTCCTCACGCATGGGTTTGCAAAGGGGAATTATCGTGCCGACCCGACGGACGGGCTTGAACTGGTCGACTGCCGCATAACCAACGCAGTGCGCTGCGTTCCGCCGCAAAACAAGCCCACGCCTTTAGAAATCAATACCTGCCGCTCTTTTCTCGCAGCAACGATGTCCGAGATGCCGCGCCTTGGGACCATCCTGGCCTTGGGGCGCACGGCCCACGAAAGCACGCTGGTGGCACTCGGCCGGAAAAGATCGAGTGCACCATTCGCCCACGCAGCGCGATCCCGGCTGACGGAAAAACTCACGTTGTTTTCAAGCTATCACTGCTCTCGCTACAACACCCAAACCGGACGCCTGACAACCGCGATGTTCCACGCGGTGTTTGCCGATATCCGGGCGCACTGGGACGAGAACGCCGAGGGTGCCCGCTAGAGCGCCCTCATTGCTTTGGATTGGCTCTGAGCCACGCGACGACGTCGGCGGCATTCCGATCGGGCGGAAATACCGGATAGAAGACGTGGGCAATGCGGCCATCGTCGATGACGAGCGCCATGCGCTTCAGGAGCATGTGGCCGGCCACCTCCATCGTCGGCAGGCGGAGGGCATGGGTGAGCGCAAATTTCGCATCCGATAGAATCGCGAACGGCAGATGCAGCCGCGCGACCGCCTCCTGCTGGTAAGCCGTATCCTGGGTCGACAGGCCGAAAATGTGGGCCGCGCCGGCCGTGCGAAGCTCTGCATGGTGATCGCGAAATGCACACGATTGCGGCGTGCAGCCGCGCGCGCCCGGGATCATGTCCCAGTCGTCGACCAGCCCGATCTGGTCCGGGCGGCCGGTGCGGGGATAGGCGTACACCACGGAGCGGCCGGCCAGCCTCCCGAGCGATACGATCGACCCATCCGTGGCAGGCAGCGGCACGTCGGGCACCTGCAGGCCCTCGAGATGGCGGGCGCCGCCATCGTCGGGCGGCGCTGGTATCTTCGACCAGTCGACTGAGAGCAGATTCGGATTGACGGGCGTCGGCATGAGATCACCTTCGTTCAGCGCGCAAGCACACGGGTATGATAGCGTCCAGCCAGGACAAAACCGCACGCGCGATACAACGCCTGCGCGGCAGCGTTGTCGGCGCCAGTCTGAAGATAGAGCGTGGTGCAGCCCTGCGCCGCCGCCCAGCTTTCGATGGCGCTCAGCACTGCACGCGCTCCGCCCTGGCGCTGGCCCCCTTGAACGGTCGCCATACACTGCACAGAGGCAAATTGACCGTCTGCGATCGAAAGCCCGCTGGTCACGGCGCGGCCTTGCCGCACACAGGCGAAGTACATGCGATGCGCAGGCAAGCCAGCCAGAATCCGCGGCGCAATCTCCCGGCGATCATCGGTAAGGCCTGACACGTAAATAGCCATCCATTCGGCCGATGGAGCAGCGCCCAGAGCAATGACATCGGGCGGCGCGGCGCATGCCGACGCAGACTTCACCATGGTGACATGGTCATCCCCTCGCCGATAGCCGCGCGCCGCCAGGCGCTGATCGAGATCGGACGGCGCGCCGACGTCGCAAACTGTGAAGCGCGGCGGTGCACCGGCAGTCCGGTACAAGCGCTCGACCTCGTCGATGGAAGCCTCCACGTCAGCGCCGGAGTAGGCGAGAGCGGCAACCGTATTGGCCCGCACCGAGCCGCCAGATGTGCAGCGCCAGAGCCAACCATCGATAGGAGCCCTTTGCAGGGCCGGCCAGCTGCGGACAGCAGCCTCCTCAATCGCCAAAAGCTGCGCGCGGCTCACGCCCATCAGCGCTACCCCTTTTCGCGCATAAGCCGCGCTTTCTGGCGGTCCCATTCGCGCTTCTTGGTCGCCTCGCGGCGGTCATGCAGCTTCTTGCCCTGGGCCAGGGCCAACCTGAGTTTGGCAAGGCCGCGCGCATTGAAATAGAGCTCGAGCGGGACCACGGTCATGCCCTGGCGCTCGACGGCGATGCGCAGCTTGTGAATTTCCGTTTTTCTCAGAAGAAGCCGCCTCTGGCGCCGCGGCTCGTGTTGGAAGAACTCGCCGGCCTGCTTGTACTCGGGGATATAGGCATTGATCAGGAACAGGCCATCGCCCTCGGCCGAGGCATAGCTCTCCGCGATGTTGGCCTGGCCCTGACGCAGCGATTTCACCTCCGTGCCGGCAAGCTGAATGCCAGCCTCGTAGGTGTCGCCAATCATATACTCGAAGCGTGCCTTGCGATTCTCGGCAACCACGCGGCGGCCATCATCCTTCTTGGCCGCCATGTGCGGATACCTCGACTTTGCCGCGCATTACTCTGCGGCTTTGGCCAGATTCGACAGGCCGGCTGACACCAGAGCCGCGTCGACCTTTTTCTTGGACTCCTCGGCAATCGGCACCAGCGGTAGACGGGTCTCAGCCGAACAGATGCCGAGACGCGAGGCCGCATACTTCACAGGCCCGGGCGATGTTTCGCAGAACAACGCGTCATGCAGCGGCATCAGGCGATCCTGGATTTCGCGCGCCGTCTTCCAGTCGCCCTTCATGCAGGCTGTCTGGAACTCGGCGCACAGGCGCGGGGCCACGTTGGAGGTGACCGAGATGCAGCCGTGTCCGCCGTGCACGTTGAAGCCCAGGGCCGTCGCATCTTCGCCGGACAGCTGGACGAAATCGTTGCCGCACGCCAGCCGCTGCAGGGTGACGCGGGACACGTTGGCGGTCGCGTCCTTGATGCCGACGACATTCTTCAATTTCGCGCAGCGCCCGATGGTCGCCACCGAGATGTCGACGATCGTGCGGGGCGGGACATTGTAGAGGAAAATCGGGATATCCACCGCGTCGCCGATGGCCTTGAAGTGCTGATAGAGACCTTCCTGCGTGGGCTTGTTGTAGTAGCCCGTGACGTGCAGCACGGCATCGGCACCGGCCTTCTGGGCATGCCGCGTGAAGTCGATCGCCTCGGCTGTCGAATTGGAACCCGCCCCGGCGATGACCGGCACCCGCTTGCGCGCCACCTTGACGCACAGCTCGACAACGTGTTTGTGCTCATCGTGGCTCAATGTTGGGCACTCTCCGGTGGTCCCAACGGGCACAAGGCCGTGCGTGCCCTCATCGATCTGCCATTCGACGAGACGTGTGAACGCCTGATCGTCGACCTTGCCGTTCTTGAAGGGCGTAATCAGTGCCGTAAATGAGCCCTTGAACATGAGCCTGCCTCCCGGATTGGAGGCCAGCGATTGCGCCAGCGCTCCTTGAATGCCGTCGTTTGGCTTGATACCCTGCCCGACCAATAAGGACGCCGACGGCCAGCGCCACAAAATCGCGCTCACCATATGCCTTCGTGTTTCATGCCGCAAGATTGGCCGCGGCCCATATGCACCGATACACGGCCAAAAGCCTGCCAATGTGAGGTCGCTGTTGCTGGCGCATCGTGGATTTCGGACGAGGCTGCTTATTCGAATCGTCGCGATGCTGGC
This sequence comes from Hyphomicrobiaceae bacterium, assembly GCA_046713545.1. Lineage (GTDB taxonomy): Bacteria > Pseudomonadota > Alphaproteobacteria > Rhizobiales > Hyphomicrobiaceae > CADEFX01. The sequence continues at coordinate 2,527 of JBKKCB010000229.1, read as the reverse complement.
CGCAGGCGGGGCATTGCCGGCGGAGGCGACTGCGTCGCCCGGAGCCAGGGTCAAGCCGACCGCCAGTGCCGCCCTGCCCCAACCGCCGCTGCCGGCACGCAATCCACAGCGCCAGATGGCCACGGCTACGGAGAGTGAGTCGCGACAGCAGCCGGAATCGGGCGCTTCAACCGAGCTCAATCCGGAGATCAGGTACAAACAGGCGCTCACGGCCCTGATCGCTCCAGCACGCGCGCATGTGATCAGCGCAGAAGACGCCCAACGCCTGCGCGACGCGATCAAAGCGGTGGGCGGAGGCGATATTGCTCGCGCGCGCATTCTCCGGGGACAACTGACGGACCCTGCGGCCCGCCGGCTCGTCGAGTGGTTTGCCTTGCGCAACGGTTTCGGGGCGCCGGCCGACTTCTACACCTTCAGCGAGGCCAATCCGGCCTGGCCCGATCGGCAGCTCCTGCGGCGGCGCGCGGAAGAGCAGGCTTTCGTCCAAGGTGGCAGCTCGCAGAAGATCCGAAGCTTGTTCCGCGATGAGGGGCCTCAAGCCGGAGCCGGCTTTGCCGCGCTCGCCTCTGCTTATCTTGCCGAAAACGACGAGGCACGCGCTCGCGCCATGGCCGCAAAAGCCTGGCGTGAATATGAACTCGCTGCCACGCTCGAGACGGGCTTTCTGGAGCGGTTTCGGGCCTTGCTCAGTCCCGACGATCACAGGCGGCGGCTGGATCGCATTCTCGTCGACAGCGTGCGCTTTTCGGCGGAACGCGACGATCGGGCCGCGATCGCCCGGCGGGTCATCCCGCTGCTGCCGGAGGCCGAGCAGAAAAAGGCCGAGGCGCGGCTGGCCGTATTTCTCAAATCGAAGACGGCGGACAAACTGCTCGCCGCGCTGCCGGCCGAGCCTGAGGGTACAGTCGACTGGGGACTGGCCTACCAGCGCGTCCAGCATTTGCGATCGCTCGGCAAAATGGACGAGGTGTGGAAGATCCTGACCGCGCTGCCAAACGACCCGGACAAGCTGGTCAGTCCCGACGACTGGTGGATGGAACGCCGCGCCGCCGCTTACGCGGCGCTGCGCGCGGACAAGCCGGACGTCGCTTACGCCATCGTACGCAATCCAGGCCCCTTGAGCGTCAATCCGCTCAAGGATGCGACCTTCATGGCCGGCTGGCTGGCGTTGCGATATCTCGACGATGCCAAGGCCGCGCTGGCTCACTTCGAAGCTTCGCGGGCAGCCGCGGACGGACCGCTCACACAGTCGCGGGCGGACTACTGGCTGGGGCGGACGCACGAGGCCCTGGGGCGCCGGGACGAGGCAGGCAAACACTATGCCAATGCGGCAAAACTGTTCGATACGTTCCACGGCCAGCTCGCACGGCACAAGATCGGCAGTCCTGTTCTCGGTGCCAACCTGCCTGCGGTACCAACCGCAGAAGAGGTAAACCGATTTAGCGAGCTCGATGCCGTGAAGGCGATCGTGCTCGCAGTGAACACAAACCTGGACCGCAGCATCGTGCGCATGCTGCTTGGCCACTTGCGCTACCATCTCAAGACCGAAGGGGAAGTCGCGCTGCTGGCCCAGCTCGCGGAGACGCTTAGCGATACGCAGATGGTCGTGCGGATCGGCAAGACGGCGATTGCGCGCGGCATGAACCTCGTCGTCTATGCCTATCCCGTGCACCCGTTCCCGGCCTACAAGGCGCTGCGCGCGCCACCGGAAACGGCGATGCTGCTCGGCATCGCAAGGCAGGAGAGCGAGTTCAATTCGGCCATCGTCTCGACAGCGGGAGCGCGGGGCCTGCTGCAAGTCATGCCCATCACGGCGCAGCACATTTGCCGTGACCACAAAGTCAAATGCGACATCCCGCGGCTGCTCACCGACAACAGCTACAATGCCATGATCGCGTCGGCCTATATCGGCGATCGCATGGCCGAGTTCGGCGGCAACTACGTGCTGACGCTGGCCGGCTATAACGCGGGCCCTGGCAGGGCCAGGGAATGGATCCGCGCGTTCGGTGATCCACGCCATCCAAAGGTGGACCCCATCGACTGGATCGAAAGCATTCCGATCGAAGAGACGCGCGAATACGTCAAGAAGGTGCTCGCCAATATTCAGGTGTATCGCGCGCGCTTGGGCGAGGCGCAGGCCTTGCGCCTCAATGAGGATCTCAAGCTGCGGACGACCGGCGACTAGGGGACCATGCAGGATGATCGCAGCGGCTGGTGCGCGCGGCGCAGAGCAGGCTAGGCCGGATCGACCCACCTGGCGCGATGTCTTCTACACGTCGCGCGATGGGCTGCGCCTTTTTGCCCGTCACTATTCTTCGCCAGCGTCTTTGCGCCGCCCGGTGGTGTGCATCCCGGGGCTTACGCGCAACAGCCGCGATTTTCATGCGCTTGCCATTCACTTGAGCGATCCGGGAAACCCGCACGCGCGCGACGTCTACGCCGTGGACCTGCGCGGACGCGGGCGATCGGCGCGCGATCCGGATTGGCAGAACTACAACATCCATGTGGAAATGCTGGATGTCCTGGA
>JBKKCB010000228.1:0-7802 GCA_046713545.1 Hyphomicrobiaceae bacterium | reverse complement strand
TAGAATGGGATGGCAAATCCAAGCACACCATCCGGGTTAAAGAACTCCTCCGACAACCAGGCATGGGGAAGCGCACTGATGTGGCGGGCCTGGAGTTCACGGTGAAGGCGCTTCAGGCGCCGCTCGATGAGACTGCCCTCGACGCGCAGAGGAAGATCGCAGAACCGCGCTGCGAGCAGCGTCTCATCGTCGACGCTTTCGAGCACTACTGGCGGGCGTGCGTCCTTCTGAGTCCGATGCGTATAAGCAACCATAAGCCCCGCCCTGGATGAAGCCATGCTGGCGGGAAACCCGCTTTTCGGCGTTCCCGGCGTATACAAACTCTTTCGCAAACAGAAGGTTGCACCAATTCCTGGAACCCTTCGCCTGATCCAGCGTTCTCGCGCGGCTGCTTTGCGCATCTCCTGCGTTCATTGCACCTCCTGCGTTCCGCTTAGTGTTGCACCTTAAGGATGGCTGTTCTCACACCATGGCAAAGACTTTGCGCAAGAAAAAGTTGCGGGTCATCCTGTTGGCCGACGAACGGCTATTGCCTGAGGGCGACCTTAAGGATTTCAGCGAAAAGCAGCGCGAGTTGCGAAAGACCGAGTTCGATGTCCGAGATGCGATAGAAGCCCTGGGCCACGAGGTCTTCTCGATCGGAGTGTCAGACGATCTTTCCACCATCCGCGGCGCGATCGATGCTCATAAGCCCGACATCGCCTTCAACCTGGTGGAGGAGTTTGGCGGGATCAGTCATTTCGATCAGCATGTCGTCAGTTATCTGGAACTGCGCAAGCAATCGTATACGGGCTGCAATCCTCGCGGATTGACGCTCGCTCGCGATAAGGCGCTAACGAAGAAAATCCTCGCCTACCACGGCCACAAAGTTCCTGAATTTGCGATCTTCCGGAAACGCCGCGCGACCAAGCGGCCCGAGGGTCTTTCGTTTCCGCTCTTCGTCAAGTCTTTGACCGAAGAGGGCTCCGCCGGAATCTCTGGGGCGTCGATAGTTCACGACGACGAAAAACTCAAGGAGCGCGTCGAGTTCATTCATCGCACGACAGATTCAACGGCACTTGCCGAGCAATACATTGAGGGTCGGGAGATTTACGTCGGCGTCATGGGCAATGATCGCGTCACCGTCTTGCCGGCGTGGGAATTCGCGATGACGAAGAACAACGGCGGTCCGTTAATCGCCTCCGATCGCGCCAAATGGGATACCAAGTATCAGCGCCAGGTTGGGCTCAAAACCGGCCCGGCCCGGCTGCCAAGGAAACTCCAGGCGCACCTGGCTGATCTGTCGAAAGAGATCTATCGCCTGCTCGGTATGAGCGGGTATGCAAGACTCGATTACCGGGTGACCGAATCCGGCGAAGCCTACCTGCTGGAAGCCAACCCAAATCCCCAGATCGCCAAAGATGAAGACTTTGCGCTTTCCGCCAAGCACATCGGCCTGGATTATCCCGCCCTCATCGAGCAGCTGATCCACTTCGGGATGAAATACACGCCTTCGAATATGATCGGCTAGGATGCAGGCGCGTGCCGTGATCGAGCGCATGAGCAGGAATTAGCAGCGCCCACGGCATAAAGTCAGGGTCGAATTTCGGCGATGACCGGAAGGTGATCCGAGATGGCCCGGGCGGCGCGATCGACGCGACTGCTGAGCAGCGCCTCCGCCGGCCGACAATAGATGCGGTCCAGTTTCAACAGCGGCAGGCGGGCCGGGAACGTGCGATGGGGCGTGCGGCCACGCAACGTGCGAGCGAGTACATTCTGCACCGATCCCGGCGTCATCCAGTCATTGAAGTCGCCCATGACGACCGTTGTCAGGTTTGATGCCGTCGTGAGAGCCGACAATTGCCGGGACTGCCGATGCCGTTCGGTCAACCTGAGACCAAGGTGGGTCGCCAGCACGAAGAGCTTTCCAGCCGGAGCGTTGACGACGGCCGTAATGGCCCGGCGCGGCTCGCGGCCGGGGATCGAGATGTCGTGCACATGCGTATCCGTCATGGGCCAGCGGCTGAGCAACGCCTGGCCGTAATCGCCGTCGGGCGTCGTGATCGCAGCTGCCGCAATGCCATGGTGCCCGAGAACCCGCTTGAGCATCGCCAAAGGATGTTCGCTTCCCGGCGCCCGGCGCGAGTCGACCTCCTGTAACGCCAATACATCGGGATCCGCGTTGCGAACCAATGTCAGTATGCGGTCGAGATCATGGCGCCCATCGGGACCCATTCCGCCATGGATATTCCATGTCATCACTCGAACGGTCCGCGGATGAGGTGTCACCGCCCACTCCCGAACCTGACGGCCAATCTTTGTGCTCCGATCACAAGGATGCCCCAGACAATCACACCACCGGCGAGTAGAGCGAGGTCCGTCACTGTTGGGTCAACGATGAAGCGGAAAATCTGATACCCCAGCGCCGACATCAGCAGCAGGCCCGGCAGCAGCCCAAGCACCGTTCCGATCACATAGTCGAACAGCCGGACGTGGCACGCTCCCGCCACCATGTTGACCACCGAGAAAGGCGCTACCGGCACCAGCCGTACGGCCGCGATAGCCGGAATTCCACTGCGCGAGATGGCGTCGCGAATTCGGCCGAGCCGCGGCCCGAACAGACTCTGCAACGGTCGCCCGCCGAGCCAGGCACCGACGCCGTACATGAGGACGGCACTGGCAATGCTTCCTGCAAGGCCATAAGCGAAACCGAGCAGCGGTCCGAACGCGGCAGCCGTGGCGGCAATCAGCGCGATCAGCGGAAACGCGATAAGTCCCCCGGCGAGATAGGCGATCAGCACGTACAACGGCGCCCATGGACTGGCAGCGAATGCTGTCATCATCTGATCGATCGATGCCGGCGCAAGCAGGCCCGACAGCGGCGTAAAATGCCAGGCCAAGGTCAGGCTGGCGATGAAGAGAAGCGCGACCACGAGCTTGCCGATGCGCGCCAAGGTCAGGCGAGGCGCTTGGCCGCTCAGCTGCATGGCTGCAAAGGCATCCGCCGCGACCGGCCTTTCCGGGTCGGCTATACCTTCCACATAGCGCGCCATTTCCTCGGGATCCGGCGCGCCGTCGTTGACGACGCGCAGGCTGTGACCGCGCCCGGACAAAGATTGGGATGCTTCCAACAGGCTCAGGCCGGATGCGAAAGCGCGCGCAACCTCGTCGGCTGTCGTACCGCAATGGTCGGCGAGTAGACGGTTGCGGATCTCGAGGATCTTCGATCTCTCGTCGTCGCTGTCGGCTTCGATGGCGAGATCGCACTCGGTGTCCGTACCCATGGAGCGATTGTTGAGATTGGCCGAGCCGATGCGCAGAAATCGGTCGTCGATAATCATGACCTTGGAATGCATCATCGTGTCGGTGGAGGCGCTTTCATCCTGGACGTGCGGATAGACCAGCCGCGCCCGGTCCCCCACGCCCGCATCTGCAAGTGTGCGCATGAACCGCAGGCGACCATTGCGCATGGTGCGCGCTTCGACCCAGGACTCATGGTTCTGCGGTCCGATAAGGAGCGTCTGGAGCTGCGGCCTCTCCCGCATGCGCCGGGCGATGCGCCCCGCGATCAGGTCGGACGTGAAGAACTGGTTCTCGATGTAGAGCATCCGCTCGGCGGCATCGATGGAGTCGAGGAATAGCCGCTCGACCTCTCGCGTCTCTTGCAGCCCTTCCATGGCGGGCTGCGTGCGCGCGATGCCGACTTTGACATCCCTGAAGTCCGGCTGCACGCGAGCGGGCCACAGATCTTCCCGGGGCGTTACAAGCGGGATCGCCTCGGCGGTGACGTAGCGCCAGCGCTCGCGGACAATCTGCGACAACGCCCGTGCTGCATCGCCATCGACCATCGCCTGGACATCGTGGAAGGGACGATACGCCTGTCCGCCTGGATCAATCCTCAGCGGATTCTTGATGTCGTGCGCGGGGGTGTCCCAGCGTCGCCCGGTGAGATCCAAGCCGCCGGAGAACGCGATGCTGTCGTCTATGACGACGATCTTCTGGTGTTGCGAAGCGCCAAGCGGCACCTGGCTGTCCAGGCTGAAGTGAATCCGCGGAGGGGTATTCCACTGCAAAGTGAGCAGCGGAAAGGCCTCCCGCTCGCGCGCGTAAAGGAGCGAATAGTCCCACAGCAGCAGATATACGTTGAGGCCAGGCCGTTCTTTCACCAGGGCGCCGAGGAAAGCCGCGAGCTCTGCCGGATAGCGGTCGTCGGGTGTGCCGCTTTCGCCCACGAGGCGGGTCCGGCTGTCCAGATCCCAGCCCATAATGAAAATTGAGTGCCGCGCGTTGAGGGCGGCCTCCCTTACGGCTGCGAAGAACGCTGCGGCATCTATGAGGGCGGAAAAGCGATGTGCCCGCTCGACGCGCCAGACATTGGCATTGGGGATCAAGATCGTCATGCAGGACCGCGGTAACTTCCGACTCTGCTTTTTCAACGTTTGAAGTGTCGAAAAGTGCCCTCCCCGGGACGCAAGGCCCCGGCCGGAGGGCGCATAATCCGTCTTGTTGCTCACCAGTCCGGACCCTTCGGCGTGGGCGAACGCCCAGCCTCCCGCCAAGTCGAAGCCTTGCTGATCCACGTTAATGATTTTCGAGTTTGCCACGCGTGCGCCGGTGCGAAACGGCACATTGCATGGTGCGTAAGGGCATTCCACGGTCGGCGGGGAACGAGTTGGGCAGCGCGGTGTTCGATCCATGAACCTCATGCCGCAAACGGAAATCTCCCATGAAGCGCACCTTTTTTGTCGCAACCGCAACGCTGGCCGCTGCCGCGCTCCTCTCCCCTTCGCTGGGGCAGGAAAAGGAAAACCCGGTTGCCGGGCAAAAGCCGGCGACGATTGGCGAACGCCTCTCCACCGCGGTGAATACGTTGACCAGCAATCCGCTCGCCAAAGCAGACACCGACATGAAGCGGGTCATGGACACCTTGGCCGAACTCGGCCCCAAACCCATCGAAACCCTTTCGGCCGCGGAAGCGCGCACCCAGCCGACACCTGCGGATGCCGTCAAGGCCCTTCTGAAAAAGGAAGGCAGGCCGGCAGATCCCCCAGCGGGTGTCAGCGCGTCGGACATGCAGTTCGATGGTGCGGCTGGACCCTTGCCCGCCCGCGTCTACAAACCTGAGGGCGCCAGCGGTTCGCTTCCCGTCGTGCTGTATTTTCACGGTGGCGGCTTCGTCATAGCTGACATCGATACGTATGACGCAGCTCCGCGCAGCCTGGCCAAACAAGCCAACGCGATCGTCGTCTCGGCGCATTACCGGCAAGCTCCGGAGCACAAGTTTCCGGCGGCCCATGATGACGCGGTTGCGGCCTACAAGTGGGTTCTGAAGAACGCCGGCACCTTTGGCGGCGACGCCAAGCGCATTGCGGTCATGGGTGAAAGCGCGGGTGGCAATCTCGCCATCAACGTGGCGATCGCGGCACGAGACGAGAACCTGCAGGCTCCGTTGCATCAGGTGCTCATCTATCCCGTTGCAGGCGTCGACATGACGACGCCCTCCTATCAGGAAAACGAGTCGGCCAAGCCGCTGAACAAAGCCATGATGGGATGGTTCGTTGACAACTTTCTTGCCAAGCCTGCCGACAAGGAGTCGCCGAAGCTGGATCTGATCGGCAAAGCCGACCTAAGCCGCCTGCCGCCCACCACGATCGTTACAGCCGAGATCGATCCCCTGCGGTCCGAGGGGATGATGCTGGCGGACAAGCTCAAGGCGGCCGGCGTCGCGACCGAGTTCAAGGACTATCTCGGGGCGACCCACGAATTCTTCGGCATGGCGGCTGTCGTCAAGGATGCGGTGGATGCCCAGGGCTTTGTCGCCGATCGGCTGAAGCAAAGTTTGGGGAAGGGCAGCGTGTCGTCGCAGTAATCAAGCACACCGAGTTCCTGTGTGCGATTTCAGACCAACGCTGGGACGGTCAGCGATGTTGAAATAGCGGCTTGTAGCGAGGGTCTTGGGAATACCGACCCTGACGTGCTGCAGGGCAAGGCGTTGGCCGATTTGAGAATGCCGTCCGCGGCCTGACGGTCTCCGATGTGCCCATATTGCGGCACTTGGTGCTACATCGCGCCTAGAGTGTGCCTACGGGCTCGATGAGTATCGTTCTGCCAGCCTCATCCGCCACTTCGATCTGGCAATTCAGGCTCCCTGCCGCTCCAAGACGCTTCGCTCAGAATCGCCTTGGCGCTGTCGACGGCCACCAGTCGCGCCGCTTCGACGTCCTGCAGCTCCTCGCCTTGCCCATCATCCGATGAGAGGATGTCGCCCTCTCGCACGTGAAAGTAAAAACGTGGCATTTGACCCCTAAACTTTGAACGCTTTTAGATGACGATAATAACGCCGTGCCCATCAATTGGTTGCTGTGTTTGATTGGGCACGCGTCCGCGTTCCCGCCATCTCTGGGCTGCGCCCTATTGAAGAATCACATACCTCCTCGGTCTGCCTGGGCAGGACGAGGGGTGAGAATGGCGCAATTCCTTGCAGTGTCGAACAGGAAGGGCGGCGTCGGCAAATCGACCATCGCTGTCATGCTCGCGCACGCGGCCGCGGCCTGGTCCGGGCAGCGCGTCCTGGTCATGGACCTCGACACGCAATGCAATGCGTCGCTGATGCTCATCGGTGGGGAGCGGTGGGAAAAGGCGTGCCGGGCCGGCCACACCATCTCCGACTATTTCTATGATCGCTTCGACAAGGTGGCGGAGGACGAATCCGCGTATGTGGTGACCCACGCCGGCGATGTGGCGCGTGCCAGGACGGCGCGTGGCCAGGTCTCGCTGCTCCCGGGGTCGCAGCGGCTGGAAGACATCCAGAACGAGCTTCTCCTGAAGCATTCGAAAAAGGACCTGGATGCGGACGCCGTGGCGCTGCAGGTGCGGGGCCGCATGAAGCGGCTCATGAAGCATTTTCGGCATGGACTTCGATCTGGTCGTCCTCGACTGTCCCCCGGGACTGTCGTTTGCGGCGCTCGCGGCCCTCGATCTGGCCCATCACGTGCTGGTGCCGTTTCGGCCCGATTTCGTGTCCCAGTTTGCGCTCGACCGCGTCGCCATGCTGATCGAGCGCGTCGAAACGGCCGAGCAGCTCGCCACCATTCCGTTCACCCAGCGGCGCTATTCTTGTCTGCCGAACTATCTGACCGGCGACGGCCATGAGCGGCTCCTGATCGACCAACTCGCGCTCGATCACCCCCTGCTGAAGGCGCGCATGCCGACGCTCGCCAGTATTGCGCGCGCCTTCGATTGGGACGAAACTCAGAAAACCATGGAGGAGAAGTACGCGGACGCCCTCCCTCACCTGCGCGAGTTGCATCACGAGCTGATTGGCGCGCCCGCGTCGCGGGCGAGAACGGCCCAGGCCCGATGAGGAAGAAAACCAAAGCTCTGTCGGGTGCCTCGCAGGACGCCTATTTCCGGCGCCTGCTCAAGGCATACGCGGGGCTGTCCTCCGAAGAGCGCGACCGTATTGTCCGCCAGCTGCGCGAAGAGATCGCCCAATTGCGCGTGCGCTTGCAAAGCAGCGACACGCCCCTCGATCTGCCGTCGGTACCGGCCGTGGCGATGCCATCACCGGCGGCGAATCCTGCAAGGCCCTTCGATCCCTTTGCGCCCAACGTGGTGGTCGTCCTTCGCACGTTGGGCCGCGATGCCGTCATCGCCGCGCTTGCCGCCATCGACAGCGCGGAAGACCTCCGCCGCCTGGCGCGCGAACAGCGCCTCAATGTCGCGGGCGATGTTTCATCGGCGGCGGACATCCGCGCCGCCATCGTTCTGGCCGCCGAGCGCCGGATTGCCAACCGGGTCGCGGCCGCGACCTGATGCGTCGC
>JBKKCB010000227.1:0-4007 GCA_046713545.1 Hyphomicrobiaceae bacterium | reverse complement strand
GCTTATGCCTCTTCTTGGGCGCTTCGTACTCGGCGAGCGCCTCGAGCTAATAGTAACCGGCTTGTACACACGCCGTTCCATATGACTAGGGATGAGCGCTTACATTTCGCACTCCAAACAGCACGCGGAACGGTAGAGTTCATCGATGTGTTTTGGACAAAAACTGAGATCAAAAAGAAGATTGGATCGTGCATAGACACGATGGTCGAACTCAATCAGATCGCCTCCAACCTGAAAAGCAAGCCGCCAGTTAATCTTCTCCTCCTTGCCTCAGAGCTAGCAAAAAAAGGCGCATCACCAGAACCCTAGCGTCGCCGATGCCGTAGCTCTGTTCTAGCGACTCGGCATTGTCAGGCTCGTTCCTCCACACCTCGAAGATCGCCACTCCGGCGTCGATCATCTCGGGCGTGATCTCCTTTTCGTCGTCTGAACTGGAAGGCCTATCCATGGCGCACCTCGCGGCACGCGAGCAAATCACCTACACTGCGTAGCCATCGGGAGGCCCCATGGCACGCAAAGCGACGATCGACGAAGGCAAGACACAGCGCCAGAAGTTCATAGAGGCGGCGCGCAAGCTGGGCATTGACGAGGACAGCGACGAGGCTTTCCAGAAAGCCCTGCGCAAGATCGTGAAGGCGCCCCCGCAGAAGGCTAAGAAGGCCGCCAGGGCCAAGCGCTAGGGCATGGACTACGCCCTGATCGTCTCGCTTGCACTGTACGGCGGGTACATTGCCGTGCTCACGGGGTTGCCCCGCCGAAACGATCTGGGGTTCCGCGTGATCCTCTCGCTGTTGGTGGCAATCTCTATCTACGCAGCGCTCAAGTACGTCTTCATCGCTACCGGTATCCAGTCTCCCTAAAAACCCGCGCGGGCTTGAGCACTTAGGCTTTGGACGCCTGAGAGAATCCAACATTGTCCTGACTCCTCGGGTTTGTCAAATACGTAATTCCGTGCAACATCCAAGCATTTCAGCCGGCGCCGGCGATCTACTTGATCTCATAGCAATAAATCACCTGCCGCGGGGTGCGCAGCACGTCGATCAGGACCGAGCACTGCACCAGGTACTTGTGATCCTTGTGCTTGAAGAGGATCAGGGAGCGGTTTTCCCAGGCCGACACGTAGCCCGCGATCTCCCATCCATCCGTCAGCAGCTTTTCGATGCTGGTGGACGACTGCGACGCTGCCCCGGCGGCGCTCGCGATGAGCAAGGGCAACGCCAGAGCAGCCACGCTCAAGTGACGAGAGATCAGACGCACGGCGGGCTCCGTTTCTGCATCCCGATTGAACGCAACTGGACCAAGGCCAACATGCGTCAGCCTACACCCGTGCGTTCGCGCCTCAGTAGCCTTCCTTCAGCAGCGGAAACGCGCTGTGCATGCCGAGGCGCGGCAGCAGCGCCGACGCCTGAGCAACGTAGGTGTGATCCAGCTCGGCATATGAGGTGACACCCAGCAGACCGAGCGTCCGCCGCACCTCGTCCTCGAGCAGCTCCAGCATGCGCACGGCACCTGCTTCGCCACCGGCCGCCAGCGCCAGCCCCTGCAGCTTGCCGAGGGCGACCGCATCGGCTCCGAGCGCCATGGCCTTGACGATGTCCGTGCCGCGGAAGAACCCGCCGTCGACGAACACCTGCGCCTTCCCGCGCACGGCGTCCACGACCTCGGGCAGCACTTCGATGCCGCCCTTGCCGTGATCGAGCTGCCGCCCGCCATGGTTGGAGATGTAGACCACGTCCACGCCATGCTCGACGGCGATGATCGCGTCTTCCGCCGTGGCAATGCCTTTGAGGATCAACGGTGCCTTGCAGTTTTTGCGGATGCGCTTGATGTCGGCCCACGAGAAACGCGCCTGGAACGGATCGGCCGTCGTCGATTGCGCCTGCCGTGCCGAGGGCTTGTAGCGCTTGGCGATGTCGCGCTCGCGCCGGCCGTAATAGTCGAGATCCACCGTCAGGCAGATGGCGGCATACTTGTGCTGGACAGCCTTGGCGATGATGCCGTCGACCCAGGCCTCATCCCCGCGCACGTAGAGCTGGAACAGCTTGGGATAATCGGCCGCGGCGGCGACCTCCTCCAGCCCGGGCTTGCACACCGAGCTCAGCATGTGGAACGCACCGAATGTCGCCGCAGCGCGCGCGGGTGCCAATCCGCCGGTCGCAACGATGTCCTGCAGCGAGCCGATCGGCGCGAGGATCACCGGGAGCCGCAGATCGTGGCCCAGCACCGTTGCGCGCGTGCTCACCTTCTCGACGTTGCGTAGCACGCGCGGACGAAACACGATCTGGTCGATGGCCATGCGGTTGCGTTCGAGCGTCGCCTCGGTCTCACCGCCGCCCATGAGATAATCCCAGGTCTCATTGGACACGTTCGCCTTCGCCGGGGCGTAGAACTCGTGCAGGACCTCGAAGGAGTCCTTCGTCATCATCTTCCACCTTTTCTTGTTGCTGCTTGTCGTGTTCGTCGATCAGGCGCGGCCTGCCTTGACCTTGAGCTCGATCGCATCCCAGATCAGCGCCGCGATATCGGGTCCGCCGAAGGCCTTCACCTGCCGGATGCCCGTCGGGGACGTGACGTTGATCTCGGTCAGATAGGGTCCGATCACGTCGATGCCGGTGAAGAGCAAACCGCGACGCTTCAGCTCGGGCCCGAGGCGCGCGCAGATCTGCCGGTCGCGCGGCGTCAGGTCCGTCGCCGTCGCCTGTCCACCCACATGCATGTTGGACCGCGTCTCGTCAGCCGCCGGCACGCGGTTGATCGCACCCACCACCTCGCCGTCGACAAGAATGATGCGCTTGTCGCCGGCGCGCACTTCCGGCCGGTATTCCTGCACCATGAACGGCTCGCGGAACACCGTCTGGAACAGCTCCACCAGTGAATTGAGATTGGTGTCGCCGGGGCCGACGCGGAACACGCTGGCGCCGCCGTTGCCGTACAACGGTTTCAGGATGATGTCCTTGTATTTGTCGCGGAAGGCTTTCACGTCTTCCGGATTGCGCGTCACCAGCGTCGGCGGCATCAGATCCTGGAAGTCCAGCACGAACACCTTTTCCGGCGCGTTGCGCACGTGGGCTGGGTCGTTGACCACCAGCGTCTTGGGGTGGATGCGTTCGAGCAGATGCGTCGACGTGATGTAGGCCATGTCGAAGGGTGGATCCTGCCGCAGCAGGATCACGTCCCAGTCAGCCAGAGTTTCTGTGCGCGGATTGGCAACCTGATAGTGGCTGCCGACTTTGTCTTCGACCGTCAGCGTACTGCCGCGCGCAATGAGATCGGGTCCCACCAGAGCCAGGTGCTGCGGCAGGTAATAGAAGATGTCGTGCCCGCGCCGCTGGGCCTCGAGCAGCAGCGCGAAGGTCGAATCGCCGCGAATATCGATGCGGTCGATCGGGTCCATCTGGCAGGCGATCTTCAAGGGCATGGCGCTAGTGTCCCGATTCCGAAGTTCGCCTGATCTCGCTGCTAGGTCCTGGAGCGAACTTCGGATTCCAAAGGGACACTAGCATCATAGACTTGCTAGTGTGATTCAGATCGAGAAACTCGCTCCAAGACGTGCGGCAAAGGTCGGCGAATTTCTCGATCATCACACTAGCGGCCTCCGTGGAATTTGTGGCTATGCAAACGGTGTCCGCGCCGTTTCGTCAATGTGTTTCGGCGGGTCTAGGCTCTGTCCAGCGCATTGGGCAGATGCTTGGGCAGCCGTCCCGGCGCGACCAGGATGGCATCGAGGCCGATTTCGTGGTCGCGGAAGGCCGCATGCCGTGCGAGCCAGTGGTCGGCAGCCCGGCCGATGCGTTCGGCCTGGTGCGGCGTCAGCGCGGCCTCGCAATCGGCCAGCGTCGCCCGGCGTTTGACTTCGACGAAAGCCACGCGGCCCCATCGTGTGGCGATCAGATCGATCTCGCCGTGGGGTGTCCGAAGCCTGCGCGCCAGAATGCGATACCCTTTCGAGATGAGGAGGCAGGCGGCGGTCAGTTCCGCAAACCGGCCGCGGCGCAGGCGCGCAAGCC
>JBKKCB010000226.1:0-5846 GCA_046713545.1 Hyphomicrobiaceae bacterium | reverse complement strand
CTCGAGGCGGATGGGAGCAGCCGTACCGGAGATGCCATCAATGGCGAGGTCGCCTTCCGTCTTCGCCACGCCGCCTGTGACCGCAAAGCGCGAGATGATGATCTTCGATGTGTTCGTGTTGTGGATTAGCACGCACGCATTGCCATCGCGCGGCGCGTCGACGAGGCCCGCTTCGATGGCGAATGGCCCGATTGCCGACGACATGTTTCCGCAGTTGCCGCTGTAGTCGACACGCGCAGCGTCTATCGCGATCTGTGCAAATGTATAGTCGACATCGGCATCGGGCCGGCTCGGCGGACCAACGACGCAGACCTTGGACAAGGAGGAAATGCCGCCGCCCATGCCGTCGAGCTGTCGGCCGTTGGGATCGGGAGATCCCATGACAGCGAGGAAAATTTCGTCCCAGTCCGCCTGGTTCGGCGGTAGGTCCTTGCGCTCGAACATCACCGCCTTCGAGGTGCCGCCGCGCATGAACACGGCTTTGATGCGCTGCAATGCCATGTCATCACCCTTTCGACATCTTCGCGTCCGCTAGCGCAGCATATTTCGAGGCCAATCGGTGATCGACCCTGATGCTTGCGACCCCAGGAATACGGCTGTATACAGCGAGGCGCAATATCTTTGCAAAGGCCCATGGCGCGCAGCCTAGCCAGGAACAGGAATGATGGCTCATCCCGCAGCTCCTCTACGTGATCCTGCGGACCGCGATCACTATGGTTCGGCCGCAGATTACGCCTACGCCAAACTGCATTCGGCGATCGTCGAAGGGCACTTCACGCCCGGGCGGCGCATGCGGGAGATCGAGCTTGCGTCCTGGCTTGGCATCAGTCGCACGCCGACACGGCACGCATTGTCCCGGCTGGAAATTGAAGGTCTGCTCGAGGTTCGTCCACGTACCGGTCTTGTCGTCTCGTCGCTAGATGAGACGGCCATGGAGGAACTCTACGAGATGCGTGCCGTGCTGGAGGGAGCAGCGGCGGCCATGGCGGCACATCATGCGAGCGCGCGCGAGGTCGCCGCTCTTTCCCAGCTGATCGAGGAGGAATCCCGGCTCCCAGCTGATCCCAACGTGCGCTATCGGCACAACCTTGCCTTTCACCGCGCCATCTACGCCGCTGCCCACAACCGCTTCCTCATGAAGAGCCTGCACGCGCTCCACGATGCCATCGCATTGCTTGGGCCGACGACCCTTGGGGCGAAAGGCCGTTTGCCGGACGCTGCCAGAGAGCATCGCCTTATCGTGGAGGCTATCGAAGAGAAAGATGGTATCCGTGCCAACAAAGAGGCGCGAGCGCATATTCTAAAGGCCGTAGAACTCCGCCGCATGATGCTGCGAAACAGCGTCAGCCAGGCCGGGGCAACGGGCAGCGCCAGGAAACGCACCACTAAAGGAGAGAATTGATGACGCGACAACAATCGAAGCTCGTCCGCCTCCTGCCCCGCCTCGCTGCTCTGGCGAGCGCAATCGTGCTCGCAGGCGTGCTGGCTTCCCTACCTGTGCAAGCGCAGACTTGGGACGAAACTGTCGCTGCGGCCAAGAAGGAAGGCAAAGTCGTCTTCTACAACAATCTCCAGCCCAACGGCATCGAGCCGCTGCTGGCGAAGTTTCGCGCCGCGATTCCCGGCATACAGCCCGAACAGATCCGCCTCGGCAGCAATCCGCTGATCGAACGCTTTCAAACCGAATTCAATGCCGGCCGGCATCTGGCGGACGTCTTCATCACATTCCCCGACGAGCGGATCGTCGAGGGGCTGAAGGCCGGCTGGATGGCGGAATGGACGCCGCCTGAGCTATCGAATTTCCCGCCCACCATCAACGAGGCGAACAAGCTTTACACGCTGCAATATGCGCGTGAGGCAATCATCTGGAACAAGACGCTGGTGAAGCCGGCCGACGAGCCCAAGGAATGGACGGATCTGTTCGATCCGAAATGGAAGGGCAAAGTGGGTATGAACCCGCCCTGGCGCTCAGTGTCCATCCAGCAGATCATTGCATTCTGGGAGGACAAGGGCATCGCCAGTCCGGCCGAAAAGATGAAGGCCAACGAGGTGCGCTTCTTCGAGGGCTCCGGGGGTATCATTCAGGCCGTGGTGCGCGGCGATGTCCGCGTCGCGGAATTGACGGATCTGCCGCTCAATCCTCTGCTAGATGACGGAGCGCCGGTCGGGTTCGTGTATCCGGCCAGCGGAACGACGCTCTCGGCCAACAAGGCTTTCGTCGCAGCAAAGGCGCCGCATCCCAACGCTGCGCGCGTTTTCATGAACTGGCTGATGACGAAGGACGGCCAGGAAGCGTTGCAGCAGTATTGCGGTCTGTCGGTGACGCGCAACGGGGCGCCGCCGCTCAGCAAGCTGCCGGCGACGTCTCAGATCGCCAATGTCGTCGACGGCGAGAAAATCCTGACTGCGGAGCGGCAGGCCAAGATCGTCAATGAATGGCGCACGGTGTTCGGCGTCCGCTGACGTCACTCGCGTTGACGCGGGGATAGCATGTCCGAACAGACCGCGCGTTTGAGCGACCTTTCTGTAGGGCGGATCGAGGGCCGGGGCTCAGGCAACTGGGCCCTCGGCATCACCTATGCCGTCGTCTTCGCCATTGTCGTGGCGATGGTGATGATTCCGATCGTCGCGCTCGTCTACGGCAGCTTCCGCACTGCCGCTCCTGGTCTTCCCGCAGAATGGACACTGCGCAACTATGCGGGCTTAACCTCGACGGGTGTCCTGACTACGATCAGCACCACGCTCTGGATCGGATTTCTGTCGTCAGCTCTGTGCATCGTGATCGGCACGGCAATAGCCCTTCTCGTGCATCGCACGGACTTCAAATACGGCAAGCTCGTTTCCGCGCTGGTCGGGCTGGCCTTCTACTTTCCTTCCTTCATCCTGGCGATGGCCTGGATCATCATTGGCGCACCCGGCGGCATCATCAATGCCGTCGTCGACGACACCTTGGGAATGCCCTGGTTACGCGTCGACATCTACACCGCGATGGGCATCGTTCTCGTCATGGTTCTGCATCAGGTGCCCTTCGTCTATCTGACGATGCGTGGCCCGATCATCGGCATGGACGGCATCTATGAAGAGGCGGCGCGTACATCGGGTGCCACGCCGCGGATGGTGATTACTCGCATAACCCTGCCATTGCTCAGCTACTCACTCATCTCCAGCTTCATTCTGACCTTCATCATCACCATCGAGCAGTTCGCTATTCCAGCTCTGATCGGTATCCCCGGCCAGGTCAACATGCTGGCGACGCAACTCTATCTGCTCGTGCGTTTCTCACCGACCGACTACGGTCTCGCCTCTGCAATCGGTATCGCGCTCAGCGCCATGACCGGCGCTGCCATCTGGGCACAGCGCCGCGTATCGAGGGCAGGCCGCCTCGTCACGGTGACGGGCAAGGCTGGGCGATTGAAGCCGATCCCTCTCGGCAGGTGGAAATGGGCCGCCTACATCTTCTGCTTTGGCTTCGCGTTTCTCGGCCTCATTCTGCCGATGGCGATCCTCATCTATACGTCCGTGCTGAAATGGTTCACCGCCAATCCATTCGCCGGCATGTATACGCTTAGGAACTATGCCTACATGCTGGAGAGCGCTTCGACCGTCAGAAGTTTTTGGAACACGCTGATGGTGTCTGGCATTGGTGCCGCGATCGGTGTCGCTCTTGGTATTCTCTGTGCCTATTTCACGCTTCGCGTGCAGCCCCGCGGGCACCGGGCGTTGGATTTCTTCGTCAGTCTGCCGTTCGGCGTACCAGGCATCGTTCTGGGTCTCGGCCTGCTATGGGCCTATGCCTATCTGCCCCTGCCTCTCTACGGCACGTTGGCCCTCATCATCATCGCGTTCGTTACCCGCTTCCTGCCTTACGCGACTGAAACCATTGGCGGGCAGATGGTGCAGATCGACAAGAGCCTGGAGGAAGCGGCCTGGGTCAGCGGCGCGACGCGCATCCAAGGCGTGCGGAAGGTGCTGCTCCCGCTGATATTCCCATCCGTGCAGGGTGCCTATTTCCTCCTGTTCATGGCGTTCTTCCGCGAGATCTCCTCGGCCATCCTTCTCTATTCGGCATCCACCGCCGTCATTTCTATCTCGATATGGTCGTTCTTCGAGCAAGCCAATTGGGGGCAGGCCAGCGCGCTCGCCGTCGTTGCGACCTTGATTATCTTCATCGCCATGGCGCTGATCAATTGGCTGCTGCCAGCCGCGCGGCGCGGCTGAGCCGCAAGGAGATGTCATGAGCATTTCGGTTCAGAGCCTCGTCAAAAAGTTTGATGCGCAGACCGTCGTTCATGGCATCTCGTTCGAGGTCGCACGCGGCGAATTCGTCAGCCTCCTGGGGCCGTCCGGATGCGGCAAGACTACGACGCTTCGCTGCATTGCCGGTCTCGAGGACGCCAACGCAGGCGTTATTCGCATTGGCGATAACTTGGTTTCCGCACCGGACGACGCTGTGCTCGTGCCGGCGCACGAACGCCAGATCGGCATGGTATTTCAGAGTTACGCTATCTGGCCGCACATGACGGTGGCGGACAACGTCGGCTTTCCGCTCTCTGTTCGAAAGCAGCCTGCCGCTGACGTGAGCCGGCAGGTACTGGAAGCGCTGGCCATTGTTGGCCTCAGTGCGCTCAAGGATCGCCACCCGTCACAACTGTCGGGAGGGCAGCAGCAGCGTGTTGCGCTCGCCCGAGCCATTGTCGGCAGGCCGAAGGTTCTTCTGTTCGATGAGCCCCTATCCAATCTCGACGCGAAATTGCGCGAAGGAACACGCGCCGAGATCCGCCGGCTCCAAAAGGACCTGGGCGTGGCAGCCGTCTACGTCACGCATGACCAGGAGGAAGCTCTGTCCATGTCGGACCGGGTGATCGTCATGGACAAGGGCAGGATCGAACAGGCCGGCACCCCGAAGGAGTTGTACCGCAGCCCGGTCAACCGCTTCGTGGCTGATTTCGTCGGGCGTGCCAGTTTCATCGACGTTTCACGGGCTGCCAACGGCTGGACGACGCCCAATGGAACACTCATCGATGTCGATGATGCGGTTTCCAGCGCCAACGGGACCTATCAGGCCATGTTGCGTCCTGAAGACGTCGACATTGTCGATGCCGGCAGCGCGAGCGCCGATATGGGGCAAAGCCTGGCGGGCACGATCAGCGAGAGTCACTACCTCGGCGCTTACACCGAATACGTCATCGATGCGGTAGGCGCAAAGGTCAAGGTGCACTCCAGGCGCGATTTTGACGTCGGTGCATCGGTGACCTTGCGCATTCGCCCCGACACCTGCCGCCTCGTGGCGCGACCTGCCGATCCAACGCTCTGAAAGCACATGGAACGCGATTTACCGCCCGCTTGCATTTCATTGTATACAGCCGTATAGAACGGGAAAGAATGCATCCGGGACCATCGCCGGATCGCTCAGCACAGATCAAGACGAGGGGTGACGCCGATGGCCGACCGGCAAGCGCAAACGTACGATGTGATCGTGGTCGGAGCCGGCAACGCAGCCCTCGCCGCAGCGGTATCGGCGAGCGAGAACGGGGCCAAGCGCATTGTCGTTTTGGAGAAGGCTCCGCGGGAAATGCGTGGCGGCAACACGCACTGGAGCGGTGGCGTGCTGCGCTTCGCCTTCGACGATCCGCGTGAGATCGGCCCACTGCTGCCGGGCGTCGAAGACCAGTACGAAAATTTCTACGACGGCATCTCACCCTACACACAGGACGATTTCCACGGCGACTTGATGCGCGTCACCAACGGACGCACCGATCCCGTTTTGTCCAAGCTTCTGGTTGCCAAATCCCAGGAGACCGTGAAATGGATGAACGACAGCGGCAGTATCAAGATGGAGCCGGCAA
>JBKKCB010000225.1:0-5675 GCA_046713545.1 Hyphomicrobiaceae bacterium | reverse complement strand
CCGCGTTGCAAGAGGAATCT
The DNA here is from genome assembly GCA_046713545.1 of Hyphomicrobiaceae bacterium. GTDB lineage: Bacteria > Pseudomonadota > Alphaproteobacteria > Rhizobiales > Hyphomicrobiaceae > CADEFX01. The sequence goes on along the minus strand of JBKKCB010000225.1, from coordinate 5,655 downwards.
GGCGTTGGGCTTGCGGTCGGGTGCAAGTCATGTGTCCGGCCAATCGGCGCGGTGCTCATGACCGCTGGCCCTGATGTGATCCGCGGATCGGGTCACATCAAGATTCCGCGCTTGATGCACCAGACCCACCAAGGGTTTTCTCGCTAACCGGCTCGACCGCTTCGCATCACGCCCGGCGATTAGGAGGCGCAAGATGTGCGACAATGGCCCTATAGTAGGTCACAAAACGAGCGGTTTAGGTCACAAGCGCCTGTCGCGAGGTGCAAAAATCGCCCAATATAGGCATCTTGAACACCGTATAAATTATCCCATAAGTCTGCATCCAGCCTTTCAGCCAGCGCGTTCGCTGCCTGAACCAATTGCCGAAATGCTCAGGCGCTTCCTCCCACGTGCCGGAGGCCAGGGTCGCCGTACTGAACCCTTCGCGGGCGATGCGGAAGCCAAGATCGGCGTCTTCGGTCACGTTGTAGGGATCCCAGGCGCCAATGCGCCGGAGCGTGTCGGCCCGGAAGTGATTGGACGTGCCGCCGAGCGGCACGGGTATGTTCAGCCGCTCGAGCGCCGGCAGAATGGCCGCAAAGAGGGCAGAGTATTCCAGCGTGAACTGGCGTGTGAGCCAATTTGTTTCTGCGTTGTAGATGTCGAGCTGCGCCTGCACGCAGGCCAGTTCGGAGCCGCCACTGCTGAAGATTGCGAGAGCCCTGCGCACTTGATCGGCTGCGGCAGGTCTTCGGCGTCGTACACGACGACAAACTCGCCGCGCGCCAGACCCAGCGCGTAGTTCAGAGCCTTGGGCTTGGTGCGGGGGCCACGATCCGGCACCGTAACAATCTCGAAATTCCCCGGCAGATCCAAGGTCTCGGCAACACGTCGCGTTTCGAGATCGTCGCTCTCCAGCGCGAGCAGAACCTGCAGCTTGGCGGCGGGATAGTCTATCGCGGCAAGCGCCCGCACCAGCCCCGGCAGGACTTCGGCTTCACGGTAGAGCGCAACCAGGACGCTGTAGACTGGCAGGCTTGCATCGTCCGCGCGTTCATCGACAGCCCGGGACTTTCGCCTGACAGAAGGACGCAGCAGTTCGGCAACGGCGCAGCAGCGAACAAGAACGACGCAAAAGAAAGGAAAAGCAAGAAGTGCGGCAAGCGCCGGGACGGTGACTTCCGGGGAAACAAGCACACCACCGATCACCAGCCCGACAAGGCTGACGAGGAGGAGAACCTGCCAGAGCGGATGCGGCGTGCGCGCGGAAAATTCCTCGGACCGGCGCCACAGGCCGTTGATGGCGATGTCCATGAGGGCCGGCGCGCGCTGCCGGTCTATCGCCCGCGCCATCTCGGCACGGGTGGCGAGAACGAACCGCTTCCGGCGCGCGTGACCTCCAGCAGCGATCGCGCGCAGGATGTGGGGTGCGAAGCTCCGCGCCTCCACGGCCACGACATCCCGGCCTTCAAAAATGCCGGCCATCACGCTCGGCCATGGTGGATAGGATGCTGTGGGCGACAACTCCGCGAGGGGTGCACCATCGACCGCCGGCAAGGCCACATGCGCGGCGACGGCACGGACGTAGTCGGCTTCCGAAACCCAGCCGATCGAGATCAGCACCTCATGGGTGGGCACGCCCCACTCCGCAGCCAAGACGCCGGCGCGCCGCAGCGTGGCCGCGTCGATCAGGCGTGTCAGAAGAAACCCATACTCTTCATCAAGGGCCGGCCCCTTTGCGGGCAAAAGCCGGCGTTGGCGTACGCGGCGCAGGCGCGCTAGAATCCCGGCCGGGCTATGCCGAAGCGCTGTCCGATTCGCGGAACGCGCTTCGACCATGGCCAACGCAGCCGCAGCCCGCGCCTGCCGCCTGACGAGCATGATGCCCCCCGCCGCTTTGGTCGTTCGGCGGGTCGTCGTGTTAGCCTCGACACACACGGAACGCCGGAATGACCAAACTGAGCATAAGCCGCCTCGCAATCTGCGCAAGTCTGCTTGCCGGGCTATTGGATATTGCGCCAGCCACTGCCCAGGACGGGGCCGCACCAGGTGGCGACGATGTGCAGCGCCGCGCTGCCATCCGCTTCCTCACCGGCAGTGAATTTCCGCCGTTCCACTACTACGACGAGGAGGGCATTCTGACGGGCTTCGACGTCGACATCGCCCGGGCCATTTGCCTGGAGCTGTCGGCCGCGTGCGACATTCGTGTCCGGGCCTGGGACGACATGCTGCCCGCCCTGCGCCGGCGCGAGGCAGATGCCGTCGTCGCTTCCCAGGCCATCACGCCCCAGGCTCTCGCGCACGCCGACTTCACGGATCGCTATTACTATACGCCTGCGTGGTTCGCCGGGCAGCGCGGGAGCACCAGGCTCGAAACGACGCCGGAAAAGCTGGAGGGCAAGAAAATTGGCGTGGCGAAAGCGACTGCACATGAGGCCTATCTGCGCGCATTCTTCCCCGGCAGCTCGATACAGACCTTCGACACCCCGGCGCTCGCCCGCGAAGCCCTCACGATGCGCGCAACCGATCTCGTATTCGACGACGGCATCAGCCTCGTATTCTGGCTCAACGGCACGCTCTCCAAGGAATGCTGCGAACTCGTAGGCGGGCCGTTCTACGAGCCCAGGTATTTCGGCGACGGCGTCGGCATCGCGGTCGGCAAGAGCGACGCGTCGTTGAAGGCGCTCATCAACCACGCGCTGCGGCGCGTGCGCGAGACGGGACGATACGAAGAGCTGCTGCTGCGCTACTTTCCCAACCGGCTCTACTGAGCCAGACAAGCCCCCGACGGAGGAAACATCGGATGATCTTTGACCACCGCACCTACACGCTGAAGCCCGGCACTATCAAAGCCCACCTGGAGATCTACGAAAAATTCGGCTTCGGGCCGCAATCCAAGCATCTGGGCAAGCCTGTGCTCTACGCCACGACCGAGGTCGGAGACGTGAACAGCTACGTGCATGTATGGATGTACAAAGATCTTGCCGATCGCACGGCGCGGCGCGCGGCGATGTGGACCGATCCGGAGTGGATCGCCTACACCAAAAAGTCGGCCGAGCTCGGCGCCCTGCTCAAGCAGGAAAACAAGATCCTGATCGCGACCAGCTTCTTCAAGCTGCCGGGCGCGTGAGCGCGAAACAAACTGTCTCGGGCGCACGGCCCGGGACTATCCTTGAACTGCAGCTTACGTCACCAGCGCACATCGACGTCGGCAAACGGGGCCTGCACGCGCACGCGGCGGCGATCCGAATTGACATCGACATCGGCGAACGGGGCATCGACGCGGACGCGCCGTCCGGCCTCAACGCGCGTGTACGGCGCTTCGACTTTTACGTCCCGCGTGCGGCGGCGATCCGCGTCGGCCTTGTCGCCGGATGAGATCTGCACGACAGCGGAGGACGCGCCGGTCCCGGAAGGCCCGACCTGAGGACCGGCAACGGCCGCAACGGCTGATACTCCTGCCATCAGCCCAAAGCCGGTCAACAGAAGAAAAGATCGCGGCGTCAATGACATCGGGAACTCCCATGACGATTTACTGCCGGGTTATTTGGCAGCCGAGACCCTGGCAATCAAGGTTGAGGAAGCCTGATGGGACGATTTGGCCCTATCGCTGGAACCACCGCCGTTGGCACGATCGAAGCGCTCGCGGGCGTCTTCCATGGTTTTCTGGTTGCCGACGGCCCACGCGCCCAGCGCCTGCACCGGCTCCAGCAATGACTGGCCCAACGGCGTCAGGGCGTACTCCACGCGCGGCGGATTGGTCGGATGGACCGTGCGGGTGACAAGGCCATCGCGTTCCAACGCCCGCAACGTCAGCGTCAGCATGCGCTGAGATATGCCGCCCACCTCGCGCCGGATCTCGCTGAAGCGCTTCGGCCCGCTGCCCAGCAGATTGACCACCAGAACGGTCCACTTGTCGCCTATTCTGGCGAGCACGGCGCTGATCGCCTTGCAGTCGCCGGGCAAGTGCATGTGCCTTGGTTTCAAAAATGTGCCTCCTTGCGCATCCCCTTGGTACGCACATATGTAGCGCTGGTTACATAACAATACCACCTCTTGGAACCGGGAGTTTTCATGACCAAGATCGTCGTCATCGTCGGCAGCCTCCGGCGCGAGTCCATCAACCGGAAGTTGGCGCAGGCTCTCGCCAAGCTGGCCAAGCCCGGCACGCAGTTCACGTTCGCGAAGATCGATGATCTGCCGCTGTTCAGCCAGGATCTGGAACCGAGCCCGCCGGCGTCAGTGACGCGGCTGAAGGGCGAGATCGAAGCCGCCGATGGCGTGCTGATCGTCACGCCGGAATATAACCGCTCGATTCCGGGCCTGCTCAAGAATGCCATCGACTGGGCGTCCCGCCCCTATGGCAAGAACTCGTTCGACGGCAAGCCGACGGCCGCGATCGGCACGGCCATGGGCAACATCGGCACCGCCGCCGCGCAGCAGCATCTGCGCAGCATTCTTGCCTATCTCAATGTTGTGCTGATGGGACAGCCCGAAGGCTACATCGTCTTCAAGCAGGGCCTCGTCGATGACTCCCATGTCATCACCGACGAAAATGTCCGCAAATTCCTGCAGACCTACATGGACAAATTCGGGGCCTGGGTGGAGCGCTACGGCAAAACGTCGTGACTGGCGCGCGTTGCCCAACGTCATCACGCTCTGCCGCGGCTTCTTGAGGTGAAGCCTGCGGCAGAGCGTGTGCTCATGATCGTCTCAACTCGCAGTCCACAGCCGCCAATCGCCGCGAAGGGCCGTACGCGCTCGCTGGGGTTGCCGTAAACCATCGATTCGATCTCGCTCGGATCGACGCCGATATCCTTCAGGGTGCGGCCGTCCAGCGAACTCAGGATGTGCACCGTCTTGTGCTGAGCGCGCCTGCGCCGCCAGGCCGTCCAGGCCCATGCCCCTAGCCCCACCAGTCGCGGGACGAGTGCCGTGCGCGCCTCGACCGGCGTCGATATGACATGTCTTGCTAGCATGATCGCCTCCTAAAGTTCTGTCTCGTCCGCAGCGTCTTCGAAGGCTGTTTTGGCGCCTTCGATCCGGCTTCATCACCGCTCCAGCGGCGCCCGGTTCTGCGATGCCTGGACTATGCAACACCCCTCCTGACAGCTTGCTGTCAGGAGCCCTGACACGCTCCTGACAAGGCATGTCAGGAGCGATAGGGTATGGTCTCGGCCATGGGGTCTATCCACAGGTGAAACGTGCGCCGCGCCGACCGACTGTTCGAGATCATCCAGTTCATGCGCCGCAAGGACGTGGTGCGCGCCCGCGACCTCAGCGAGGCGCTGGAAGTTTCCGAGCGGACCATCTATCGCGACATCCAGGACCTCATCACCAGCGGGGTGCCGATCGAGGGTGAGGCGGGCATCGGCTACGTGCTGAAGGCAGGCTTCGACCTGCCGCCGCTGATGTTCAAGGAGCAGGAGATCGAGGCGCTCGTGCTTGGGGCGCGCATCATCGAATCCTGGGCCGACGCGGAACTGGCGGCCGCCGCCACGGACGTCATTGCCAAGATCGAGGCCGTCATTCCCGATCGCCTGCGCGGATATATGGCCAACACCGCGCTGCTTGCGCCGACCTCGCACTACATGGAGCCAATCGGCTTCGACCTGGCGGAGCTGCGCCGCGCGCTGCGCAACCAGCTCAAGGTGCATTTCGCCTACCGCAACGTCT
>JBKKCB010000224.1:0-13525 GCA_046713545.1 Hyphomicrobiaceae bacterium | reverse complement strand
AGCGCCAAAGAGCCGGGTCTTCACACGTCTCGGTCAATGCGCAGCGCTCTGGGGCGTACTTGTCGGCAGGAAAGGCCCCCGCTGATTGGCGCGACGCGGCAGAGCCGCGCTCGCGCCATCGCCGGGGCCGCAGCTCAGGGAAATATAGGCGCTTCCACGATTCCGCCTAGCGCTGAAAGGGTCTTAATCGATGCGTCAATCCAGAGCTTGCGCCTTGGCTGGTGCCCGCGACAGAACGTCGATCAACCGCTGCTCGATGGCGCGCTGTCGCCAGGGGGCCGTGATCTTCTTGTTGGTCAGGTCCGTGACATAGAACGCGTCGACGACCTTTTCGCCGTACGTGGTGATATGTGCGGACGTGATGTCGAGGCTCAGGTTGGAAATGGCACTTGTCATCTCGTACAGCAGTCCGGGGCGATCCAGTCCGGATACCTGCACAACGGTGAACTGGTCTGATACCGAATTGTCGATGACCACTTCCGGCTCGACCGAAAAAGCCCGGATCCGGCCCTTGGACTCATGGCGCTTGGCCATGAGCGTAGACAGCCGGACCTCACCCTTGAGCACGCTTTCGATGGTCGCCGCGATGCGATGGGCGCGACGGCGCTCATCGTCTTCTTCAAATTCGCGCTGCAAAAGGAACGTGTCGATCGCGAACCCATCGCGTGTGGTGGAGATATAGGCACTCACGATGTTCGCACCACCCGCCGCACAGGCTCCCGCAAACAACGCCAGCAGACGCGGATGGTTTGGAGCCAGAATGGAAAGCTCGGTCACGGCGGTAAACGCGTCCGTCGAAACATCGGCCGCGAATTTGAGACCTTGAGACTCTGCGCGATTCGCCAGCCGGAAATGATCGATCTGCTTGCGCGCTTCCGTCTTGAGCCAGTAGTCGGGATAATGCCGTCCGATGTAGCGATCGATCGCATCGTCTGGAAATTCGGCAGCAGCGGCGGTGCGAAATGCGCTCAGAACGGCGGCCATACGCTCGCTGCCGCCCGCCTCGACCTGGGCGCCTGCAACAAGCGGCTCCGTCTGATAATAAAGCGTACGCAGGAGCTGGCCTTTCCATCCGTTCCAAATGCCCGGCCCTACGGCGCGGATATCGGCAACCGTCAGGACAAGCAGGAGCTTCAGGCGCTCCGGCGTTCCCACGATCCCGGCAAAATCGCGGATCGTCTTGGCGTCGCTCACGTCCCGCGTCTGCGCAAACGTGCTCATCACGAGATGATTCTCGATCAGCCACACGACCAAGTCGACCTCATCGATCGACAGGCTCAGCCTTTGCGCAACCTGCCGTGCCACACGAGCCCCGGCAACGGAGTGGTCTTCCTGGCGGCCCTTGCCGATGTCGTGGAGAAAAGCTGCGAGATACAGGGCGCGACGATTGGTGATCGTCTTGAAGATCCGGTGAGAGAGAGGATGGATCTTGTCGGCTTCGCCCCGTTCGATCTCGGCGACGACGCCGACGGTGCGGATCAGATGCTCATCGAGCGTATAGTGATGGTACATGTTGAACTGCATCATCGCCACGATGCGGCCGAAATCGGGAATGAATCGGCCGAGCACCCCGGCTTCGTTCATTCGCCGCAGCGTCGCGTCGACATTGCCGCTGGTCAGCAGGCCGAGGAAGATGCGGTTGGCTTCGGGATCTCCGCGCAGTCGATCATCGATCAGGCGAAGCGATTGGCGGAGCAGGCGGACGGCATCCGGATGATAGAACGTTCCCGTTTCCTCTGCCGTGGCAAAGAAGCGAATGAGATTGACCGGGTCGCGCTTGAAGACTTCAGCATCGGCAACATTCAGCCTCCCGTTGTCGATGCGAAAGTCCGTCGTGCGTCGAATGCGACGGCGCGTCCGCCAGCTCATGGGATCGAGCATGGCCGCAATGGTCGGCGACGTCTTCAGTTGCTGTATCTCGAGTGCCGAGCAAAGGGCGGTGGTCAAATCTCCCACGTCCTTGGCGACAAGAAAAAAATGCTTCATGAAGCGCTCGACCGCTTTCAAGCCGCTGCGCCCTCGGGCGTATCCGAGGCGCTCGGCCAGGAGCGGCTGGAGATCAAATGTCAGGCGTTCTTCGGCCCTGCCGGTCAGAAAATGCAGGTGGCATCGTACCGCCCACAAAAACTCCTCGCAGCGCCGGAACGTCGATTGTTCGGCAGCCGTGAAAATCGTTTGCGAGGCGATGTCTTTCCGGCCGGCACCTGCGGCCATGTATTTGGCAAGCCATCGCAGAGTGTGCAGATCGCGCAAACCGCCTTTGCCGTCCTTGATGTTGGGTTCGACCCGATACCGGGACTCGCCCGTCCGCTTGTGACGCTCGTCGCGCTCAGCAAGCTTAGCGGCGATGAACTCGCGTGCGCTTCCCTTGACGACATCGGCGGTGAAGCGCGCGCACAGGTTTTCGAATAGCGACTGGTCGCCGAATATTGCACGCGCGTCCAGAATAGCCGTGCGGATCGTGATGTCCGATTGCGAAAGGCGCACGCACTGTTCGACGGTTCGTGTTGCGTGTCCGACCTTCTGCCCGAGATCCCAAAGCAGATAGAGGATGTATTCGACAACGCTCTCGCTCCAGGGGGTCTGCTTGTACGGGAGCAGGAAAAGCAGATCTATGTCGGACCCGGGAGCGAGCATTCCGCGCCCATAGCCGCCCGTGGCCACCACGGTCATCCGCTCCGCGTCGGACGGATTATCACCCCGGTAAACATGTGCCTTGGTGTAGTCGTACGCCAGATGGATCAGCTCATCCTGAAAGAGCGACAAGCCCTCGGCGCAATGGCGTCCCTTGCCGTCGACTTCCAGCTCGGCCCGGGCCGCCGCATGTGCGTCCTTCAACAAGCGCTTCAGACGGTCGAGCACGGCCGGGCGAGCCGCACCGGCGTCGTTGCCATGGGCGCGAAACAAGGCTGTGAGTTCGTGGCGCAAGGCCACGGGATCGAAGTAGGGAGCTTTGACGAGGGGGCGGTCTGCCGTAAGCAACATCGTCAATCCTTGTTAACTCCCTTGTGGACGTCGCCGAATCGCGGCGCGCATTTGCCTCTGGCCTAATCCTCACTGGCCTGACTTCGCAAGGTTTTGAGTCGATAAAGCGCCTCCAGCGCCGCCTTGGGCGTCAGCTCATCGGGATTTATGGCGTCTATAGCACGATCGAGCTTGGAAGGGTCAGTGTGCCCCGGCGCGAAACTCTGGGGTCGGGCCGCCGCGAAGAGCGGCAATTCGTCGAGGGCCAGAGATGCGCCATCGGCCTTGCGGTCCGCTTTCTCAAGCACCCGCAGGACGTCCGTCGCCCGGTCAATGACCGGACGCGGCAGGCCTGCCAGTTTGGCGACTTGAATGCCGTAGCTCCGATCGGCCGCTCCAGGGCGGACTTTGTGCAGAAAAACGATGTCGTCGTGCCATTCTTTGACATCGATGGTCGCATTTGCCACCTCGGCCAGCCGGCCCGCCAGCCCGGTCAACTCGTGATAGTGCGTGGCGAACAAGGTACGGCAGCGAACGACGTCATGCAGATACTCGATGGTGGCCCAGGCGATCGAGAGGCCGTCGAAGGTCGCGGTGCCCCGGCCGATCTCATCGAGGATGACGAGACTTCGCTCCGTTGCCTGATTGAGAATGCCGGCCGTCTCGACCATTTCCACCATGAACGTCGAGCGGCCGCGTGCCAGATCGTCAGACGCGCCGACACGCGAGAACAGCCGGTCGACGACACCGATACGCGCGGATTTGGCGGGAACGAACGATCCCATGTGGGCCAGCACGACGACAAGAGCGTTCTGGCGCAGGAACGTGGACTTGCCCGCCATATTGGGCCCGGTGACCAGCCACACTCGTCCGTCCGCACTTTCGTCAAGGCCTGTTGGTTTTGGAACCGGCTCCGGCCGGCCGAGAATGCAATCATTTTCGACGAACGGGCCGGACTTTGCCCGCTGCAGGGCCTGCTCCACCACCGGGTGGCGGCCGCCGCGAATTTCAAATGCCGTCGACTCATCGAGAGCGGGACGGGCGTACGCCTCGACAGATGCGAGTTCGGCCAGGGCAGCATAAACATCAAGCTCGGCCAGAGCGCCGGCCAGACTCGCCATCGCTTGCGCATTTTTCACGACCAAGCCTGCAAGCTCGTCGAAAACCTCCTGCTCGATGGCGAGTGCCCGCTCTGCAGCCGAGGCAATACGCCCTTCGATCTCCTCGAGCTCGCCGGTGGTGAAGCGCACCGCATTGGCCATGGTCTGACGATGCCGGAAGACGGCGTTGTGGGGTGCTTCCGTCAATGGCCTGGCATTGAGCGCCGTCAGCTCGATGAAGAAACCGAGGATATTGTTGTGGCGAACCTTGAGCGACTTGACGCCCGTCGACGCGATGTACTTCGCTTCCAGTTCCGTCATGACGCGGCGGCCGTCGTCCCGCAACCGCAGCGCGTCATCAAAATCAGCTCTATAAGCGGGACGCACAAAACCGCCGTCGCGCCTGAGGTGTGGCGGTGCCTCGACCAGCGCGTTGGCGAGCTGCCCGGCAAGCGATGCGGGAACGCATGCAAGACGCGTCTCGATGATCCTCAATTCATCCGCCAGACCTATGGCTCCAGCGGCTCTTGCCAGCAGCGTCAAGCACGCGCTCGCAACAGCCAAACCGTCGCGAATGGCAGCCAGGTCACGCGGACCACCGCGCATGAGCGCAAGCCGCGACGACGCGCGGGCCATGTCAGGCGCGGACCGCAAGGCCTGGCGCAGGTCGTCCCGCAATATCTCTCGCTCATGCAGAAATGCAACTGCGTCGAGGCGAGCAGCGATCTGCTGCGGATTACGCAGAGGGCTGGCAAGCCGCGTGGCCAGCTCTCGCGCTCCGGCACCCGTGACCGTCCGATCGATGGCGGACAGCAGGCCGCCCTCGCGCGCGCCGGATGTGGAGCGCAAAATCTCTAGGCTCGTCCGGGTCGCACCATCGATGACAAGCGCATTGGCCGATCCTGAATGGCGCGGCGGACGAACGACCGGCCTGGCTCCGATTTGGGTCAGGTCCACATACTTGAGGAGGGCCCCGACAGACGCCAATTCCGCACGGGAAAAACTGCCAAAGCCACCGAGCTCGCTCACGCCGAGTCGATCCTTCAACAACCGGTCTCCCGAAAGACTGTCGAAGAAGGCGGATGCGACAGGCGTCAGCGCTGCACCCGCAGCGGCAGCAGACCCTGTCAGCCTGGGGTCCGAGATGTCGGCCGCGATGATTTCACCGGGCGCCAGACGCATCAGTTCGCCACCGAGATCATCGGCCGCAACCTCGCCAACCTCGAACTCTCCGGTCGAGATATCGAGAGAGGCCAGCGCGTACCGCCGCGTGGTATCGGGAGAGGCGGCAGGCACCGGCATCATGGCCGTCAGGTAGTTGCGCGCCCGGACATCGAGAAGACTGTCCTCTGTCAGCGTTCCGGGCGTCACGAGACGCACGACATCGCGCCGCACGACGGCCTTGGAGCCACGCTTGCGCGCCTCGGCCGGATCCTCCAGCTGCTCGCAGACGGCCACGCGATATCCCTGCCTTATCAAGCGCTGCAAGTATTCATCAGCGCGATGGACCGGAACGCCGCACATCTGAATGTCCTGCCCGAGATGCTTGCCGCGCTTCGTCAGCACAATTCCGAGCGCTTTTGCGGCGACAACTGCATCCTCGAAGAACAGCTCGTAGAAATCCCCCATTCTGTACCAGAGGAGGCTGTCGGGATTGGCTGTCTTGATTTCCAGGAACTGCATCATCGAAGGCGACGCGTCCCTGACAGGCTCGCTGGTGTCTTCCGAAGATATGGGTGTCTCGGCAGCCTCCGTGGCTGCCGGCTTTGCCATCCACCCGCCAGCGCGCACGGCGGTTTTGGATTTTCGCGTCATAAAGGCCCCTCTGCCCTGTCTTGGGGCCTAGGCATAGCGGCTTGATGCGCTCGTGGGAATGCCGCCAAGTGTGCAGTCGCGAAGTGGCCGTGTTGTGAAAGCAGGTATCGGACTCTATCGTCGCAGGTTCGCCCCTGCTCAGCCCGGCGTCGCTTCAACGAACAAGAACGGTCAGGTCCGATGTCCGCCAAATTTCCCGCCGCTCGATACACCGATCAGGAAGCCCTCGACTTTCACTCCCATGGCAAGCCCGGCAAACTCGAAATCACGCCGACAAAGCCGCTGACGACCCAGCGCGACCTGTCGCTCGCATATTCGCCCGGTGTGGCTGTTCCCGTGCAGGCGATCGCAAGTAATCCCGCGCTCGCCTACGACTATACCAACAAGGGCAATCTCGTCGCCGTCGTATCCAACGGCACAGCCATCCTCGGCCTCGGCAACCTCGGCGCGCAGGCGGCCAAACCCGTCATGGAAGGCAAGGGCGCATTGTTCAAGCGCTTCGCCGACATCGATGCCATGGATGTTCTTGTCGATACGCCCGACGTGGATGCCTTCATCAACTGCGTGCGTTATCTCGGACCGACCTTCGGCGGCATCAATTTGGAGGACATCAAGGCGCCCGACTGCTTCATCATCGAAGAGAAGCTCAAGGAGCTCCTCGACATTCCCGTGTTTCACGATGACCAGCACGGCACCGCCATCATTGCAGCGGCCGGATTGATCAATGCGCTCGAGCTTACGCAGCGCGACATCAAGAAATTCAAGCTTGTCGTCAATGGCGCAGGCGCGGCAGGCATTGCGTGCCTGGACCTCCTGACGGCCATGGGCATGCCGCGGTCGAACGTCATCTTCTGCGACACGAAGGGCGTCATCTACCAGGGCCGCAAGGACGGCATGAACCAATGGAAGTCCGCCTATGCAGCCAAGACCAAGGCACGCACGCTGGCCCAGGCGCTGGACGGCGCCGACGCCTTCTTTGGCCTGTCGGCCAAGGGGGCGGTGACGCGGGAGATGGTCAAACGGATGGCCAAGCAGCCGATTATTTTCGCGATGGCAAATCCGGATCCCGAAATCACGCCTGAGGACGTGCTGGCCGCGAGGGACGATGCCATCGTGGCAACCGGCCGGTCGGACTACCCCAACCAGATCAACAACGTTCTGGGTTTTCCATTCATCTTCCGCGGCGCTCTTGATGTGCGGGCGACCGAGATCAACACGCCGATGAAAATTGCAGCGGCGACGGCGCTCGCCGCCCTCGCGCGTGCCGAGGTCCCCGATCAGGTTGCTGCGGCCTTCCATGGCCGGCGACCGGTATTTGGTCCCGAATACATTATCCCCGCACCCTTCGACCCTCGTCTCATGACGCACGTGCCGCCGGCAGTCGCCAGGGCAGCCATGGAGACCGGTGTCGCACGCAAGCCCATTCCTGACATGGACGCCTACACGCATCATCTCGAGGGCCGGCTGGACCCGGTGGCAGGCTGGCTGCAGCTGACGTTTGAGAAGGTCCGGGCTCAGCCGAAGCGGGTCGTGTTTGCCGAAGGCGAGGAGCCGACGGTCATCCGCGCCGCCAATGCGTATCACACGAATGGATTCGGCCAACCCATGCTTGTGGGCAGCACCGAGACCGTCAAGGCCACCTTCAAGAGCCTGGGCATCAGGCTCAAGGGTGAATTTGCTCTGCTCGACACGCGTACCTCGCCATACACGGAGCAGTTTACGGACTATCTCTACGCTCGTTTGCAGCGGCATGGCTATCTGCGCCGCGACTGCCTGCGCCTCGTGCTCAACGAGCGCAACATATTTGCAGCCTTGATGGTTGCGCACGGGTATGCCGACGCGATGGTCTCAGGGGCCACGCGCAATTGGACCAACATCTACACTGACGCGCGCCGCGTGCTTGACCCGAGCCCGGACCGCAGCGTCATCGGCGTCACGCTGGCGCTGTGCCGCGGACGCGCCGTCCTCATCGCCGACACGAGCGTCCACGACATGCCCGACTCACGTGAAATCGCCGATATCGCGGTCGAGGCCGCCCGCGCCGCGCGCCGGTTCGGCATGGAGCCGCGCGTTGCACTCCTGGCCTATTCGTCGTTCGGACATCCCAGAGGCGAGCGATCGGACGAGGTGCGCAAGGCCGTGGACATTCTCGACCAGCGGAAAGTCGATTTCGAGTACGACGGCGACATGGCCGCTGACGTCGCCTTGAACGGCAGCGTGCGCGAGCTCTATCCGTTCTGCCGGTTGACGGACAACGCCAACGTTCTGATTATGCCGGCGTTTCACGCCGCGTCGATCTCCACCAAGATGCTGAAGGAATTGGGGGCCGCGACCACCATCGGTCCGATCCTGGTCGGGCTGGATCACTCGGTCCAGATCTGCCCGCTGGGCGCCATGGACGTCGACATCCTCAACCTGGCGGCACTGGCGGCGTTCGGGATCGGCAAGTAAGTGATCTGTGGGCTCTGGGCAGAGCAACTTGCGCTCTGCTCAAGCAGCAAAGTCGCTAGCTGTTTCCGCCTCGGCCAAGGCCTGACGTCGCTGCACCACTTATCGAGCAAGGCCTCGATCTCGCTCCGCTCGAAGGGCTTCGCAAGATAGTCATCCAGCCCTGCATCGAGGCAGCGCTGCCTGTCTTCAGCGAAGGCATTGGCCGTCAACGCAGCAATGGGAGGCGCCTGCCGATCGGCGGCACGATACAGGTCTCTGATCATCCGGGCGGCCTCGAACCCGTCCACATCCGGCATATGGATGTCCATCAGGACAAGATCAAAATCAGGTTCTGCATCCGTGTTCGTCTGCGCGCAGGTCGAGACGGCCTCGCGCGCATGCCGCGCCACCGTCACGCGGCAGCCCAGCTTTTCGAGCATGCGCTGAGCGACCAGCGCATTGATGTCGTTGTCATCCACAAGAAGCACGCGGCGCTGACGCGTCGATGATCCCGATCGCCAATTTGCCGTCTCATTCTGGCGCTCGTCGATGCCACGCTGCCGAGCCGGTTCGGCAGCGAAGAGGTGCGTGACAAGCGACAGGGGCCGCAACGGACGGATGAGATAGGCGTCGAAGCCGGCCTGACGAAACGGAGCAAGGGTGGTTCTGCCCGACATGCCTATGAGCACGACGGCCCGAAGCCGGTTGGCCGTTTTCTCTCTGGCGTATGCGAGCAGCTGTCCGGCTCGCTCCACACCGAGGTGCGAGTCGACCAGCACGACGTCGAACGGCGCCCCTTCGCGCTGTGCGCCGTCGATAGCAGCCTCCGCCTCATGATCGGACGCGGCTGTTGCCGACACCGCAATCGAGTCCAAGGTCTCGTTCAACAGCTGCCGCTCCACGCCGTCCCCGAGCACAACGAGAACGCGTCTGCGGGCATTGGCGTCAGCGAGCCTTGCAAGTTGCGGGCGCGAACCGCTCAGCGCGTGCAGCGTCATACGTGCCGTGAACGTCGAGCCGTAGCCCGGAGTGCTGATGACCTCGATGTCGCCGCCCATGGCGCGCGCCAGACGGCGTGAAATCGCGAGGCCGAGCCCGGTGCCGCCGAGCTTCCTGTTCATGACGTTGTCGTTCTGCTCGAACTCGACGAACAGCGACGGCATTCCATCCGGCCCGATGCCCGGGCCGGTATCGGATACCGAGATCGCCAGCTCCAGATTGGCGGTCGCGGGACGCGGAGCAGCAGAAGACATCCGCCCTTCCACTCGCACAGCCACGCCACCAAATTGTGTAAACTTGATCGCATTGCCGACCAGATTCAGCAGAATCTGGCGTACGCGGGCCGCATCCCCAACCACACGGCGCGGCAAGTCCGGGGTGATCCGCCACGCCAGCTCGAGGCCTTTTTCATGTGCCTTGGGAGCCATGAGCTCGATGGCGTTCTGGATGCACTCGTCGAGATTGAAAGGCTGGGTTTGTATCTTGAGCTTGCCAGCTTCAATCTTGGAGAAATCCAGAATCTCGTCGATCAAGCCCAAAAGCGTTCTGGCGGACCGATCTACGGCGGCCGCGTAGGCTTTTTGCTCGGCCGAAAGAGTCGTATCGAGCATCAATGCGGACATTCCAAGGATGCCGTTCATGGGCGTGCGGATCTCGTGGCTCATGGCCGCCAGGAATCTCGACTTGGCCTGATTTGCGGCTTGCGCTTGATCGCGTGCCGTGGCGAGTTCCATCTGCGCGGCGCGTTGCTCGGTGATATCACGGCCGATGCACTGCACCTCGGGGGCGTTGCCATCAACCGTTTCCGTCAGATAGCGCTCAAAGGCGAACCACCGGGCGCCGATCGCCGTGGCAAGCCTTTGCTCGTATCTGCACCGGTGACTGCCATCCGCGCCGTCAGGAACGGGCGGCGCCTGACCTTCGAGGGCCGCAGGACCAAACGAGGTGCCGATCACCTCTTCGGGCTCGACGCCGAACGTGCCGCAGAACGCCTGATTCACGAATGTGAGTTCACCGCCGAGAGACCGCCGTGAAATGACCTCGGTCTGACTGTCAAGGAGTCCGCGATAGCGGGCTTCGTTGTCGCGCAGCTCCCACTGCAGATCCTTCAAGCGCTCGATATCCCTTTCGAGGCCCTTTCGCACTGCCAGTGACCGATCGAGCTTGGACGGCTGAAGGAAAAATCCCCATACGCGCGATGCGACGCAGACAACACGTGTCAGCGCTCCCGCCAAAGTACGAGACATCACCCGAGCTAGGCTGATGAAGTCGCTAGAATTGATCACCCGACGCCACCGTCCCTTGTTTTTGTTGGATCGCATCAAATCACATCACACTTGAAAAATATTTATGGACTTGGGTTAGTGTTACGTCTCGCTTAAGAAGTGCATCGAGGCGAGAAACGCCCGCTGGATCAAAGCAATAGACGCACGCAGGAGACGCCATGGGCCCGCTCAAAGGTTTACGCATCATCGAAATGGCCGGCATCGGTCCCGCTCCGTTCTGCGGCATGCTGCTGTCCGACATGGGAGCGGAGGTGATCCGGGTCGACCGGCGCGAAAAAACCGACCTGGGGCTGCCCGGCAAGGAGCCCAGGTTCGACGTGCTGCATCGAGGGCGAAAATCCGTTTCCGTCGACGTCAAGAGTGATGCAGGCCGCGATGTCGTGCGACGGCTTGTGGCCAAAGGCGACGCCCTGATCGAAGGCTTCCGGCCCGGCGTGATGGAGCGGCTCGGCCTCGGACCGGACGACCTGCTCGCCGTCAATCCGCGCCTGGTGTTCGGGCGCATGACCGGCTTCGGCCAGGACGGACCCATGGCCCCGCGCGCCGGCCATGACATCAATTACATCGCGTTGGCGGGCGTGCTGCACACCATCGGGCGCAAGGGCGAAGCGCCCATGCCGCCGCTCAACCTAGTGGGCGACTTCGGCGGCGGCGGCATGCTGCTGGGGTTCGGCGTGGTTTGCGCGTTGCTCGAAGCGCAGCGCTCCGGCAAGGGCCAGGTTGTCGATGCCGCCATGGTGGACGGCGCAGCGACGCTGATGTCCGCCATCTACGGCTTCCGCGCGCAAGGCACGTGGAAGGACGAGCGCGGCGTCAATATTCTCGATACGGGCGCGCCCTTCTACAACGTGTATGAAACACGCGACGGCAAATGGGTGTCGATCGGCTCCATCGAGAAGCGGTTCTACGAGGACCTGCTGAGCCGCCTCGGCCTTGCCGGAGAGAAACTGCCCGCTCAGCACGACGAAGCCGGCTGGCCCACGCTCGCGCAGCGCTTCGCCGAGACATTCCGCACCAAGACGCGCGCCGAGTGGGAGAAGATCTTCGACGGCAGCGATGCCTGCTTTGCGCCGGTGCTCTCCATGGGTGAGGTCGCCGACTATCCGCATAACGCCATGCGCAAGGCATTCGTCTCGAGCGACGGCGTGGTGCAGCCGGCACCGGCTCCGCGCTTCAGCCGAACGCCGCCAGAAATGGGACGGCCGCCGCAGGAGCCCGGCATGGATACCGATGCCGTTCTGGCCGAGTTCGGCTTTACGGCCGGCGAGATTGCAGATCTGAGAAAGCGCGATATCGTCGGTCCAGCCTGAGAACGGGAGAACCCGCCATGGACGTCAGCTTTACGCCCGAGCAGCGCGAAATCCGCGATGCCATCTTCAAGATCTGCGCACGCTTCGGCGACGAGTACTGGCTGAAGAAGGACAAGGAAGGCGGGTTTCCGTTTGAGTTTCACGAGGCGCTGGCGGCCGACGGGTGGCTCGGGATTGCCATGCCGGAGGAGTATGGCGGGTCCGGCCTCGGCATCACCGAGGCGGCGCTGATGATGCAGGCCATCGCCGAGTCGGGCGCCGGCATGCAGGGCGCATCCGCCGTGCATATGAACATCTTCGGCCTCAATCCGGTCGTCGTGTTCGGCACCGACGAACAGAAGCGCCGCTTTCTCCCGCCGCTGATCGCCGGCAAGGAAAAATCCTGCTTCGCTGTCACCGAGCCCAACGTCGGGCTCGACACCACGCGCCTCAAGACAAAGGCCGTGCGTGAGGGCAACCGCTATCGCGTCGACGGCCGCAAGATCTGGATTTCCACGGCGCAGGTGGCCGACAAGGTTCTGCTGCTGGCCCGCACCACGCCACTGGAGGAGGTCAAGCGGCCGACCGAAGGGCTATCGCTGTTCTACACGACCCTTGATCGCACCTACGTCGACGTGCGCGAGATCGACAAGATGGGCCGCAAGGCCGTCGATTCGAACGAGCTGTTCATCGACGGGCTCCCCGTACCGCTGGAAGACCGCATCGGCGAGGAAGGCCAGGGCTTCAAATACATCCTCCACGGCATGAATCCCGAGCGCATCCTGATTGCAGCCGAGGCCGTCGGCATTGGCCGCGTGGCGCTCGCGCGGGCGTCGCAGTACGCCAAGGATCGCGTCGTGTTCGGCCGCCCCATCGGACAGAACCAGGGGATCCAGCATCCGCTTGCAAAAGCGTGGATGAACCTCGAGGCCGCCAATCTCATGGTCTTCAAGGCGGCCGCACTCTACGACCAGGACGAGCCGTGCGGCATCGAGGCCAACGCCGCCAAGTATCTGGCGGGCGAAGCCGGCTTCGAGGCCTGCGAGACCGCGGTGATGACCCACGGCGGCATGGGGTATGCCAAGGAGTTTCACGTGGAACGATTTCTGCGCGAAGTCTTGATTACCCGGATCGCCCCGGTCTCGCGTGAGCTCATCCTCAGCCACGTCGCCGAAAAGGCCCTTGGCCTGCCGAAGTCCTACTGAAAAAATCCGCGAATCGCCTCTAACCCAAATTTTCAGCGACAGGGACCTTCTCGATGCTCGCGGTGCATGAGCTGTCCTACCGCTATCGCGGCTGGCGCGTGGTCGCGGGCTGCTTCCTCATGGCGACGTTCGGCTGGGGGCTCGGCTTTTACGGCCACAGCGTCTATCTGGCCGAGCTGACGCGCCTGCATGGCTGGCCGGCGGGCGCCATCTCGACCGCAAGCACGTTGTACTATCTCGTCAGCGCCCTCCTCGTCGTCTTCGTCAGCGATGCGATCCGCCGATTTGGCCCGCAGCCCGTGGTGCTCATCGGCATTGCATCGTTTGCGATATCGGCCACGGCCATCGGCTGCGCCACGTCCAAGGCACACATCTTCGCCGCCTACCTGGTGATGTCGATCGGCTGGGCGACGCTCACGCTGGCGGCCATCACGAAC
>JBKKCB010000223.1:0-3217 GCA_046713545.1 Hyphomicrobiaceae bacterium | reverse complement strand
GACGCTGCTCGGCTCGGACTATCAGATCACCACGCAAGCGGACCGCATGGGCTATCGGCTGAGCGGTCCCAAGATCGCGCATGCGGACGGCTACAACATCGTGTCGGACGGCATCGTCACGGGGTCGGTGCAGGTGCCGGGCACCGGCGAGCCCATCGTGCTGCTCGCCGACCGCCAGACGACGGGCGGCTACCCGAAGATCGCCACCATCGTGCGCGCCGACCTGCCGCGCTTCGTGCAGATGCGGCCGGGCAGCAAAGTGCGCTTCGCGGCCGTCACGCTGCAGGAGGCGGTGGCACTGGCGCGCAGCGACGCGCGGCGTACCGAGAGCCTGATGGCCGCGATCCGGCCTGCCGGCCTCGATCGGCTCGACAGCGCACGCCTGCTGGAGCTCAACCTCGCCGGGGAAGCCGTCGACGCGGCGGCCGGCGGTCCACCCAAGGCATCTTGACGGTCCAGCACGGACAGAGACAGTCTGCGGCAGGCGGCCCGGACAAGCGGCCGCGCAAACGCGGCAGGAGGACTCGATGCCCAAGGTGCTGACTGGCGAGCAGATCGAGACGTACCACAAGACCGGATATCACTTTCCGGTCGACATGCTGTCCCAGTCGGAAGTGAAGGATTTCCGGACCAAGCTGGAGGATTACGAGGCGCGGTCCGGCGGCCCCATCAAGGGCGAGATGCGCCATCGCAGCCACGTGCTGTTCCCGTGGATCAACGATGTCATCCGGCACCCCAAGATCCTTGACACCGTGGAGGACGTATTCGGGCCGAACATCCTGTGCTGGAACACGAGCTTCTTCATCAAGGAGGCGCGCGATCCGGGCTTCGTGTCGTGGCATCAGGACGCGACGTATTGGGGATTAAGCTCGCCCGACGTCATGACGGTGTGGCTGGCTTTTTCGCCCGCCAACAAGGTGTCGGGCTGCATGAAGTTCATTGCCGGCTCACACAAGGAACAGGTCAAGCACGCCGATACCTTCCACCAGGACAACCTGCTCACGCGCGGGCAGGAGATCGCGGTAGAGGTCAACGAGGCCGATGCCGTCTACGCCGAGCTGAAGCCGGGCCAGGGATCGCTGCATCATGTGCTGCTGTTTCACGGCTCGGCGCCCAACCAGTCGGACGACCGGCGCATCGGCCTCGCCATCCGCTACATCCCGACGCACATCAAGCAGGCCGTCGGCACCAAGGACTGGGCGACGCTCGTGCGCGGTGTCGACACGCACAACAACTTCCAGCCCGAGCCGCGGCCGCAGGCGGACCTGCATCCGGATGCGCTGGCCTTCCATGCCGAGGTGACGCGGCAGCAGCTCCAGGTGCTGTACCGCGGGACGGACAAGCAGGAATATCGAGCTTGATTACGGAGACGATTCTCCCCTGCTGTTCGGTTTGCGTCTTCGCACATTGTATTCCCCTCCCCAGCGGGGAGGGTGACCGGTGAGTGTGGCTGAGGCGCCAAGACCAATGGGTTGATGCTTTCAGTTCTCACCCGCGGAACGACTTGACGGCGATGCCTTTCGCTTCCAGCGACTGGCGGATGCGACGCGCGAGCGCCACGGCGGCGGGATTGTCGCCGTGGACGCACACGGTCTCGATCTTCGCCTTGAGCTTGCGTCCGCTCACGGTGGTGATGGCCTGCTCTTCCAGCATGGATAGGACGCGCGACGCCGCCACCTCCGGATCATGAATCACGGCGCCGGGATTTTTCCGCGGGGCCAGATTTCCGGTCTCGGCATAGGCGCGGTCCGCATAGATCTCGCATACGTAAGGAAGCCCGAGCTTCTCGGCTGCCCGTTGTGTCGGCAGGCCGGGCATCGCGACGTAGACGAGTGTGGCGTCCACGGCCTTGATGGCGCGGCCGATGGCCATGGCGAAATCGTCCTCGTCATTGCAGAGATTGCCAAGGGAGCCGTGTGGCTTCACGTGCGTGACCTTGTGGCCGGCCATGACTGCCAGGGCCTGCATGGCGCCGATCTGGTAGGCCACCATGCGCTCGATCTCGGCCATGCTGTCGCCGCGGATGACGCGCCGGCCGAAACCCGACAGGTCGTTGAAGCCCGGATGCGCACCGATGGCCACGCCCTTGGCTTTGGCGAGCTGCGCGGTGTGGAACATGACGTTGGGGTCGCCGCCGTGACAGCCGCAGGCGACGTTGGCGGAGGTGATGATGTCGAGCATCGCCTCGTCCTCGCCCATCTTCCAGGCGCCGAAGCTCTCACCCATGTCTGAATTGAGATCGATGTGCATGGCGTTTGCTCCTGCTCGTTCAACGATGCGCGGCGAGTTCGTGCCGGGCGCGGCTCTCCCAAAAACCGCAGGCCAGCATGATAGCGCGACTTTGGACTGCGATCAGCCGCGCGGCATCTGCTCGAGCAGCCGCCCCTTGCCCGACAGCGGCGTCTCGATCCGCATCGCCTGCATCACGCCCCAGAGCGTCGCCTGGTTGGTGGTGATGACAGGCTTGCCGAACTGCTGCTCCCACGCCGCGATCCGGTCCATGGTGGGGAAGTTGCCGCCCGGCACGACCAGCGCCTCGATATCGGGGCGATCGATGCGGCTGAATGCGGCCTGCGCCGCCCCGGCGTCCATCTTGCCGATGGCGTAGGAGTTGGTGGCGCCGAGGCTCTCCGAGGCGACGACGGTGATCCCGTATTTCGTCTCGTAGTAGCGCTTCGCCCGCCCGATGACCTCCTCCGAATACGGTGTCGCCATGGCGATCCGCGACGCTCCGAGCGCGCGCAGCGCACGGCCGACGGCCTGCGCCGATGTGAAGGATGGAATGCCGGAGGCCTCCGTCATGCGCCGCACCGTCACCTCGTCGTAGTCATCGGCGAACAGGCTGGCCGAGGTCTGCGCCAGCGCGATGACTTCGACCCGGGCGTCGCCCAGCATCTTCGACTGGTACGCCACGTCGGCGTCGAGGCTGGGCGAGAACGGCGTGTTGCCGCCTTTGCCGAGCCGGGCGGCGTGCGCCTGCAGGTCCGGCCCGAGGCGCTTGAACTCGGCCTCGCAGGTGGTGTTCGTGGAGGGGATCAGGATGCCGAAGTGGCGCACCATGGTGAGGTTTCCTTCCGGGGCAAGTTTCTGTGGTGCGGACGGAGGGACTCGAACCCTCACGACGTCGCCGTCTCAGGATTTTAAGTCCTGTGTGTCTACCTGTTTCACCACGTCCGCTAATCCGGCGCACGTTATGCGGCGTCTCGGCCGGCATGGC
>JBKKCB010000222.1:0-17796 GCA_046713545.1 Hyphomicrobiaceae bacterium | reverse complement strand
TAGTCGTCCTTGGGCCGGGCGAAGATGTCGGCGGCGGGTCCTTCCTCGACCACCTTGCCATTCTTCATCACGATGACGTAGCTGCACAAGGCGCGCACGACACGCAAATCGTGGCTGATGAAGAGATAGGCGAGGCCGCGCTTGTGCTGCAGGTCGCGCAGCAGGTCGACGATCTGGGCCTGCACGCTCATGTCCAGCGCGCTCGTCGGCTCATCGAGCATCACGAACTTGGGCTCCAGCACCATGGCGCGGGCGATGGCGATGCGCTGACGCTGGCCGCCGGAGAATTCGTGCGGGTAGCGGTCCTGCGCGCTGGGATCGAGCCCGACTTCCTCCAGCGCCCGGCTGACGCGCAGGCGCCGCTCGTCGTAGGTCATGGAGGGATTCTGGATGAGCAGGCCTTCCTCGATGATCTGGCTCACCGACAGGCGCGGGGACAGCGATCCGTAGGGGTCCTGGAACACGATCTGCATCTCGCGCCGGAGCGGGCGCATCTGCTTGAAGCCGAGCGTGTCGATGCGGCGGCCGACGTAGGCGATGGGCCCCACGGATGAGACGAGGCGCAGGATGGCGAGGCCGAGCGTGGTCTTGCCCGAGCCCGACTCGCCGACGACGCCGAGGGTGTCGCCAGCGCGGAGCTTAAGGGTCAGGCCGTCGACGGCCTTCACGTGATCGACCGTGCGGCGCAGCAGGCCGCGCTTGATGGGAAACCAGACCTTGAGGTTGTCGGTCTCGACGACGACGGGCGCGGACAGGTCCTGGAGCGGCGGCTTGCCCTTGGGCTCGGCGGCCAGAAGCTGGCGGGTGTAGGGGTGCTTGGGCGCGGAGAAGATGTCGGCGGCGCGGCCGTCCTCGACCACCTCGCCCTTGTTCATGACGTAGACGCGGTCCGCCATCTTGCGCACGATGCCGAGGTCATGCGTGATCCACAGCATGGCCATGTGCATCTCTTTCTGCAGGCGCCGCAGCAGCTCGAGAATCTGCGCCTGGATGGTGACGTCGAGGGCGGTGGTGGGCTCGTCGGCGATGAGCAGGTCGGGTTCGTTGGCGAGCGCCATGGCGATCATGACGCGCTGGCGCTGGCCGCCGGACAATTGATGCGGGAAGGCATTGAGGCGCTTCTCGGCATCGCGGATGCCGACTTTCGCGAGCAGGTCGAGGACGCGGGTCTTGGTTTCGGCCTCCGGCAGGCCGCGATGCAGCTTGAGGATCTCGCCGACCTGCTTCTCGATGGTGTGCAGGGGATTGAGCGACGTCATTGGCTCCTGGAAGATGATGGAGATCCGGTCGCCGCGGATCTCGCGCATCGTCGCTTCGCTGGCCTTGAGAAGATCGCGGCCTTCGAAGAAAATCTCGCCGCTCGGATGATGGGCGGCCGGGTACGGCAGCAGGCGCATGATCGACAGCGCCGACACGGTCTTGCCGCTGCCCGATTCGCCGACGAGGGCAACGGTCTCGCCGCGGCCGATGGTGAAGGACACGCCTTTGACGGCCCGGTTCTGCGTGCTGCCGGAACGGAATTCGACCGCCAGGTTGCGGACGCTGATCAGCGTGTCGGACAGACGCGGGGCGCGCACGCTCATCGGAAGGTCTTTCGCGGGTCGAGGGCGTCACGCACGGCTTCACCGATGAAGATCAGGAGCGACAGCGTGACGGCGATGGAGAAGAAGCCGCAGAGGCCGAGCCAGGGCGCCTGCAGGTTGGCCTTGCCCTGCGACAGCAGCTCGCCGAGCGACGGCGAGCCGGGCGGGAGGCCCAGGCCCAGGAAGTCGAGGGCGGTGAGCGCGGTGATCGAGCCCGAGAGCTTGAACGGCAGGAACGTGAGCGTGGCGACCATGGCATTGGGCAGCAGATGCTTGAACATGATCTTGGCGTTGGAGAGCCCAAGCGCACGGGCCGCCGTGATGTATTCGAAATTGCGGCCGCGCAGGAATTCCGCGCGCACGACGCCGACGAGCGCCACCCAGTGGAACAGCAGCAGCACGGCCAGGAGTGTCCAGAAGCCCGGCACCAGCACCGAGGAGATGATGATGAGGACATAGAGCGAGGGGATCGACGACCAGATCTCCAGGAAGCGCTGGAAGACGAGGTCGACGCGGCCGCCGAAGTAGCCCTGCATGGCACCCGCAGTCACGCCGATGGCGGCGGAGATGATGGTGAGCACGAGGCCGAACAGAATGGAGATGCGGAAGCCGTAGATGATGCGCGCCACGACATCGCGCCCCTGGTCGTCCGTGCCGAGCCAGTTGCGATTGCCGATGGCGGAGAAACGCGCGAGCTGATCGGGCGGGGCGTCGCACAGCTCCGCGCTTGTGGACCACGGCGGGGGCGAGGGGAAACCGAGGCAGTTGCCGTCCGGCCCCTTGATGCGCGGATAATCCTTGTTGATCGAGGTGTAGGAGTAGCGGATCGGCGGCCAGATCATCCAGCCGTGCTGTTTGATCTCCTCGAGGTTCACCGGGTCTTTGTAATCGGTGACGGCGAGAAAGCCGCCGAACTTGGATTCGGGATAATCGACCAGCACGGGGAACAGGATCTCGCCCTTGTAGCGGGCGATGATGGGCTTGTCGTTGGCGATCACCTCGCCGACGAGACTGAGCAGGAACAGGGCGAGGAAGATCCAGAGGCTCCAGTAGCCGCGGCGGTTGGCCTTGAAGTTGTCCCAGCGGCGGCGATTGATCGGCGACAAGCGCAGACGCGTGCGCACGGCATCGGCCACGCCGCTGCGGGCAACGGGGGTGCCGGACACTACAATCGCGTCGTCGCTTCTGGCGTCCACGGCCGTCACACCTCCCGCGTTTCGAAATCGATGCGCGGATCGACGAGCGTGTAGATGAAATCGGACAGGAGGTTCACCACCAGTCCGAGGAGGGCGAAGATATAGAGCGTGGCGAAGACCACCGGATAGTCGCGGTTGATGATGGATTCGAAACTGAGCAGCCCGAGGCCATCGAGGGAGAAGATGGTCTCGATCAGCAGTGCGCCCGAGAAGAAGGCGCTGATGAAGGCGCCGGGGAAGCCGGCGATGATCAGCAGCATGGCGTTGCGGAAGACGTGGCCGTAGAGCACCTGGCGTTCGGTGAGGCCCTTGGCGCGTGCCGTCATGACGTACTGCTTGCGGATCTCGTCCAGGAACGAGTTCTTGGTCAGGAACGCCGTGGTCGTGAAGGCGCTCAGCGCCAGGGCGGTCAGCGGCAATATGAGATGCCAGAAGTAGTCGACGACCTTGCCGGCGAGCGAGAGCTGGTTCCAGTTCTCCGACGTCAGGCCGCGCGAGGGAAACCACTGGAAGAAGGAGCCGCCGGCGAACACGACGAGCAGGAGCACGGCGAACAGGAAGCCCGGGATGGCGTAGCCGATGACGAGCACGCCGGAGGTCCAGGTGTCGAACTTTTCGCCGTCGCGGACGGCCTTGCGGATACCGAGGGGAACGGCGATGAGGTAGGTCACCAGCATCATCCACACGCCGAGCGAGATCGAGACCGGCAGCTTCTCCTTGATGAGCTGGATCACGCTGACGTCGCGGAAATAGCTCTTGCCGAAATCGAACAGCAGGTAGTTCTTCATCATCAGCAGGAACCGCTCGTGCGCCGGCTTGTCGAAGCCGAACTGCTTTTCGAGCTGCTTGATGAACTCGGGGTCCAGGCCCTGCGCACCGCGATAGCGCGAGGCGGAGGCGTCAGCACCGCTCTGGCCCGACATGGAGCGTCCGCCGCTGGTCAGTCCGTCGCTGCTGCCGCCGCCGATGCGGCTGGTGGCGCCCACGTCGGTGCCGGTCAATTGCGCGATGACGCGCTCCACGGGCCCGCCCGGTGCGAACTGGATGATGGCGAAACTGATCAGCATGATCCCGATCATGGTCGGGATGATGAGCAGAATCCGCTTCAGCAGGTAGGCAGCCATGGCGTGTGCTTATCCTTGCGTGGCCCTGCCCCGGCGGACCCTGGTGCCCGGAACGGGTCAGTTGGTGCGCAACTTGGCAGCTTTCGCGGTGTCGTACCACCAAGTATCAGGAACGCCACGATCGTACTTCGGCTTCACGGGGGGGCGCGAAAATTTGTCCCAATAAACGATGTTGTGGGACGCTTTGAACCACTGCGGAACCCAGTAGTGACCGGCGCGAAGAACCCGATCGATGGCGCGCGCGGCCGTCACCAGCTCTACGCGCGACTTGGCCAGGACCACCTTTTCGATGAGGGCGTCGATGGCGGGATTCTGGATGCCGGAAAGATTGCCGCTGCCGTCGATGGAGGCCTGCTTGCTGTCCCACAGGTTCTGCAGCTCGATGCCCGGCGTGATCGACATGCGGTACCGGCGCGTCGTGATATCGAAGTCGAAGGCCTTGGTGCGCCGCTCGTACTGCGCAGGGTCGACGCGACGCGGCACCAGGGTGACGCCGAGCAGGCCGAGATTCTTCTGGAAGCTGCCGGCGATGCGCTCCGACACCGGGTCCGTGAACAGGTATTCGATTTCCAGGACCTCGCCCTTGGCGTTGACGCGCTTGCCGTCCTTGACGGTGTAGCCGGCCTCTTCGAGAAGTTTGCCGGCCTCGCGCAGGAGGCGGCGATCGGACCCGGTGCCGTCGGACACCGGAGGCCGGTAGGGTTCGCCGAAGACTTCCGGCAAAAGCTTGTCCCTGAACGGCTCGAGCAGCGCCAGCTCTTCAGGTGACGGTTTGCCGGAGGCCTTCATGTCGGAATTTTCGAAGAAGCTCTCCGTGCGCGTGTAGAGGCCGTAAAACAGGTTCTTGTTGGTCCACTCGAAATCGAAGGCGTAGTCGAGGGCTTTGCGCACGCGCGGATCAGAGAGTTTCGGGCGGCGCGTGTTGAGGAAGAACCCCTGCGCGCCGCCGGGCGTCTCGTCCGGCAGCGTCAGCTTGATGAGGCGTCCATCCTTCACGGCCGGAATGTCGTAGCCCGTGGCCCAGTCGCGCGAGGTGAACTCTTCGCGCAGGTCGATGGTGCCGGCCTTGACGGCCTCGAGCTGGGCGGTGCGGTCGCGGAAGTATTCGTAGCGGATCTCGTCGAAGTTGCCGCGGCCGCGGTTGACCGGCAGATCCTTGGCCCAGTAGTCGTTGCGGCGCTTGTAGCTGACGAACGTGCCCTGCTTGTAGTCTCCGATCTGGTAGCCGCCTGAGCCGACCGGCCGGTCCAGCGTGGTCTGATCGAACTCGCGTGTGGCGTAGTAGGCCTTGGAGAGCACCGGCAGGCCGGCCGCCGTCAGAGGCAGGTCGCGGGTGAGTGGGCCGGTGAAGGTGTAGCGGACGGTGTGCGGGTCGAGCGCTTCGACCTTGGCGATGTCGCGCAAGGCAACCCGGTAGCTCGGGTGGCCCTTCTCCTTGAGGATGCCAAACGTGAACACGGAGTCGTCGGCGGTGATCGGGCTGCCGTCGGCGAAGCGGGCTTCGGGGCGCATGCGGAACGTCACCGACAGGCCGTCCGCAGCAACGTCGGCGGATTGCGCGATCAGGCCATAGGCGGACCCGGTTTCATCTGCGGCGCCGGTCATCAGGCTGTCGTAGAGGAGGCCCAAGCCCTGCGCCGGGTCTCCCTTGAGAATGAAGCCGTTGAAGCTGTCGAAGGTTTCGAGCGCCGACGTGCCGATGGTGACGATGCGCCCGCCTTTGGGCGCGTCGGGATTGACGTAGTCGAAGTGCTTGAAATCAGGCGGATACTTGAGATCGCCGAAGGTGGACAGGCCGTGGCGTGGTTCGGCGCCGGCCGGCAATGGCGCAAACAGAAGGAGGGCCAAGACCATAGCGTAAACACTGCGTCTGGGTCGTGCGCCATGGGCCATGCGTGCGCTCCTCGTGTCAGCGTAGGTCATTCGCTATTGCCGGGCTTCCTGCAGGCGCTTGGCGGCTTCCGCATCGTGCCACCATGCCTGCAAGACCTGTATCAATGCGGACGCGCGGGTTGGCGGCTTGTCCGGCCGCCCGAGCTTGTCCCAGAGCGCCACGCGCTCGTAGGGCGAGTAGAATTGCGGGACGAGATAGTGGTTCCAGAGCAGCACGCGGTCGAGCGCGCGGGCGGCTGCGACGAGCGCGGCCCGGTCCTTGGCGAAGATGACGCGTTCGATGAGCTTGTCGATGGCCGGATTCTTGATGCCGATGACGTTGCGGCTGCCGTCCTGGCCGGCGGCTTCCGAGCCCCAGAACTCGCGCTGCTCGTTGCCGGGCGACAGGGACTGGGCGAAGCTCGTTACGACGATGTCGAAGTCGAAGGTGTCGACGCGGCGGCGATATTGGGCACTATCGATGGTGCGGATCGACACCTTGACGCCGAGCTTCTCGAGCGACTGCCGGTAGAATTGCACGAGACGTTCGAAGTCCGGCTGTACCAGCAGAAATTCGGCGGTGAGCTGTTCGCCGGCGGCATTTGTGAGGACACCGTCCTTCGACGTCCAGCCGGCCTGACCCAACAGCTTGTGCGCCTCATTCATGTGGCGCCGGAAATCCTCGGGCGCGGCATTGATGGGGTTCTTGTACTCGGCCGTGAAGACCTCGGGCGGGACGCCATCGCGGACGCTTTCCAGGATCTCCAGCTCCTGGCCCGAGGGCAGGCCCGTTGCCTTCAACTCGGAATTCTCGAAATAGCTGCCGACGCGGTGATACTGCCCGAAAAACATGTTGCGGTTGGCGAACTCGTGGTCGTACGCGAGATTGAAGGCCTGCCTGACGCGCGGATCCTGGAACTGCTTGCGGCGCAGGTTGAAGGCGAAGCCTTGCATCGGAATGAGCTGATTGGTTTTCAACGTCTCCTTCTTGATGAGGCCGCGCTTGACGGCGTCGAAGTCGTAGCCGGTGGCCCAGCCTTTGGCGCTCGATTCGGGCCAGAAGTCGGTCTTGCCGGCCTTGAACTCCTCGAAGGCGGCGAGGCGGTCGCGATAGTAGGTGAAGCGGATCTCGTCGAAATTCCATTGCCCGCGTGTCACCGGCAGATCCTTGCCCCACCAGTCGGCGACGCGCTCGTAGGTAATCGAACGGCCGCCTTCCATGTGCTTGACGCGGTAGGGGCCTGCGCCGAGCGGGATCTCCATGGAGCCGCGTGCCAGATCGCGCGGTTCTCCGTCCTCTCCTTTGGCCTGCCAATAGTGTTTCGAAAGGATCGGCAGCGCGCCGACGACCTGCGGCAGTTCGCGATTGCCCGGAGAATCGAAAAAGAAGGTGACCTGATGGTCGCCAGTCTGCTCCGCCTTCATTACGTTCTTGTAATAGAGGCTGTACTGCGGGTTGGCAGCCTTGAGGGCGGTGAGGCTGAAGATGACATCGTCGGGCGTGATCGGCTTGCCGTCGTGGAAGCGGGCCCCAGGCCGCAGCTTGAATGTCACGGAGGAAAAATCACCCGGCATGGAGACCCATTCGGCGGCGAGGCAGTAGTCGGTCGAAGGCTCGTCCAGGCTCGCGGTCATGAGCGTCGTGTGGACAAGGCGCAGCAAGCCGATGGCCGTGCTGCCTTTCGATGCGAACTCGTTCAGCGTGTCGAACGATCCGATGGCGCGCTGGCGCAGGATGCCGCCTTTGGGCGCGTCGGGATTGACCCAGTCGAAATGCTTGAAGTTCACATCGAACCTGGGCGTGCCGATGAGGGATAGCGCATGATGGCGTGTGGGTTCCGCGGCCAGACCGGACGACAGGGCCATGCCGGCGCAAATCGTCGCGGCGAGCACCAGACGGGCCTTGCAACCGGCATATCGCTTCATGGCCTGCATCGGGTCATCGCACACGCTCTGCTCCGGACGTCTTGCCGGCATTGGCATCATACCACCACGTCTGCAGCCAGCCCGGTGCCTGCGATGGCAGCCTGGCAGGCCGGGAAAAAGTATTCCAGTAGGCTATCCATTCGCTGGGCCGATGCCACTGCAATACGACGTATCGGTTCCAGAGCAGCACGCGATCGAGGGCGCGCGTCGCCGCAATCACCTCGTCCCGCGTGGGCGCGTAGACGATTTTCTCGATCAGATGGTCGACGGCGGGGTTGGCGATGCCGATGGTGTTGCGGCTGGCGGGTTTTTCGGCCGAGGCCGAGCCCCAGTATTCGCGCTGTTCGTTGCCCGGCGCATGCGACTGGGGGAAATTCTCGATGATCATGTCGAAGTCGTAGGTCCTGACCCGCTGTGCGTATTGGGGCGCGTCGACGACGCGGATCGCCATGCGGATGCCGAGCTTTTCGAGCGCCTGCTGGTAGGGCAGCAGGATGCGGTCGAACGTGGCATCGGGAACGAGAAGCTCGACAGTCAAAGTCGCCTTCTTTTCGTTCTGGCGCACGGCCCCGGCGAGTTTCCAGCCGGCCTGATCCAGGAGGCGCCCGGCTTCGCGCAGGTTGGCGCGGATCTGCTCCGGCGTGGCATTGACCGTGCTCTTGTACGCAGTGGTGAAGACCTCCGGCGGGACCTGGTCGCGGATCTCCTGGAGGAGTTCAAGCTCGCGGCCTTCGGGAAGGCCCGTGGCGGCGAGCTCGGAGTTGTTGAAGTAGCTGTCGAGCCGCTGGTACAACCCGTAGAATTGGTTTTTGTTGGCGGTCTCGAAGTCGAAGGCGAGATCGAAGGCCTGGCGCACGGCCCGGTCGGCAAACTTCGGCCGCCGCAGGTTGAAGACGAAGGCCTGCGTGACGGCGACTGTGGACAGCGGCACCTCGAGCTTCACCACGCGACGGTCGCGGGCAGCGGGAAAGATGTATTCGGTCGCCCACTTCTTCGCGCTGTTCTCCTGCAGGATGTTGATCTCGCCGGCCTTGAAGGCTTCGAAGGCGGGGACATCGTCGCGGTAGCTGTCGAAGCGGATCTGGTCGAAATTATACTGCCCTCGCATGACCGGGAGATCCTTGGCCCAGTAGTCCTTGACGCGTTCGTAGACGATGGTGCGATTGGGCTCGAAACTCTTGATGCGATAAGGGCCCGAGCCGAGCGGCGGCTCGAGGGTGGTGCGGCTCAAGTCCCGGGCTTCGCCGTTGGCATTACGCCCCGTCCAGTATTGCCGGGGAATGACGGCCAGCTGCGACACAAGCAGCGGCAGGTCGCGGTTGCCGGCACGCGCGAAGGAAAATGTGACCTCGCGCTCGCCGGTTTTTTCGACCTTGGCGACATCCCGGTAGGTGATGGCGCGAACGGCGTCGGCCTTCTTCTGCTCGTCGAACGAGAAAATGACGTCTTCCGGCGTGACCGGCGACCCGTCCTGAAAGCGGGCCGCGGGATTGAGGCCGAACGTCACCGAGGAGTAGTCGTCGGGATGGGAGACCCACGCGGCGATGAGCCCGTAGGCGGTGGCCGGCTCGTCGAGACTCGGGACCATCAGGCTGTCATGCAGCAGGGAGGTGCCCGATCCCAACAGGCCCTTGAAGGTGAAAGGATTGAGATTGTCGAAGCCGCCGATGTCCGCCAGCCGGACCGTGCCGCCCTTGGGCGCGTCGGGATTGACCCAGTCGAAGTGATGGAAATCCGCAGGGAACTTGATGCTGCCGACGCGCGACAGGGCGTGAGTCTTGAGCGCCTCCGCTTGGGGGCCAGCGGGAAGGGCGACCGCGAAGACCAACAGGCCTACGGACAACAGCAGCTGCGGTCTGACGCTGGACATGGAGATCGGCGTGGCAACTCTTTTCTGGAGCCGCTGGCGAAGGCCCCTTCGCTACCCGCGGAGCATGGAAAGGTGCAAGCCGCCTGCCAAGTTAATTCTTGTCCACGCACGACCCTGCCGCGGCATGGAGGCCACGAGCCAAGGGCGATGCGTTCGGCCGTCTTACTGAGGCAGCGGCACCGGCGCGTCTGAAAGCGTGCGCAGGTAGGCCACGAGGTCGGCGAGTTCCGCGTTATCGGTCACGCCGACAAAGGCCATCTTGTTGTTGGGAATGTAGCCTCTCGGATTGTGCAAATAATTGGCGAGATGGTCGAACGTCCACTTGTCGCCGTACCCCGACATGGCCGGCGAATAGGCAAAGCCTGCATGCTTGCCGATATCACGCCCGACGACGCCGTAAAGATTGGGGCCGACCCGGTTGGCACCGCCCTTCTCCGGCGTGTGGCAGGCCGTGCATTTCTTGAACGCGTCCTTGCCGCCGTCGACGGAGGCCTTGGGCAGAAGCGAGATCACCGCGGCCACGTCGAAGGGAGCCGCACCGGCAGCCGGCCCGCTGCCGCCCGTCGGCATCGGCAGCGTGTAGGCGGCCTTGTGAGATGCGTGCGAACCCTCGGCGAGATCGATCAAGGTCTTGCCACCGAATATCAAGAGAAGCGCCGAGAGTACGGCGCCGGCAATCTTATTGAACTCGAAAGCGTTCATCGCTGCCGATTTCCCTTGCGCACCTGATCACTAGCGGACTTCTCGATCATCCCGCCGATCCCGGCAGTTCCCCGAAGCGGCGCCAATATAGAATCTCCGCGCAGGCTTGCAACAGGACTTGCTTGTGTTCTACCAGCTACGCCCGAGGCGAATTGTCACTTCCGAGAAGCAGAGTTGCCCATGGCCAGCGCTCTCACCGTGATTCCCGCGCGCCTGCAGGCGACGCGACTGCCGGGCAAGCCGCTCGCCGACATCCACGGCGAGCCGATGATCGTGCATGTCTGGCGGCGCGCCATGGAGGCGCAAACCGGGCGTGTGATCGTGGCGACGGACAGCCCGGCGGTCGTCGCGTGTGTGCGCGAGGCGGGCGGTGAGGCGGTGATGACGCGGGCGGAGCACCAGTCGGGGTCCGACCGGGTGTTCGAGGCGGTTGGTCTGGCCGATCCGGACGGGCAGTGCGACATCATCCTCAATCTGCAAGGGGACCTGCCGACGCTGGAGCCCAGGCTGGTGCGCGCGTGCATGCAGCCGCTCGTGGACGGCGATGCCGACATCGCCACGCTCGCCTGCGAGATCACGGTGGAGGAGGAGCGGACCAATCCGAACGTGGTGAAGGTGGTGGGCTCGCCGCTGGCGCCGGCGCGATTGCGGGCCCTTTATTTCACGCGCGCGACGGCACCCTACGGCGACGGCCCGCTGTTTCACCATATCGGCATGTATGCCTATCGCCGCGGGGCACTGGAGCGCTTCGTTTCGCTGGGTCCTTCGGTGCTGGAACAACGCGAGAAGCTGGAGCAATTGCGGGCGCTCGAGCACGGGATGCGCATCGACGTGAGCCTCGTTGACACGGTTCCGCTCGGCGTCGATACTCCGGCCGACCTGGAACGGGCCCGCTCTCTTCTGGCGCTCCGCTGACCTGGATTCCCCATCTCATGGCCGACAAGAAATCGAAAACCACGGCCGTGCCGGCCGCTGCTTCCCGTGCCCCGGCCCGCGCCGCACGCGGCGCGAGCGAGCGCATCTCCTATCAGGGTGAGCCCGGCGCCAATTCACACCTGGCGTGCCAGCAGGTGCATCCGGATTTGACGCCGCTGCCGTGCCCGACGTTCGAGGACGCCATTGCTGCGGTGAAGTCGCGCGAGGCGCGCTACGCCATGATCCCGATCGAGAACTCGCTGGCGGGCCGCGTGGCCGACATCCACCACCTGCTGCCGGGGTCGGGCCTCTACATCATTGGCGAATATTTTCTGCCGATCCGTTTCCAGCTCATGGGCCTGAGAGGCGCCAAGCTCGCGCAGATCCGCGACGTGTACAGCCACGTCCATGCGCTCGGGCAATGCCGCAAGATCATCCGCAAGCACGGCTTCAAGGCGCACGTCGCCGCCGATACGGCGGGCGCCGCCCGGCAGGTCGCGGAGTGGAAAGAGATCGATCGCGCGGCATTGGCGCCGCGGCTGGCGGCCGAGATCTATGGGCTCGATATTCTCGCCGAGGACGTGGAGGACGAGCGGCACAACACGACGCGGTTCGTCATTCTCTCGCGCGAGGCCGACACGAGCGAGCCCAACGGCGCGCCGATGGTGACGACCTTCATCTTCAATGTGCGCAACGTTCCGGCCGCGCTGTACAAGGCGATGGGCGGGTTCGCCACCAACGGCGTCAACATGACGAAGCTGGAGTCCTATCAGGTCAACGGCGAGTTCGTGGCGACGATGTTCTATGCCGACATCGAGGGCCATCCTTCGGAGCGGCTCGTGCGGCTGGCGCTGGAGGAACTGTCGTTCTTCTCAACCGAGCTGCGCATTCTGGGGTCATACCAGGCGAGCCCCTACCGGGCGGAGATCGCACGCCAGGCGCGGGCGCGGGGCGCCGCGGTCGAAGGGTGAAGGCGATCTGGCTTAGTGCATCGCCGGAAACTTGCTGTCCGCTTCCCTCAGCATTTGAATAGTGAGCACAAGTTTTGCGTCGCCTTCAGCCAGGGTACGCACCGGATACTTGGCCACCAATCTGCCGTCGCTTGTGGTCAGTTCGACCGCGAACGGAAATTTCCGATCGTCACGGGGGACAACTCTGCCGAAGTACGTGGTTGTGACGAAAGCTGCGAGGGCAGACATAGAATTTCCGGTGGCGCGGCAAAGCGCAAGTCACCCGGAAGCACGCGGCGCAGGCCACCTACCGCCGAGCCGCCGGTCAATCCTCGAACGCACAGCAAGCGTCGTGACCGACTGCGAAGGCAGAACCCACCTAGCTGGGACGGGCTCAGTGCTGTGTATTGTGCGAAATTGTACAGTTCCGGGGCCGGCGTGAACTAACACAGGTTAGGAGCGGCCGGAATTTTGTTCCCAACATTGACCCGCCTGGGGAGAGGGGACATGGGCTTGCGCCACGCCGCGCGTCAGCGCGGAGGTAAGTACCGGCGGAACCAGGCGAGGGTTTCGCTCATCACCTGGCTGAAGGCCGGCTCGACGTAGACTTCGTAGTGGCCAAAGCCCTTGAGCGTGACGAGCCGCTTGGGCTCGCCTGCGCGCGCAAACATCGCCTCCGATTCCTCCGGCGGCACGAGCCGGTCATCGTCGGTGGTGATGAAGAGGATCGGACGCGGGGCAATTTTGTCCACCACCCACTCGGCGTTGAACTCGAGCGTCTCGTCGACGTAGTCCATCGGCAGCGTGTTGATGGCGGCCGGGTTGTTGCGCCGAGCCGCGGCCGCGAGCTCGGCCGATTGCCGGTCGGCGCGCAGGATGTCGCTGCGCTCGACCAGCGCCGATTTGCCGTCGAGCACGCGCTTCTCGCGATCGGCTTTCGATCTGAGCAGCAGATCGTGCCATTCGTCGGGGTGGCGGACGGAGCGCATCCAGCGCCGGCCGTCGCCGACACCGACCGTGCTGACGATGCACTTGACGCGGCGGTCGACGGCGCCGGTCCACACCACGGTGGCGCCGCCGTAGCTCGTGCCGTAGAGGCCGAGGCGATCTTCGTCGACCTCGGGCTGAAGGCCGAGGAAGGTCAGGGCCGCCTGCGCGTCGGCGACCCGGCTGTAGGGCGCCAGGCGGCTCGAGGGACCTTCGCTCGTCCCCCAGCCCTTGTAGTCGAAGGTGAGCACGACGTAGCCGGCCTCGTTCAGAACGCGCGCGTTGTCGGGAAGATAGAGATCCTTGACGCCGGTATAGCCGTGGCAGAGCACGATGCCGGCGCGCCGGTCGCCCGGTGACATGCCGTCCGGCAGATACAGGTCGCCGTCGAGTTTGAAGCCCTCACTGTAAAAGCTGATGGGGCGTTTCATGAGTCGTCCTCGGTTACGACGGAAGCTTGCCTTCGACGAAGCTGCGCACGAGCACATGGGCGATGGCATGCTTGCCGGGCGCGGTCAGGCCTTCCGGATGGGTGCCTTCCAGCATCATGCGGGCCTCGTCGCGGCTGAACCAGCGCGCTTCGGCAAGCTCGTTCTTGTCGACCTGGATGTCGGTGGTCTCGGCGTGGCCGATGCAGCCGAGCATGAGGGAATGCGGGAAGGGCCACGGCTGGCTCGAGTGATACTGCACGCGGCCGACTTTGATCGCCGTCTCCTCCAGCACTTCGCGGCGGACCGCGTGCTCGATGTCCTCGCCCGGCTCCAGGAAACCCGCGAGCGTGGAGTACATCTTCTCGGCATAGCGATGCTCGTGCGCCAGGATGCAGCGCTCTCCATCCGTGATGAGCATGATGACGACGGGATCAGTGCGCGGAAACCAGTCGAGGCCGCAGCCCCAGCACTTCCTGCGCCAGCCGCCGTCCTTGACCAGCAGGGTCGAGCCGCAACGCCCGCAGCAGCGCGCATTCTCGTGCCATTGCGCGAGCGCGCGCGCCTGGCCGGCCAGCGACAACTCCTCCGGCGTCAACGCCCCCTGCATGGCAAGCGACCTCAGATCGACCGCAGGGCGTAGAAAATTGATGGCGCCCGGCGTGGCGCGGGCCAGATGATCGGTGACAGAGAGCGCGAAATGGGCCACCTGGTCGCTGCCGATGCCGAGAAACAAGGCGTCTCCCGTCGGCAGGCCGAGCGCGGCGACGTCGGAGCCGGTGAGCCAGCGCAATTTCGAGACATTGCGGTCAGCGCCCGCCGCGATCACGGGCTTCAGATCGACGAGCATGAGGAAGCGCGCCGCGGGGTCGGCGGTGTGCGATTTCAGCCAGGCTTCGTCCGAGCGCCGGGGACCGGCGCGATCCAGCAGCGTGGTGGCGGCGACTGTCGGCATCGAACGTATCCTCCCGCAGGCAAAAGAGCACAGGCACAGTCTCCGCGCAACGACGCGGGCGGCCCTTCCACCTGCATCGCGGCATCACCGGCTGCCCACTAAATGTGCATTCTTGCAAGCAATTCTTTGGCTTGGTTGACGCGCGGACTGATTGACGAGCGCACCCGATTGTGTGCACGCTCGGCAAATCGCATGCCAATAGTTATGGGAGGAAAGCATGGCAAGATCCCGGATAGCGGGGGCATCAATCGCTTTGGGTCTCGGCTTGGCCGTTGCGCTCAGCGGTGCTGTTTCCGCACAGACAAAAACACTGAAGATGCAGGCGACGTGGCCGGCATCACAGACCCTCTACGAGAACTTCACGGAATGGGCCAAGCGCGTCGAGCAGCTGACGGCAGGACGCGTGAAGATCGAGACCATGCCGGCCGGTACAGTGGTGCCGCCGTTCGAGGTGCTCGACGCCACGCACAAGAGGGTCATCGACGGCGCACACACGTGGCCCGGCTACTGGGTCGGCAAGAACAAGGCCGCGATTCTGTTCTCGGGTGGACCCGGCGGTCCGATGGGGATGGACTACATCGACTATCTCGGCTGGATCTGGCACGGCG
This sequence comes from Hyphomicrobiaceae bacterium, assembly GCA_046713545.1. Classification (GTDB taxonomy): domain Bacteria; phylum Pseudomonadota; class Alphaproteobacteria; order Rhizobiales; family Hyphomicrobiaceae; genus CADEFX01. Next base: position 2,680 of record JBKKCB010000222.1, on the reverse strand, counting down.
GCGGACAGGAGCTCTACAACAAGTTCTACCAAGAGACATTGAAGCTGAATGTCGTTGCGTTCCACGTGCTGCCGTCGGGTCCGCAGGCGCTCGGCTGGTTCAAGAAGAAGATCGAGAACCTTGCCGACTTCAAGGGCCAGAAGTGCCGCCAGACGGGTGTTGCTGCCGAGATCTTCAACGAGATGGGCATGCGCACCGTCAACATGCCGGGCGGTGAAATCATGCCGGCAGCGGAGCGCGGCACCATCGACTGCGCCGAGTGGGTGGGTGGCGTCGAGGATTTGCGCTTCGGTTTCCAGAGCATCTGGAAATACCACTACGCTCCGTCCTTGCATGAGTCGGTAACGCTTGGTGAACTCGTCATCAATGGCGACGCCTGGAAGGAAATCAGCCCTCTGGATCAGGAATTGATCAAGGCGGCTGCGACGGAGACGCTGTTCAAGTGGTGGACACGGTGGCAGAAGCAGAATGCCGACGCCGTCGTGGAACTGCGCGAGAAGCACAAGGTGAACATCGAGCAGACGCCGCCGGAGATCATGAAGGAATTCCTTGCGGCGTGGGATCGTCTCGCGGCCAAGGAAGCCGCAGCCAATCCGGTGTTCAAGGAGGCTTGGGAATCCCAGAAAGCCTACGCGTCCGTCGTGGTGCCCGGGAAACGAACCTACTTCCCGAACTATGAGTTGGCGGCAGAACACTATTGGCCCGCGAAGAAGTAGGCCGGTAACCTAAAAGTCCAAGGGCCGCGGCACTCGCGGCCCTTTTTACACGGACCGCTTGTCAAGCCGGCGCGAACGGCGGAAGCATAAGACCACGTCGAGGGAAAAGTCTGGGGAAACGCATGGCAGAACCATCATCACCATCATCGGGATACCTTCTGGTCATACGCGTGATCGACACGATCAACGAATGGGCCGGCTACCTTTTCGCACTCATCGTCATCCCGCTGATCATGGCCAACGTGATCGAGGTGTTCCGGCGCTATGTGATGAACGACCCCACCATCTGGGCGCTGGACGTCACGACGATGTCATTCGGGGCGCTGTTCATGCTCGGGAGCGCCTATGCGCTGCTGAAAGGTGCGCACGTGCGCACAGACATGCTGTGGGACAAGTTCTCCACGCGCAAGAAGGGCTGGATCGACACCATCGCCTACCTCGTGTTCTTCCTGCCGACGATGGCCATCCTGTTCTTCATGTCGGTCGACGACTTCCTGTACTCGATGAGTATCAATGAGAAGTCGAATTCGGGCGCCTGGCAGCCGATCATCTGGCCGCTGCGGGCGGTGATCCCGCTCACGGCGGCGCTGCTGTTCATCCAAGGCATCTCGGAGCTGTTGAAGAGCCTCTGGGCCGTCCGCACGGGCGAAGAGCTCGTGCATCACGAAAAAATCGAGATCTGAGGCGCCCCCATGTCAGGTAATGAAATTCTCGGCATGATCATGCTGTTCGGCATGGTCGCCGTTATCTTCATCGGATTTCCGATCTCCTTCACCCTGCTGTTCCTGGCCCTCGTGTTCGGCGGCATCGGGCTCGGCTGGCAGCAGACCTTCGATCTGGCGTATCTGCAGATCTGGGGCACGATGAAGGACGAAATCCTGCCCGCTGTCCCGCTCTTCATCTTCATGGGCTACATGACGGAGCAGGCCGGCCTGATGGAACGGCTGTTCCTCGCTCTGCGCAACCTGCTGGCTCCGGTGCGCGGTGCGCTGTATCTCGCGGTCATCCTGACGGCCACGATCTTCGCCATGGCGACCGGCATTGTCGGCGCGGCGGTGACCGTGCTGGGCATCATGGCGGCGCCGATGATGATCAAGGCGGGCTATGACGCGCGGCTGTCCGCTGGTGCCATCGCCGCCGGCCGCACATTGGGCGTGCTGATCCCGCCCAGCGTCATGCTGGTGGTCATGGGCCCGACCATGGGCGTGCCGGTGAACCTGCTTTATTCGGCGGCGTTCGGACCGGGCTTCCTGCTGGCGGCGCTGTATATTATTTATACCATGACGCGCAGCTTCTTTAACCCCAGCCTCGGCCCGCCCGTGCCGGTCGAAGACCGCATTAAGGATCCCTGGATCATCATCCGCGAGGTTCTGGTCGGCATCGTGCCGCTGGCAGCGCTGATCGGCTTTACCCTGGGCACCATCCTGCTCGGGCTGGCAACCCCGTCCGAAGCCGCGGCGTGCGGTGCCACCGGCGCCACCATCCTCGCCATCTGCTACGGCAAGTTGACATTCAAGGCGATCAAGAACGCCATGGTCAACACGATGATGACCTCGGGCATGGTGCTGTATCTCGCCCTCGGGTCCGTCGTGTTTGGCGCCGTGTTCACCAAGCTCGGAACGGCGACCGTGCTGACCGAGGCACTCATTGCCATCCCGATCGGCGACTTCGCCAAGATCATCCTGATCATGGTGGTGATCTTCATCCTCGGCTGGCCGTTCGAATGGCCGGCGATCGTGCTGGTGTTCCTGCCGATCGTGCTGCCGGTGGTGGAGAAGATGCAGCTTTTCGGGCTGAGCCGGCTCGAACTGCTGATGTGGTTCGGCGCGCTGATCGCGGTCAATCTGCAAACCGCCTTCCTCAGTCCGCCGGTGGCGATGTCGGCCTATTATCTGCGCAACGTGGTGCCGCAATGGTCGCTGATGACGATCTATCGCGGCATGGGCGACTTCATGGTGATCCAG
>JBKKCB010000221.1:0-7994 GCA_046713545.1 Hyphomicrobiaceae bacterium | reverse complement strand
TCTTCCTGATAGGGCTGTATTTTTCCTGGTTGCTCTGGCGAACCGGCAGCCTTTTGCCGGCCCTGGTCTGCCACGCGCTCTACAACACGGGACTGGTGTTGGTGTTGAGATTTGCGCCGCTGCCGGTTTGATCCCGCACGCCTTTGTGGAGAAGACATATTTGCTGTTAGGCACAATGCGTACTTTTGCCTCGACAAAGGGAATCGAGGTACCTTCAAGCCCATGCAGGAATACCTTGACCTCATGCGCAGAGTTCGGACGGAAGGCGTCCGAAAGACTGATCGGACGGGCACTGGCACATTGTCAGTGTTCGGCCACCAAATGCGGTTCAATCTCGCCAATGGATTCCCCTTAGTCACAACTAAGAAGTTGCACACCAAATCCATCATTCATGAACTGCTCTGGTTTTTGGCCGGCGACACAACACTTGATTACCTTCACGCCCATCGAGTCAGGATTTGGGATGAGTGGGCGCGCGAAGTACCCCGTAGCAGCCAAATAGTAGATGATCCGCATCTCGGCATTGAGGAGTACGACGCCCTCGCGATAGCAAGCCCAACTTGTTTAGATCTCGGCCCCGTCTACGGCAAGCAGTGGCGTTCCTGGGCGGCGCCCGGCGGCCGCACGATCGATCAGATTCAGGAGGTGGTCGAGACGCTGAAAAGCAGTCCCGATAGCCGGCGGATGATAGTTTCCGCCTGGAATCCCGCAGACATTCCCGACATGGCGCTGGCGCCGTGCCACTGCCTGTTCCAGTTCTACGTGGCGGACGGGCGGCTGTCGTGCCAGCTCTACCAGCGCTCCGCCGATGTGTTTCTCGGCGTGCCGTTTAATATCGCGAGCTACGCTCTGCTGACCATGATGATGGCCCACGTGGCGGGACTAAAGGCCGGCGACTTCGTCCACACCTTCGGGGACGCGCATCTGTACCTGAACCACCTCGAGCAGGCTGATCTGCAGTTGGCGCGGAGTCCACGGCCGCTGCCGCGAATGGAGATCAATTCGGATGTGCGCTCGATCTTCGACTTCAAGTACGAGGACTTCAAGCTCACGGGGTACGATCCGCACCCGCACATCAAGGCCGAGGTAGCGGTGTGAGCGGCAGGGCCGCACGACTCGCCTTCGTTGTCGCCGTAGCCGAGAACGGAGTCATCGGCCGCAAAGGAGCGCTGCCGTGGCGGATGCCGAGCGACCTGAAGATGTTTCGCAAGCTGACGCTCGGCAAGCCAGTCATCATGGGCCGCAAGACTTTTCAATCGATCGGCAAGGCCCTCCCCGACCGTGACAATCTCGTGGTGACACGTGACGCTGCCTTCAAGGCTGATGGAGTGGAGGTTTTCGCAAGTGTGGACGAGGCCATCGCGCGTGCCCAGACGCTGGCTACCGCACGGGGCGCTGATGAGATCGCGGTCATCGGCGGGGCGGACATCTTCGAGGCGATGCTATCGCGTGCCGGCCGGATCTACTTGACGCGCATCCACGGCTCTCCGGAGGGCGACACGTTCTTTACTCCGGACATGGTGAATTGGCATGACGTGTCGCGCATACAATTGGAGCGAGCGCCGGGCGACGATTATGACGCGACCCTGATTGTGCTCGAGCCCACATCCAAACCAGCCTAAGTCGCGTTTAGGGCCTTGCCTTGCGGACTTTTCAAGCCCTTAAAGCCCGGAAGTAGATTTAACGGCAGGGAAATATTGCCGCCTAATGCCGACTGGCGGGGTTGAACCCCGGCGTCACATTACCAAATTTCTGCTCATTGTTTGCGCAGGCCCGGGCGCATGTCCTATAAGCTGTCCGGGCAAGATCTCCGTGAAAGGGATGAATTGGGGACCCCGGCTGGTGAACGGTCGGAGGTTCAAGTGCATCCCGATCCGCTGGAACAGAAGAAGGGCAGATATTGATGCCGTGGAGCAATCAAGGCGGCGGTTGGAAGGGCGGCGGCGGAGGCGGCGGTGGCGGACCATGGGGTTCGGGTCCGACCGGCGGCGGCAACCAGCCCGACCTCGAGGAGCTGCTGAAGCGTAGCCAGGACCGGTTGAAACAGGTCATCCCGGGGTCAGGCATTCCTGGTCCCCTGATGTTTCTGGTCGCGGTGGCCGCGGTCGCGTTGTTTTGTTTCTTCGCCTTCACCTTTCGCGTCAATCCCGACGAGCTCGGCGTTGTGATGCGATTCGGCCAGTTCACGCGGCAGGAGCCCCCTGGACTGCACTTCCGGCTTCCCTACCCGATAGAAGAGGTGCGTCTGCCGAAGGTCACCCGCCAGAACATCATCGAAGTGGGCATGCGGACGGGTACGCCCAGCCGCGGGCTGAATACGGGTGTCCGTGACATTCCCGAGGAAAGCTTGATGCTCACCGGCGACGAGAACATCGTCGACGTGGATTTCGTGGTCTTCTGGCGCATCAGGGACGCGGCCGAATATCTCTTCAATATTCAGAATCCGGAAACCACGGTCAAAGAGGTGGCCGAGAGCGCGATGCGCGAGATCGTCGGCCAGTCCAACATTCAGCCCATTCTGACGGAGGCGCGGCAGAAAACCGAAGCGGCCGTGCAGAAGCTGATGCAGGACACGCTCGACATGTACAAGGCGGGCATCCGCATCGACCAGGTACAATTGCAGAAGGTCGATCCGCCCGCGTCCGTCATTGATGCATTCCGCGATGTTCAGGCCGCGCGCGCCGACAAGGAACGGCTCCAGAACGAGGCGTTCACATACGCCAACCGGATCGTGCCGGAAGCTCGCGGTGAGGCGGAGCGTACGCTGCAGGGTGCCGAGGGCTACAAGCAACAGACGGTGGCCGAGGCCACCGGACAGGCCTCGCGTTTCCTGAAGATCTATGAGGAATATCTCAAGGCACCGGAGGTCACGCGGCGCCGCATGTTCCTGGAGACGATGGAACGTGTCATGTCGGGGACCGACAAGATCATTCTCGACAACAAGGGCGGCCAGGGCGTCGTGCCCTTCCTGCCGCTCGACCAGCTGCAGCGCAAGCCGCAAGGAAACAACTGACCATGCGCGCCTTCCTCGCCACTATTGTCGTGCTTCTCGGCGTCGCAGCGCTCGGCGTCTACTTTTCACTGTTCATCGTGCATCAGAACGAGCAGGTGCTCGTTCTCGAATTCGGCAAGCCGGCGCGCGTGATCCAGCAGCCAGGCCTCCACTGGAAGATTCCGTTCGTTGAGACGGTCGATTATTTCGACAAGCGCATTCTCGATATGGATTCGCAGCCGCAGGAGGTGACCGCGTCCGATCAGAAGCGCCTCGTCGTGGATGCCTTTACGCGATACAGGATCACCGACCCGCTCAAGTTCTATCAGACCGTGCGCGACGAACGCATGGTTCGCTCGCGCCTCGGGCCGATCGTCGAGTCCTCCCTCAGGCGCGTGCTTGGCTCATCCACGTTTCAGGAACTCGTTCGCGACAAGCGAGAGGACCTGATGAAGCGTATCGCCAAGCTCGTGAATGACGAGGGCAAGGAATTCGGGCTCGAGGTGGTGGATGTGCGCATCAAGCGAGCCGACCTGCCCGAGCAGAATTCCAAGAGTGTTTATGATCGCATGCGTGCCGAGCGTCAGCGCGAGGCGGCCGAGTTCCGCGCGCAAGGAGCGGCAGAAGCGAACCGCATCAAGGCAACTGCCGATCGCGAGGCGACCGTCATCAACGCGGAAGCAACGCGCAAGGGCGAGGTGATGCGGGGCGAAGGCGACGCCGAGAGAAACAAGGTCTTCGCGGAAGCGTTTGGCCGTGATCCCGATTTCTTCGGCTTCTATCGCTCCATGCAGGCCTACGAGACCGGCATGAAGGCGGGCGATACGCGCATGCTGCTGTCTCCCGATAGCGAGTTCTTCCGCTACTTCAACTCGTCTGGCGGCAAAGCTCCCACAGGTGCCGTTCAGCCCAGACAATGAGTGACTTTCTCGTTGCCATAGGCCTTGTGCTCGTTCTTGAAGGATTGCTATGGGCCATATTCCCATGGCTGGGAGCGAAGCTGCTGGAAACGGCCGCGGCGACGCCGGAGCACTCGCTCAGGGCCGTGGGAGCCGGTGCCGTGGCGGCAGGCGTGCTGATTGTCTGGTTTGTTCGCGGCTGATGCGGTTCGCGCACTCGCGCCAAAGCGACATGATCGAAGCGAGGGGCTTCGGTCAGAACCGATCTTGCCCTAGGTTGGCAGGACCAGCATAGCCTCGCCATCCCGGCGCCGGGTGACATGATTTCATCGTTCCTGATTCAGACACTCAACGGATTGGCCAGCGCGTCTCTTCTGTTTCTCGTGGCGCTCGGGCTGACGCTGATCTTTGGGGTCACGCGCATTGTCAACTTTGCGCACGGGTCCCTCACCATGCTCGGGGCTTATCTGGGCATCACGCTCAATGCGAGCCTCGGTGGCGGTTCGCTCGGATTTTGGGGCGGAGCGCTGCTGGCGGCGATGTCCGTGGCGCTCATCGGCGTGCTGATCGAGCTCTTCATCCTGCGCCGCATTTATGCCGCGCCCGAGTTGTTGCAGCTGATTGCAACATTCGGGATCGTGCTGATCGTCAAAGACGCCGTGCTTTATGTATGGGGGCCGGAGGATCTGCTCGGGCCGCGCGCGCCCGGTCTCCGCGGCGCCGTCGTGCTGCTCGGCAAGCCGTTTCCGACATACGATCTTCTGTTGATTGCGCTTGGCCCGATCTTTCTCGTGCTTGTATGGCTTCTGCTGACGCGGACCGATTTCGGCACGAAGGTACGAGCGGCGACCGAAGATCGCGATATGGCCGCAGCCCTGGGTGTCAATCAGGCGCTGCTGTTCACGAGCGTGTTCGCGCTCGGCTCGTTTCTGGCTGGTCTCGGGGGTGCGCTGGCGTTGCCTCGGGAGCCCGCCAACCTCAGCATGGATTTGTCGATCATTGCCGATGTCTTTGTCGTGACGGTGGTGGGCGGACTGGGCAGCATTCCCGGCGCCTATGTTGCGGCCGTTATCATCAGCGTCGTCAAGGCCTGGTGCATCGGCTTGGGAGATGTCGCGCTCCTGGGCGCGACCTTCTCGTTTCCAAAATTGACCTTGGTGGCCGAGTTCCTGGTCATGGCCATCGTCCTGATCGTCAGGCCCTGGGGTCTGTTCGGAAGCGAGCCGGCGGCGGCGCATGTGTCTACCTCGCCCGCATTGGCGCTACCGCCACCGGGCCGCAGCCTGCTTGTCGCCGTCGTTGCAGTCGCGGCGGTGCTGATGCTCTTCCCGCTTGTGGCCGATCGTTTTGCACTCGTGCTCATGACCGATGTCGTGGTGTTTGCGCTGTTTGCCGCGAGCCTGGGTCTGCTGATGGGCGCTGGCGGCATGGCTTCGTTCGGACATGCCGCCTACTTCGGCGCTGGTGCCTATGCGGCGGCGATCGCTGCCAAGGCGGGCCTGCCTTTCGTCCTGGCATTGGCATTCGGCGTTGTGTTTGCGGGCCTGCTGGCGCTGGTGTTCGGCTGGTTCGCCGTTCGGCTGGCAGGCGTATCGCTCGCCATGCTGACGCTCGCGTTCGCGCAGATTGCCTGGGCCGTTGCGTTTCAGTGGGATGACGTCACAGGCGGCAGCAATGGCATCGTCGGCGTCTGGCCGCCCGCAGCGCTGGAGACGAAGGGTGCCTACTATCTGGTTGCTTTGGCCGTGGCGGGCGCCGGCATTCTCTTCGCCTGGCGGCTGGTGCACACGCCGTTCGGCTACCTTCTGAGAGCGGCTCGCGACTCGCGCATTCGCGCCGAGGCCGTGGGTATCACTACGCGCCGCCTGCAATGGGCGGCTTTTGCAATTTCTGGCGCGCTGGCGGGCCTGGCCGGGACGTTGTTCGTGTTCTCAAAGGGCTCGTTGTCGCCCGATACGCTGGGCATTCCCCGTTCCGTCGATGCGCTTGTCATGGTGCTGCTCGGCGGTGTCGAGACGTTGACCGGACCGGTGGTCGGCGCTGCTCTCTTTACATTGCTTCAGGACTGGATCACGCGCACGACGCCCTATTGGCACGCTGTCCTTGGGGCGTCGGTCGTGGCCCTCACAGTCCTCTTTCCGCAGGGCATGGTGGGTACCGTCCGGCAACGGCTGGCCTCGCGCCGACAGGTGCGATGATGGCGTTTGCAGTCGATGCGCTGGAGAAAGCGTTCAAGGGCTTCAAGGCGGTCGACGGCGTCAGCTTTTCGGTCGCGCCGGGGGAGATGGTGGCGCTGATTGGACCAAACGGCGCCGGCAAGACCACGACATTCAATTTGGCCAATGGGCAGCTTGCGCCGGATCGGGGCCGTGTGCTGCTCGATGGCCGAGACGTGACCGGCCTGCCGCCGCGCGGGCTGTGGCGGCTCGGTGTGGGGCGCACGTTTCAGATCACGGCGACATTCGCATCGATGACGGTGGCCGAGAACGTCCAGGTGGCACTGCTCTCGCGGGATAAGGCGTTTGGCATCCTGGCGAAAGCGTCCGGACGCTACCAGGATGAAATCCACGGCCTGCTTTCGGAGGTGGGCATGGAGACGGCGGCAGCGCAACAATGCGGCGCACTGTCTTATGGCGATCTCAAGCGCGTGGATCTGGCGCTGGCGCTGGCCAACGCGCCACGCCTGCTTTTGATGGATGAGCCGACGGCCGGCATGGCGCCGCGCGAGCGCGCGCAGCTCATGGATCTGGTCGCCAGGACGGCGCGGGATCGCCGGACGGCCGTACTGTTCACGGAACACGATATGACTGTCGTGTTCGGCCATGCCCATCGCGTTCTGGTCATGTGCCGCGGCAAGATCGTCGCCGAAGGCACGCCCGACGAAATCCGGAGCAATCGCATCGTGCGGGAGGTCTATCTCGGCCAGACCGCCCCGGCGGGACGGTGAGGGCCGACCATGGCGCTGCTGGAAATCAATGCGCTCGATGGGTGGTACGGGCAGGCGCAGATCCTCAACGGCATCTCGCTTGCTGTCGAAGCCGGCGAGGTGGGTGTGCTGCTCGGGCGCAACGGCGCGGGCAAGTCTACGACCTTGAAGGCGATCATGGGACTGGAGGTGGAGCGTCGCGGATCGATCAGATTCGACGATGTGGCCATCGAGCGGTTGCCTGTCCACGAGATCGCGCGCCTGGGCCTGGGCTACGTCCCTGAAGACCGGCGCATCTTCACCAGCCTGACGGTGGACGAGAACCTGGCCGTCGGCCGGCTGCCGGCACGCGACGGCCACGCATGGACGCATGCGGAGCTGTTCCGCCTGTTTCCCAACCTTGCTGAAATGAGAGGCCGGTCAGGGGGACACATGTCGGGCGGCGAGCAGCAGATGCTGACGATCGCGCGCGCCTTGATGGGAAATCCGCGCTTCCTGCTGCTGGACGAGCCTTCGGAGGGGCTGGCTCCCGTCATCGTCGAAAGCATTGCCAAGACCGTGGGCGAACTCAAGCGGCGCGGCGTCGGGATGCTGGTCTCGGAGCAGAACACGGCTTTTGCGCGGGACATTGCCGATCATGTCTACGTGATCGAGCGGGGAGAGATCGTGTTTTCGGGCACTTTCGCTGCGCTCGAAGCAGACGCGCGGCTGGCCGAACGTCATCTGGCGATTTAGGCGGGTCTCATCCTGCGATCCCATGCCCTTGCGCGCGCCGGACCGCCAAGCTACAAGCGCGCCTTGCTTTCCCGATCTGCGCTTGGAGAGGTGGCTGAGTGGTTGAAAGCACCGCACTCGAAATGCGGCAGACTGGGTGACTGGTCTCGGGGGTTCGAATCCCCCCCTCTCCGCCAGAAACCTGTGCAGGCATCTGATATAACCCGATTTTTTTTAGCCTCGGGGAGGGCGTCCCACATTTCCTCCCTCAATAGGAACGTCCCAGCTCGGGGACATTTATTCCAGCGCCAGCCACCCGGCGCACTGGCAAAGATGCAGATCGCTCAGCCCGCCGCACCGCCTACAGGACACGATTGAAACCATCAGCAACGGGGGATCGCGTTTTACGCGGTTGTGAGCGCTCGTAGCAGAGAGAGATAAGTTCGACGACTGACTCACACGC
>JBKKCB010000220.1:0-14283 GCA_046713545.1 Hyphomicrobiaceae bacterium | reverse complement strand
CGTACCACTTGCTCAAGCCACGTATCTTCAGAATAGGAGCCGCGCCAGTTGCCTCCGGCTCGGCGTGGCTCACTTCGGCATGGACCGCGGTGGCCGCAACGTGAGCAAGACGCGTGCAGCGTGCCCTATGCCCGCTCGCGCCATGGACCTCGACCAACGCGATAGGACCGGCAGCACAAAGGCGCGGCTCGGCATGCGGACAGCGTGGTGCAAATGCACAGCCCAGCCGCGCTCGATCCTCGGCCGCCAACGTGCCTTGGATGGGGACCAGCCGGCCCGCGCCATGCGGGCGTTCGAGATTCGGCAACGCAGCCAGAAGTCCGCGTGTATAGGGGTGCGCTGGACGGTGGAACACATCGCGGATCGAGCCGGTCTCTACCAGTCGGCCCGCATAGAGCACGCCAATGCGGTCGCACAGGCGCGCCACCGTGCCAAGGTTGTGGCTGATGAACAGGATAGCCGCACCGAACTTGGCGCGCAGCTCGCGGACCAGCTCGAGGATCGCCGCCTCGATGGTGACGTCGAGTCCGGTCGTCGGTTCGTCCAACACGAGGAGCTTGGGCTCGGCCATCAGAGCCATGGCGATGACAACACGCTGCTGTTGACCGCCGGAGAGCTGGTGCGGATAGCGCTCCATCATCGCCTCGGCATCCGCCAGTCGCACCTCGCGCAACATGGCGATGGCGCGATCGCGGGCGCGATCAGACCGGCGCTCCCCGTGCAGGAGGGGTACCTCCATCAACTGCCGGCCGATCGTCATCACCGGATTGAGGCTCGACATCGGGTCTTGATAGACCATGGCGAGCCGGCTACCGCGCAGTCGGCGAAGCTCGGCCTCATCCATCGTATTGACGTCGCGCTCGTCGAAGCGCACGTGTCCCTGCGCGACACGCATTCCCGCAGCCAGATAGCGCATGGCCGCCAGGGCGACGGTCGACTTGCCGCAGCCCGACTCGCCGACCAGCCCATACGCCTCACCCGGCGCGATGCCGAAGCTCACGTCGTCGAGGATGCGCGTGACGCCCTGCCTCCCGACATGCTCGATCGAGACGCCATCGAAGGCCAGGACCTCAGCCATCGTGCGCAGCCTCTCTGAGGCCAGTGGCGAGGAAGTTGAAGCCGATGACCAGCGAGGAGACGGCCGCGGCCGGGATCAGGGTCATGTGCGGCCAGATGAAGATCATACCGTACGTCTCCTTGATCATCCCGCCCCAGTCGGGATCGGGCGGCGGCAAGCCGACACCGAGGAAACCAAGCACGCCGATGGCGATAACGGTGTAGCCAAGGCGCAGGAAAAAATCGACGATCAATGGTCCGCGCGCATTGGGCAGGATCTCAGCGAGCAGAATGAACAGCGTGCTCTCACCGCGCAGGCGGGCGGCTGCAACGTAGTCGCGATTCTTCACGTCGAGCGTCACGGCGCGCACAATTCGCGCGATGATCGGCGCCTGTGTCACCGTGATGACTGCGATGATGTTGAATGCGGAAGCACCGAAGCGAGCAATGATGATCAGGTAGAGAATGATCTTGGGAAAGGCCAGCAGCGTGTCGCCGACGCGCATGATCAGGCGATCGGCGAGCCCGCCCTTGTAGCCGGCAAACAGCCCGAGCAGCGTGCCGAGCACCGCGGCACCGATAACGGCGGCCGGTGCCACTGTCAGTACCGTGCGCGCTCCCCACATCAGGCGCGAGAGCATGTCGCGGCCGAGATGATCAACACCGAGCCAGTGCTCAGCCGAGGGATACGGGTTGGCGACGAGCGCAGGGTTCACCTGGTTCGGCGGGAACGGTGCGACCCAGGGCGCGAACAGCGCGCAAAAGGCCCACAGTCCGACGATGGCGCCGCCGATCATCGCTGCGGGCGATTGCGAGAACAGCGCGATGATCCAGGCAAAAGTCGACGCGATCCCGGTGGAACGCGACCGCACGCCAGCCTGCGTGGCGCCCGCTTCGCCATCGATGCGGCTGATCTCGTTCATACGCGGATCCTCGGATCGAGCGCCATGTAGCCGAGATCACCGAAGAGCTGCGTCAGCATGGTCACCGTCACGGCGATGAGCGTGCCAGCCTCAATCACGGCGATATCCTTGTTGAGCGCGGCCTCGAGCATCATGCGGCCGAAGCCTGGATAGGCGAACACCATCTCGACGACGACGAGACCCGAGACCAGATAGTTGAGCTGCAGCAGGATCACCGTGAAAGGGGCAATCAGCGCGTTTCTGAGCGCGTGCTTGGTCACGACCTGACGGAAGCTCATGCCCTTGAGCATGGCCGTGCGGATGTAGGGCTGCCGCATGACCTCGACCATGGACGCGCGAATCATGGAGATCAGGTAGCCCGCGTCATACAGCGTGACGACCATGACCGGCAGCACAAACTGGCTCCAGATCGGCCAGCCACCGTCCGAACGCAGCGGCGATGTGCCGGGCAGGATGCCGAGCCAGACCACGAAGATCGCCAGAAGAAAGACGCCCATGGCGAACTCGGGGATCGACGCACAGATAGACGAGAACACGGAGATCGACCGGTCGGTGCGGCTGCGCTCGCGCATGCCTGCGAGCACGCCGAGCAGCACGGAAAAGGGAACGATCACGGCAAAGCTGATGCCTGCGAGCAGCAGTGTATTGCCGAGCCGATCCCAAAGCAGCTCGGAGACCGGCTGGCGATAAATGATCGAGTCGCCGAAGTCGCCCGAGAGCACCCGAGCCATGTATTCGGCGTAGCGCACGAGCAGGGGCCGATCGAGGCCCATTTCCTTGTTGAGCAGGTCGACCTGATCCTGGGTGGCGAACGGCCCCAGCAGCTTGCGCGCCACGTCACCGGGCGACAACTCGTTCAGGGCAAACACCAGGAATGACACGACAACCAGCGTCGCGCCCACGTTGAGGAGCTGCCTGCCGAGGTAGCGCAGCATGCCCGTTACCGTGCTTATATTGCCCGACGTCTGGTCTTGACGGAAAAGAGGGTGCGCCGGTTCCCGAGCCTAGAGCGCGATTGTTTCGCATGGAAGCACTTTCGCTTCCATGCGAAGCGTGAATCGCACTCTAAACTAATGAAGTAGAGCAGGATTCACGTTTCGGCCAAGGCGTCTCTTGCGAGGCGAGGTGATCCAATCCGAAACGATCCTGCTCTAGCTGCCTGCGCCCGACAGCTCAAGTCATGTCGAGTTGCGGGCCCGATTCTCGGCATCAATCGCGGTTTAGAGCCTTCGCGCGCGTCGCTCGCGCCGCCCTTGAAGTGTCGTGCCGATCGCCGTCAAGCCTCGATCCATATGTCTTTGGCATCGATATATATGCTGGGATGGATCTTGTAGCCCTTGATCTTCTTGTCGGTGTAGTTGAACACCGCGCGCCACAGCGGGATCACCGCCGGGCCGTCGTCGAGCATGATCTGCTCGAGCTTGGCCATGACGCCGCGCCGCTTCTCGACATCGAGATAGCCTTCGGCTTCCGATAGAATGGTGTCGAACTCCTTGTTCGACCAGTTCGACTCGTTCCAGGCGCCACCCGTGCGATAGGCCAGGCCGAGCACCATCGTGCCGAGCGGACGGTGCGCCCAGGTGGTGAAGCCGAACGGCACTTTGGTCCAGTTCTGCCAGTACTGCTGCGACGGCATAACATTGATCTTGACGCGGATGCCGGCCTCTTTCCATTGCTCGACCATGGTCTGCACGGCCAGCAGCTCCCAGTCGGGCTGAGGCCGGGCAACGATCTCGGCATCGATGCCGTCGGGATAGCCGGCATCCTTCAACAGTGCCTTGGCCTTGGCGACGTCGCGATTGAGGAAGCCGACGTTGGCGTATTCGGGATGCGCCGGGGAGACATGATGATGCTCGCCGGGTTTGCCGAGGCCACGATGTGCGGCCTTGAGCACAGCTTCCGGGTCGGTGGCATAGCGCAAGGCCTGCCGCACGCGCTTGTCGTCGAACGGCTTGATCGGATGCACCCGCGCCACGGCCGTATAGGCCGTATCCACCGTATTGACCTGAACGTGCGGGAGCCTCTCGACTGTGGGCAGGGTCGAGACGGCACCCTGGTAGATCATGTCGACCTGCTTGGAGGCGAGTGCTGCCACCTGGGCGGCCGCATCATCGCCGAGATCGACGAGCTCGAAGCGCTCGATCCATGGACCTTTGCCCCAGTATCCCTCCTTGCGCGCGATCAGAACCGAGCGCTTGCCAACCTCGTGCTCGGTGAGCTCGAATGGGCCGGTGCCGTTGCTGCCGACGCCGAACTTGCCGTTCTCCTCGGGGTCGAGGATATGCAGCGGATAATGGAACAGCGACTCGGGGATGGAGAGGTTTGCCGTCTTGCCGTTGATCTTGACGGTGAAGTCGTCGACCTTCTGGATGGCGTTGGCGTCCCACAGCTTGGTCGATTTCTTCTTGGCGTTGGTCTTGGCGTCGATCTCGTCGGTCTCGAACTCGTCGAGGATGAAGCCTTTCAACAAGCCTACGGTCGAGGAGCCGGTCTTGGCGTCGAGCACCCGTTTCAGGTTCCAGACGACGTCGTCGGCCGTGAACTGCCGGCCCTTGCGCCATTTTACATCGCGACGCACGTGCAGCGTCCAGGTCTTGAGGTCGGGACTTGCCTCCCACTTCTCGACGAGGTTGGGCTTGGTGATGTTGTCGATCCCGGTATCGGTGAGGTACTCGACGACCTGGCGGGCGTTGTTCGATGACTCGATCCAGGAATAGGTGTGCGGGCTCGAGATATCCTGCACGCGCATGCCGATGCGAATAACTCCGCCCTTCTTCGGGCTGCCTTGAGCAAAAGCCGGCAACGGCATCCCGGCGAGGCCGTATGCCGCGGGCGCTGCAATTCCGAGCAAAGTGGCGATTCTCAGGAATTCGCGCCGGTGAAGTTTGCCGTCGGCGAATTCGCGGCCGGCGGCCTCGATCACTGGGTGCAGTTTGTCCATCCTGGTACCCTCCCGTCGCTTTTCGCGAAACGTCTAGAGAGGGCGGACGATGACGGCGGCCGTCCCTCGCATTATGAGAGTAATCCCGCCCAAGCCAAAACCACAAGCAAGGACAGGGCTCAATTGAGCCCGCGGATCGCAATTTCCTCCCGGCGACGCGCGATATAGGCGTCGATTTCCTCGATCCGTGCCGGATCGATGGGCGGGGCGGAATAGTTTTCGAGCAGGCGCTTCCACAGCGCATTGGCCCGCTGGGTCGCGGTCAGACTGCCGGCCTCGGTCCAGTTTTCGAAATTCCTGACATCGGACACCAGCGGGCGATGGAACGCGGTCTCGAACCGCGTCATGGTGTGAGAAGCCCCGAAGAAGTGGCCGCCGGGTGGCACTTCCTTGATGGCGTCGAAGGCGAGCGCCTCGTCGCTGACGTCGAGCGGCAGCATCCAGGCCCGCATGGTCTCGATCATCTCCGCATCGATGATCACCTTCTCAAGGCTGGCCGAGAGCCCGCCTTCCAGCCAGCCGGTGCTGTGGTAAATCAGGTTGGCATGCGACATGATGCTGGCCCACAGCGACATCGCCGACTCGTAGGTGGCCTGGGCATCGACACAGTTGGAGGCATTTACGTTGCTGGCGCGATACGGCAGCTTCCATCGCCTGGCAAGCTGACCCCCGATAATGGTCGCGCGTACGTATTCGGGGGTTCCAAACGAGGGTGCGCCGGTCTTCATGTCGACGTTGGACGTAAAGCCGCCGTAGATGATGGGCGCGCCCGGGCGCACCATCTGCGTCAGCGCCAGCACGGCCAGTGCCTCCGCATGCTGCTGCGCCAATGCGCCGGCGATCGTGATCGGAGCCATGGCACCGGCAAGCGTGAAGGGCGTCACGCAGACCGCCTGGCCGTTCTCGGCCAGCTCCATCAGACCACCCAGCAACTCCTTGTCGACGCGGCGCGGCGAGTTGGTGTTGGTAACGGTGAAGGCGCTGGGCTCACGCGCAAGCTGCTCGCGCGAAACGCCCCTCGCCATGCCGGCGATGGCGATGGCGTCGCGTATGCGATCGCGGCCGATCCCGCGCGCGCCCCAGACACGATTGGACAAGGTTACCTGTGCGCGATGCATGTCGAGATGCCGGGTAGGCACCGGCAGGTCCTGCGCCTCAACCTGGATGCCGCCGCAGGTGTGCACACAGTTGAGGCTCTGCTGGAGGCGGATCAGGTCGCACTGGTCCTTGAAGGTGCCGGGCCTGCGGCCGTGATCGAGATCGTTGATGTTGGGTGCACCACCCACGGGCGCAAAGTTGATGTAGTTGCCACCGATGATGATGTTGCGGGCGGGGTCGCGCGCATGCAGCGTGAATGAGGCCGGCGCCTTGGCGAGGTATTCCTTAATGAGATGGCGATCGAAGCGCACGAGGGTGGTCGAATGGTCGACGTCGGCGCCTGCCCGGTCGAGGACATCCAGCGCGTCGGTGCTCATGAACTCGAGGCCGAGCTCCTCCAACACGCGGAAGGCGACCGCCTCGATGCGGTCGAGCCCTTCCTCGTCGAGCAGCGCCAGAGGTGGCAGCGGGTTCTGCACGAGCCGCCAGGGGCCCTGCGGCACCGCAGCAGTTGCCTCGGCCCGCCGGCGTGCGCGCCGTTCCGCCGCTCCGCGTTCTCCGGTCATGGGCGTGCTCCGTTGATGCCGGCTGGCTTCGCCGCCAAAGCAAAGTCCAGGATCTCCGTCTCGAGATCGCCCAGTCCGACGGGACGGTGCTCGAAGTCGAGACCCAGACGATCGGCGGCGCGCCGAGCCGCCTCTAGCAAGGCAGGATCGCGCGTCTGGGAAAGATAGACCACTTTCTCGTACTGGCCGAAGTAGTCGTCGCGCAGCTCCGGATGGCGGTCCAGGCCCAGTCCCTCAATGACCAGCGTATCGAACTGGCGGGCGAGAAAGTCCGTGAGGAAAAAACTCCGCATGTCGGCGTCACCGCGAGCCAGGAAGGCCTGCACACCAGAGTAGACGGCGTAACAATGGGGGCCATTCAGGCGCGCAATGCCTTCGCTTGCGAGCAGACGGTCAAGTTGCCCACCGGTGCCGCAGTCGCCATAGCCGACCAGGATGTCATCGAACTCCGAGCGCGCCTCCGCGATGGCTGTGCGCACGGCCTCCGGGATCTTGTCGGGAGTGTTGTGAAGGCCGGCAGGCAGGCAGCGCAGCGTAACATGGGATAGGCCGTTGGCCTCGACGATCTCCAGGATCTCCCGCGCCAGCGCTCCGCAAGCCAGGATCAACTGGCGGCGCCTTGGATCGCTGACGTGAGCGCCTGCGATGCTCATTCAAGCCTTCTGCTTCAGCCTGCCGGGCTAGCTGTTTCCGCACGCTGATTGTGCTTGCGCCTTAAGAAGTCCTTGGCCGTCTCAACCGCCACGGCGGCATCGCGGCAATAGGCGTCGGCCCCGATCGAACGGGCAAATTCCTCGTTCAGCGGGGCGCCGCCAACGAGGACAGTGATCTCGTCGCGTATGCCTCTCTCCTTGAGCGTATCGATAACGACCTTCATATACGGCATTGTGGTCGTCAGCAGCGCCGACATGCCGAGAATATCAGGTTTGTGGATCTCGATGGCCTGCAAATAGCTCTCGACCGGATTGTTGATTCCGAGGTCGATGACCTCGAAGCCGGCCCCCTCCATCATCATGGCAACCAGGTTCTTGCCGATGTCATGGATATCGCCTTTGACGGTGCCGATCACCATCTTGCCGGTCTTGGGTGCGCCAGTCTCGATCAGCAGCGGCTTGAGGATCGCCATGCCTCCTTTCATGGCGTTGGCCGACAGCAGCACCTCTGGCACGAACAGGATGCCGTCGCGGAAATCCTCGCCGACGATGCGCATGCCTTCCACCAGAGCCTCTGTCAGCACCTTGTAGGGAGCCCAGCCGCGCCCGAGCAGGATTGTCACACCCTCGACGACCTCCTCCTTGAGGCCATCGTAGAGGTCATCGTGCATCTGCTGCGTGAGATCGGGATCAGCCAGCTTGCTCAGCACGATGTCGTCGGATTGGGACATGAGGCTTCCTTGTAGATCCGGCAGGGACCGCATTGACTAGCACAGGTCCGATTAAGGTGGCGAGGCGAGACGCAATTCAGGTCGTCCGACGCCGGCGGTTGTGGCGCCCGGCAACCAAATCGGGCGACTTGGGCGGTGAGACCAGGGCTCCGAGCCGCTCGACGATCTCTGAAAGCTCGGGGCGAGGGCGGCGGATATGAGTGTCGAGGGCGCAGCGCATAGCCGCCAAGTGCTCTGGCGAGGTGCCGCAACAGCCGCCAATGATGCGCGCGCCGGAGTCTAGCGCCAGGCGCGCGTAATCGGCCATCAGCTCGGGCGTGCCGGTGTATTCGACCTTGCTTCCGGACACCTTGGGTATGCCGCAATTGGCCTTGGCGACGACCACGGCTCCGGGATGCTCGGCCGTGATCGAAAGCGTCGAAAGGATCAGATCCGAGGCACCGACGCCGCAGTTGCACCCGATGGCGCACGGAGCAGGAGAGAGCGCCGTCAGAAAGCTCGCCAGCGATGCCGGCGCGTTACCCATCATCGTGCACCCGGCCGTGTCGAAACTGGCTGTGATGGTGAATGGCATGCCGACACGCGCTGCTGCGGTCGCCGCAGCGCGCATCTCCTCGGGCGCCGACATGGTCTCGATCCAGGCCACATCGGCACCGCCGGCCTTGAGGCCTTCGATCTGCTCGACAAAAATCTCGACCGCCTCGGCCTCGGTCAGCCCGCCCAGCGGGGCAAGAAGATCGCCGGTTGGCCCGACCGAGCCGGCCACGATGATCGGCCGGCCGGCCTCGTCGGCTACCCTGCGCGCATTCTCGGCGGCCAGACGGTTCAGGTCTCGGGTGCGGTCCTCGAGCTTGTGCAGGGCCAGCCTGCGGCGATTGCAACCGAACGAGTTGCTGAGGATGATGTCGGCTCCGGCATCGACAAAACGCCGGTGCAAGCTTTGGATGCGGTCGGGATAGGTCTCGTTCCATAGCTCGGGGGCGTCCCCGGAGGTCAGCCCCATGTCGAACAGGTTCGTGCCCGTCGCCCCGTCAGCCAGCAGCCATTCGCGCTTGGCCAGCAGATCGTCTATCATCGACCCTCTCCCGTGGAGAAGCCCCGCATGCTGCAGATAGGACCGATTTCGGGCGCAAGGCAAGCGCGCTCAAGGTATTCCTCCTTCCTCTGCCGGCGGGCTGCACGTGGCTGAGCGTATCATCGTCTATTGGCGCGATATCCCCGCCCAGGTGATCGTGCGCCACGGGCGCCGGGCCGAGAAGCGCGAGCTGTCCAAGCGCTTCATCGAGGCCATCGACCGCTGCGCGATGCGGACAGGAGCCAAGGACTCGGATGCCTATCTCGCGGATTGGCGCAAAGCCGCAGCCGAGCCGTGTGCAGGGGATCTCGCGACCGAGGCCGATGCCTCCGCCGCGATGCTGGAGCAGACATACGATGAGGCCCGGTTGAGCGACCTAGTTGAAGCAGGGGGCCGGGAGCGTGACTGAAACCCGCACCGGAGCGCCGGCGGAGCAGGCGCCAGCGGTTGACGCCCGCAAGGACGCTCTGGTCGCGTTCATGCCCAGCGGCCGGCGCGGGCGCTTCGCGCTCGGCACACCCGTCCTCGATGCCGCACGTTCGATCGGCGTCTACATCGAGTCCGTGTGCGGCGGGCGCGGCATCTGCGGACGCTGCCAGGTGCACCAAGCCGAGGGCGTGTTCGCCAAGCACGGCATCACGTCGCGGCCAGAGAACCTCACGCCTTTTTCCGAAACCGAGCAGCGCTATGCCGAGCGCCGCGCTTTGCCCGCCGATCGCCGGTTGAGCTGCAGTGCAAAGATCCTGGGCGATCTCGTCATCGACGTGCCGACCGACGCCGCCGTCAACAATCAGGTGGTGCGCAAGCGCGCGGAAGCACGCGCCATCGAGCGGGACCTCGCCACGCATTTGCACTACGTCGAGATCGAACCGCCAGCCATGGAGAGGCCGCAGGGGGACCTCGACCGTGTTATTGCCGCGCTGCAGCGTGATTTCGGCTTGCCTGACCTCACATGCGATGCCGAGCTGCTGCCGCACGTCCAGAGGGTGTTGGCCAAAGGCGCCTACAAGGTGACCGCCGCGGTCTACACCGACGACGGCCCTGCCCCGCGCATGATCGGGCTATGGCCCGGCTACCGCGAGGAGCTATTCGGCATTGCCGTCGACATCGGCTCAACCACGATCGCCTGCCACCTGGTCGACATGATGAGCGGCCGCACGGTGGCCTCGGCGGGCACGGTCAATCCGCAGGTCCGCTTCGGCGAGGACCTGATGTCGCGGGTGTCCTACGTCATGCTCAATCCGGACGGAAGGACCGCGCTGACACAGGCCGTGCGCGGCGCGGTCAACAGCCTGATCGGGCGCGTCGCCGGGCAAGGCGGGATCGACACGACCGACATTCTCGAGGCCGTGCTCGTCGGCAATCCGATCATGCATCACCTGCTCCTCGGGCTCGATCCGACGCAACTCGGACAGGCGCCGTTTGCGCTGGCCGTGTCCCGAGCCCTGCGGCTGCCGACACGGGAGATCGGCGTCGCGCTGCATCCCGCAGCACGCGCCTATATCCTGCCGTGCATTGCCGGCCATGTCGGCGCCGACGCAGCGGCAGTAGCGCTCGCCGAGGCACCGCGTGCGAGCGCGGAGGCGACGCTCATTGTCGATATCGGCACCAACGCCGAGATCCTGCTCAGCAAAGGCACGCGCCTGCTCGCCGCCAGCTCGCCGACGGGGCCTGCCTTCGAGGGCGCCGAGATCTCCTCGGGCCAACGCGCCGCGCCCGGCGCCATCGAGCGCGTGCGCATCGATCCCGCCACCCTGGAGCCGCGCATCAAGGTCATCGGTTCGGATCTATGGTCCGACGAGCCAGGCTTTGTGGACGCCACACAAACGACCGGCATCACCGGTATCTGCGGCTCGGGCATCGTCGAGGCCATTGCTGAGATGTTCCTGAGCGGAATTCTGGCCGCCGACGGCGTGATCGATGGCGCGCTCGCGGCACGATCGGACCGCGTGGTTGCGGCAGGACGCACGTTCGCCTTCGTGCTCTGGCGGGGTGCTGTTGAGATCCGCGTCACACAGACTGACGTGCGCGCCATCCAGCTCGCCAAGGCTGCGCTCTATGCCGGCGCGCGGTTGCTGATGGACAAACTTGATGTCGCCGAGGTCGACCGCATCAAGCTGGCGGGGGCCTTCGGCAGCCACATCGATCCGAAGTACGCCATGATCATCGGCCTCATTCCCGATTGCGCACTCGACAAGGTCAGCGCTGTCGGCAATGCCGCTGGCACCGGCGCGCGCATGGCGCTGCTGAGCCGCAAGCACCGCCGCGAAGTCGAGGAACTGGTACGCGAGGTCGAGAAGATCGAGACGGCGATGGAGCCGCGTTTTCAAGAGCACTTCGTCAACGCCATGGGTCTGCCGAACCGGAGCGAGGCCTTCCCGCACCTCTCTGCGGCAGTGGCCATGCCTCCGCGGCAAGGCGCTGGGCCCGAGGCCAACGCAGGGCGCCGGCGCGGCCGGCGGCGGTAGACGAGTTCAAGGTCGCGAGCAACGAAACAATCACGGTTGCGATGCCCGCCTGAGTGGGTGATCGATTCACGCCAGATATTATTGTCATCCAGTCATGCACGCTTCGAGCGTGCACTGCCGCGCAAGCTTCGATTGAGCTGAAGCAGTCGCGCCTGCTGTATTGCATTGAAGGTGTCTCGCCGTCCTCCAGCGCCAGGAGCTTGAACGGCGAGTTCTGGATGGCCTGCGGTCATCGCTGGTCACGCCCGACCTCGTGGCCGATTTCATCTTCCATCTGACGCTCAGTCAATCCCACGTCTGTTGGGGACCTTGGCCGCGAAGGGGAGGGTCTGGCTCGCTCCGTCTCCATGGGTGGGAGGGCCTCGGGCGGAATATAGATTCCACCAGATAGTACCAAGCGTAGTGCGCTCACCATCACCTCGCGGGGTGACGACTTAGGAATGAAGCCGAGCGCCCCGAGCTCTAGAGCCCGAATCACGTTTCGGCGGTCATGAAACCCGGAGAGCACGACCAAGGAAATTGGCGCATGGCGTCTGCGCAGGTCGGCCAAGAAAGCGAAGCCATCGCGATCGGGAAGATTGAGATCTAGGAGGATGAGGCGAAGATCGGGATGCTCTCGGATCAGCTGCGTCGCCTGACCGCAGTCTGAGGCCTCCAGCACCGTAGCGTCATCCACCAGCTCGTCGATCACTCCGCGCAACGCGTCGCGAATCAACGTGTGGTCATCAACCACAAGGATCTTCATGCGTACGTACCCACCGGTCTGGCGTTGCAGACATTAGCCTAGACCACACGACAAAGCATCCGCGGAGGGCGGGCTGTACCAATGAAACGATGGGTTCCAAGGCACGTGGGCGCGCCTGGTCCACCCCACAGAGGCGCACGAGTCGGCAGTCGCGCGCAATCCCGGATGCTCAGCGGTCACACCGTATTGCCGCCGAGCGATTAGTCTGTTGGGGGGGGCAGGTTTTGCCGGTCCGGCGGTGTCTACCGCACGGCAGATTAACCCTTCAAAGCCGTCGAACTTCGCGTATCGCGAGACCGGCAGTTCGGTGCCAGAAGCAGAAATGCTGCGTCGTAGGCACGTGGTTATTGATCCGCCTAATGGGTTGACCCCTGCGGCAGAGTCGCGGTTCACGGCAACCATTCTCTGCTACAAATCTGCCAAAAGCTGCTGTTGTGACGGAAGGCGTCTACACCGCGGGCCCGGAGAAAAGGTGCTTGATTGGCAGCCGTCGGCGTATGGACTAGACTTGCACGCCCGCAAGCCGAGCGGACCCAATCAAAAGCCAGAGTTGTTTTCAAACAACCTATCCAAGGGAGGTGCAAATGCCGTTCTCGTGGACCCAGGCTGCCCATACCTCAGAGTTTTGGGCGGCCCAAATTGGACCTGCATAACCGCGTCGAGACTGTGGGCCAGGCATGCGAGCCCGTCGGGTTAGCTTGTCCGTCCGCGGCTGGTGGCGCCATTGAGGCGACTTGAGCACAGAGCGTCGAATGCGCCGGTTCGAGCGCATAAGAAACACGACGCGCACGACAGGGGCCAATCCTGATAACCAGCCTTAGGGAGCGAAACATGCATCGTCGTCGTTTTCTCCAAGCTGCAAGTTCCGTGTTAGCCACCGCTGGGTTTGCTTCAGGTGCGCCTACGAGACGGGCTATGGCGCAAGCGGCCGCCGCCAAGTTTCCGGAAAGGCCGATCACTCTGATCCTGCCTTGGCCCGCAGGCGGCTCATCGGACCTCGTCACACGCGCACTCGCCGAGGTGGCTGGCAAGCAACTTGGCCAACCTGTTGTCGTTGACAATCGCGCAGGAGCCACGGGCACTCTCGGACCATCTACGATGGCGGCTACCGCCAAGCCGGACGGCTATACGATTGGCCATATTCCCATAACGGTATTTCGTCTTGCCAGCATGCAGAAAACTACCTACGACCCACTCAGGGATTTCACCTACATCATTCAACTCAGCGGCTTTGCACTTGCCACCGCCGTTCTCGCCGACGGACCTTTCAAGAAGTGGCAGGATGTGATCGACTTTGCGCGCGCCAATCCGAGCAAGTTCACCTACGCAAGCCCTGGGGTGGCAAGCACTCCTCATCTGGGAATGGAGATGATCGCGGCGCGCGAGGGTGTTCGTTTTTTGCACGTACCGACGAAGGGCGTCAGCGAATCCCAGTCGGCAGTGCTCGGTGGCCATGTCATGCTGATCGCGGAGACGACGACTTTCCGGCCCTTGGTCGACGCCGGCCAGTTCCGGGCTCTGAACGTGTGGGGAGCGCAGCGTTTGAAAGCGTGGCCCGACGTGCCGACCTTGCAGGAGCTTGGCTATCCATTCGTGTTCGACAGCCCCTATGGCCTAGCTGGCCCAAAGGGCATGGACCCATCTATCGTCAAGAAGCTGCACGATGCCTTCAAAACGGCGCTCGAGGATTCGAGCGTGCTCGCGGTTTTGGCCAAATTTGACAAGCCACCCCGATATCTGAACTCCGCCGATTACTCGGCGTCTGTCGTCAAGCTTGTGGCGCAGGAGCGGGCGGGGCTCGAGCTGGCGGGATTGCAAAAGAAGGATTGATGCGTGCGGCCGATCGCTTCTACGCATCAGTCGCGCTCGGGTGATCGGTCCGCCTTACCCTGGTAAACCGTCGATATCGGCCGCATCGATGAACGGTAAGTTCGTCCCACTAACAGACGAAGCTAGTGGGTGCGTGGCCCTGGGGTTCGCTTCAGCCCGTGCTGACACGGCAACTCGATGAGGTCTGTCTCATACTT
>JBKKCB010000219.1:0-6527 GCA_046713545.1 Hyphomicrobiaceae bacterium | reverse complement strand
GAGACAATCTGGTCGACAACCGCGCCAGCACCGAGGGAAGTGTCGTGACGCTGGGCAACAGTTTGCTTTTGGCAGATATTTTCAGTCAGGTTCCGCGGGTTGGCGGCCACCCACGCCTCTTGCTTTTCCGGGCAGCGAATATGCTTGATGCAGAACGTGATGGCGCCGCCCTCGTTCCGCGGGAACAGCTGCCATGCCAATTCTGGCGAGCACCTGGCCTGGGCGACGGCGTTCGGCCTCAGCCAAGGTTCCGAAAAAAGCTCGCCCTCATGTCGGACTCGTGCAGCTTTGCTCGTCCTAGGGGCGAGTACGGGTGAGATATGGTCATGAGCGCCCGGACGCCCTGCTGGAACCCGAAAGGACACGCGACATGAGATTCATGGTGATCGTAAAGGCGACGAAGGAGTCCGAAGCTGGCGTGATGCCCTCGGAAAAGCTGCTCGCCGACATGGCGAAGTTCAACGAGGAGATGGTGAAAGCCGGCGTGATGCTGGATGGCAACGGGTTGCAGCCGAGCTCCAAGGGAGCACGTATCCGCTTCTCCGGCACCGACCGCTTCGTGATCGACGGCCCTTTCGCGGAAACCAAGGAGGTGATTGCCGGCTACTGGATCATTCAGGTGAAGTCCAAGGCCGAGGCGATCGAATGGATGAAGCGCTGCCCCAATCCACACAATGAGGGCGGGGAGATCGAGATCCGCCAGGTGTTCGAGCTCGAGGACTTCGGCGAGAGCGCTGCCGTCGAGCATCACCGCGCGCTCGGCGAGACCCTTGCCAAGAAGAAGAAATAACCGGCTGCAACGCAGGGATTGAGGGGGCAAACCCACCTTGATTTGCCCCTTTTTGTGACTATTCGCAGGCGACGTTGATGAGCGACCCGATTGTCGCCGAATACTGCTTGCAGTCGCGCGCTACCTCAGCCGTCACCGGCGCCAGCGTGTTGGTGCCAGCCAGGGCTTCGACGGCCGCAATGGTCTGCTTGGGCTGGAGCTTGAGGTCAGCGGCGTCCGCCAGCAGGGCCGACCCGTCGACCTCCTTTGCGGCCTTGGCCGTCGTCGCCTTCACCGCTTTCGCCGCAGCAACCTTGCGCTCCACGGTCGCGCGCGGCGCCATGGAGTAGTTTTGCCGGGAATAGCTCGCTGCGCTGGCGCCGCGTGAGTAGCCGCCCCCGTGCGAGCCGCAGCCGGCAAAGGCTGGTCCGGACGCGAAAAGAGCAAAGGCCGTGGTTGTCATGATCAATTTTTTCATTGTCATCTCCTGATCCTTCGTATGGAACGGGACGGCGCCGCTGTGGCGGACCCGGGTCCCCGTCGGTCTGGAGGACAATGGCCCATAGGATGGGGGTGGACTGTTTCGGCAGAAACAACCAATTCCGGTTGAGGCCCGAGCGCCTTTTTGGCGCCCGCTCCGGCGCTATAAAGGTACTGCGCCATCCACCCAACGCCCCATGTCGGGAACGGACTTAGTCGTTCGTCCTTGGGGAGTGCACACGAAAGGAACGCCAACCATGCAGTATGCCATCCTCTGCTATCACTCCGAGAACGCAGTCTGCTCCTGGACCAAGGAGGAGGAGGACGCGGTCATGGCCAAGCTTGGCGTGATCCAGGATCGGCTGCTCAAGGAGGGCCGCTTGGGCCCGGTCGCCCGCCTCATGCCGACGACGGCCGCCACCACGCTCCGCAAGCACAAGGAGCCGGCGGTCGTGATCGACGGTCCGTTTGCCGAAACCAAGGAGCAGCTTCTGGGCTTCTACATCGTCAACTGTCCCGCTTTGGAAGATGCCCTGACCATCGCCCGGGAGCTGGGTCAGGCCAATCCCGGCGGGTCCTATGAGATCCGGCCGGTCGCCCTCTTCAGACCGGGGAGCACTGCCCCATGACGGACCTGAGCTGGATCGGCGCGGCGCTGGCGTCTGCCCGTCCGCAGGCGGTTGCGGCTCTGCTGCGCTATTTTCGCGACCTCGACATCGCGGAGGAAGCCTTTCAGGACGCCAGTCTGCGGGCGCTGAAGAACTGGCCTCAGAACGGCCCGCCGCGCGACCCGGCCGCCTGGCTCATCATGGTCGGACGCAATACGGCGATCGATTCCGTGCGGCGGAGGCGGAAGCAGGAGCCATTGCCCGAGGAAGAGGCGATTTCCGATTTGGAGGATGCCGAGACAACGCTTGTCGAACAGCTCGATGGCTCGCACTACCGTGACGATATCCTGCGTCTGTTGTTCATCTGCTGTCACCCTGATTTGCCGGCCGTCCAGCAGATTGCCCTGTCCCTCCGCATCGTCTCCGGCTTGACGGTCAAGGAAATCGCCCGCGCCTTCCTGGTGAGCGAAAGCGCCATGGAGCAGCGCATCACCCGCGCCAAGCGCCGCGTCGGTCAGGCCGACGTGCCGTTCGAGGCACCCGGCGCCGTCGAGCGCTCCGAGCGGGTTGGCGCCGTTGCCGCCGTGATCTACCTAATCTTCAACGAGGGCTACTCGGCCAGTGGCGGCTCGGCGCATCTGCGCGTTTCACTCTGCGAGGAAGCCATCCGGCTGGCGCGTCTGCTGGCGGGCCTTTTCCGCTCCGAGCCCGAGGTCATGGGGCTCACGGCACTGCTCCTGCTGCAAGACGCCCGCGCGCCCGCAAGGCTCAGTGCCGATGGGACCATCGTATTGCTGGAAGATCAGGATCGCAGCCTCTGGAATCAGAAGATGATTGCCGAGGGTGTAGCCCTCCTCGATAAGGCTGTGCGCCATCAGCGGCCGGGTGCTTACCAGGTTCAGGCCGCGATCGCCGCCCTTCACGCGCAGGCCACCCGGCCCGAGGACACGGATTGGCGCCAGATCGACCTGCTCTACGCCAATCTCGAAGCCATGCAGCCGTCGCCCGTGATCACGCTCAATCGTGCCGTCGCCGTCTCCAAGGTCTATGGTCCCGCTGCAGCTCTGGCCATGATCGAGCCCTTGGCTGAACAGCTCTCCAGCTATTTCCATTTCTTCGGCGTCAAGGGCGCGTTCCTGATGCAGCTTGAGCGATGCGACGAAGCCCGTGTCGCTTTCGATCGCGCCATCGCCCTTGCCCACACGCCCGCAGAGGCAGCGCACATCCGCCAGCACCTCGATCGCCTGAAGCAGGGCGCCAAGCCGCGCGAGGGCGCTGAGGCGCCGCAGTAGCCGCCGTAGCCAGTCCCGGCGCGTTCCAAAAATCAATCGCACCTGTCGGCGCGGCGTCGCCTCGTTCGTCCTCGGGACGATCGCTTCTGATACAGCTTCGCCAATTCCCAACGCATTTACGTGAGGAAACCATCCAGACCATCGAACAGGTGTCTCAGATCTCAACGCCGGCAATCTGGGTTGGCCGCGCCATGAGCGCCATTGTCATCCTGTTTCTCGTCGTCGATGGGACCATCAAGCTGGTGCCGATCCCCATCGTCACGGAGACGATGGGGCAGCTCGGCTATCCCCCGAGCGAGAGCATCGCCCGCCTGCTCGGCGTCCTCACGCTGGTCTGCACGATCCTGTATACGATTCCGAGAACGTCGGTGCTCGGGGCGATCTTGCTGACCGGCTATCTCGGCGGCGCCATGGCCACCCATCTCCGCATCGGCAGCCCCCTGTTCAGCCATCTCCTGTTCGGCCTCTATCTCGGGCTGCTGGTCTGGGGCGGACTGTACCTTCGCGACGAGCGGGTCCGCGCCATCATTCCGTTCCTGCGCTGACGCCTGTCACGCGCTGCGAGGCAGGTTGACGGGAAGGTACTCCACGCCGGACTGTTGGATCGGCTGAGGATAGTGTTTCATCAATTCCATCACCTCGAGCGGCATGCCGACCTTGACCGGGAGGCCCAGCTCCTTGGCCTCCGTCGCCGTCAGCGCATAGTCGTGCGTCCAGTTTCCGCCCGCGAGCTTGGCGGCGAGGGCCTCCGCGGCGCCCTGCTCCATGCGCGGCGTCAGCAGTTCGACGGCCCCGCGCTTCACCTGGGTAAGCGCCTTCTCGCTCATATCCGCAAGAATGAGCGTCAGGTCGAAGACGTCGGCGATCGGCTTGGAGTCGCGGGCCTTGACGATGCTCGCGGCCGGCAGGCCGACGATCTGCGGGTCGATGGGCCCGAGCATGGAGAACTCGCCCAGCACGATTTCGTCGGCGGCGAGCGCAATCAGCGTTCCACCGGACATGGCGTACACGGGAACGTATACCGATACCTTGGCCGGGTGCGCTTCCACGGCGCGCGCGATCTGCATGGCCGCCAGGACGAGGCCGCCGGGGGTGTGCAGCACCAGGTCGATCGGCCGATCGGGAGGCGTCTCCTTGATCGCCGCGATGATCGTCTGGGCGTCCTCCAGGTCGATATGCCGGGACACGGAGAAGCCGAACAGGCTGCGCTTCTCCTGGCGGTGGATCATCGTGATAACGCGTGAGCCGTTGAGTTGCTCGATGGCCCGGATCGACTGGGTCCGCTTCATCCCGAACCATCGGCCCATCAGCAACGGCTGCAGCACCATGAGGGCGAAGAAGATCCAGATCAGGGTCGAGAAATCCAGCGACATGGCGGCGCTCCGAAATGAAGGATTTTGCAACCTAGTGTGATGATCGAGAAATTCGCCGTATCTACCGGCCTCTTCTGAGCGAATTTCTCGATCTGAATCACACTAGGAAGTTCATGATTCTAGTGTCCCTTCTGATTCCGAAGTTCGCTCTCCGACCCAGCCGTGGGCTCCTGCGAACTTCGGAATCGGGACACTAGCACGGCATGCGGACCACAGGTCCTAACGCATGGCCGTGCGCAAGATGCAACAAATGCAGGCGTCGCGCGTTCTGCTCTGGAAACCAATTCCGGATTGAGATCTGACCTGAGGATGGCAAGGTATGACCGATCATCCAGATCAAGACTTAACCAAGACCGAGGCCCGCCAGGGCACGGGGCCGCGGCAGATGGTGTCGGTGCTGTTCGTATCGATTGCGCTGGCCGTCTTGGCGGGAGGCGTGCTGCTTTGGTATTTCTATCTCACCGCCTCACCAACGCCTGCCTAAGCTAGGCCTGGTTACGAACCTATTTGGCGCGCTAAAAAATCAGGGGCTGCGACATCGATCGTCGCGGCCCCTGTGCGTGTTCGTAAATTGGCGGATCTCAGCTTTCTGGCCCGAGCCAGACGTCCTCGAGGGTCTGATAGATCATGTGGCTCGGCGACATCGTCCAGCCCTTGACGCGCTGGTTGGTCACGACGATGCGATGCCACCAGAAGATCGGGATCGTGTTGGCCTCCTCGAGCGTGATCTTCTCGAACGCGCGGATGAATTTCTTGCGTTCGGTCGGATCGGTCGTGCGCGCCTGCGCCAGATACAGCTCGTTGAGCTTGGTGTCGTCGAACTTGTTGGATGCCGTCGACCAGCGATCTGCCGACAGGAACTTGACGAGGCCGGTCGTCGGGTCGTCGCTGTAGTCCGTATAGGAGTCGACGACCGCGTCGAAATTCTGCGACGAGAACGCCGTCACCCAGGCCGCCGTTTCGAGCTGCTGATGCTCGACCTTGACGCCGATCTGCCGCCACTGATCGATGACGAACACGCCCATCGCCGGATAGGGTGCGATGTTGCGGTTGGTGAGAGTCAGCGTCAGGTTCTCGTGACCGGCCTCCTTGAGGAGCCGCTTGGCCTCCGCGCGGTTGGCGGCCATGTCGCGGCCGAAGCCCGGATACGTCTCGAGCTCTTCCTTGGAAGCTGCCCATTCGCCGCCGGGCAGCATGACCCCGCCGACGTGCCGCAGGTTTGTGATCTTGCCGAGGGCTTCCGCGCCGGTCCATCGATCGAGGCCCAGCGACAGCGCGCGCCGCACCCGCACGTCGTCAAACGGCTTGCGCTGCGGGTTGAAGCTGATGTCCATGTGCAGCAGCCACGGCGACTCCTGCACGTTGGCTTCCTTGCCGAGGTTGCCGACGATGCGGTCGCGCTCGCTCGGCGAGAAGCCGCGAAACTCCGCCATCACCTGGCGCCCGCTGAGCGCATTCTGGCTCGCGACAGCCGATGTCGTCACGGCCCGGAAGCCGTCGAGGTAGGGCTTGCCCTTCCGGAAATAGTCGGCGAAGCGCTCGCCCGCCCAGTGCGATCCGGCCACGTGCTCCACAAACTTGAACGGTCCCGTGCCCATCACGTTCTTGACCGGGAAGTTCGGATCCTGCTTCAGCTTGGCGGCGCTGTAGATGCAGTTCCAGGGCGAGGCGAACGCGCCGTTGACGATCGACGCGTCGATCTCCTTCATCTTGAAGACCACGGTCAGCGGATCCGGCGTCTCGATGGCGGCAATCTTGGCGAGCGAATCCTTTCTGTTCGAGATGACGCCTGCCGGCGGATTGCCGATGTGCTCGTACGTGGCCTTTACGTCTTCCGACGTGAGCGTCGAGCCATCGTGGAATTTCACGTTCGGCCGCAGCTTGAACGTAAAGGTCATCTGGTCAGGCGCTGCGCTCCAGCTCTCGGCGGCGTCCGGGACCACGTTTGGATATTTGCCCGGCTCGAAGCGGAGCAACGTCGAATAGTGAGGCGCCACGCGCTGCA
>JBKKCB010000218.1:0-7442 GCA_046713545.1 Hyphomicrobiaceae bacterium | reverse complement strand
CGCGTGAACGATGCGGTAGAGAAGGGCGCCAAGCTGCTGCTGGGCAACAATCGCCGCGGCGCGCTGTATCCGGTGACCGTCGTCGATCACGTGCCCTATACGTGCGAGCTCGTGCACGAGGAGACATTTGGCCCGGTGGTGCCGATCATCCGGGTGCCGAATGCCATCGAGGAGGTCATCAAGATCTCGAATTCCACGGCTTATGGACTGTCGTCGGGCGTGTGCACCAGCCGGCTCGACTACATCACGCGGTTCATCAACGAATTGGAGGTGGGCACTGTGAATGTCTGGGAGGTGCCCGGCTACCGCATCGAGATGTCGCCCTTCGGCGGCATCAAGGATAGCGGGCTTGGCTACAAGGAAGGCGTTTGGGAAGCGATGAAGAGCTACACCAACGTCAAGACCTACTCACTTCCTTGGCCGGGCTGATCCATGGCGCAACATTTGCAGCGCCCCGTCGCGGGTTTTATTGTCACGCAACTGTCATGGGCCTGAGGCATACGGAGGTCCGCCCTACGGGGGGCGATCGGGAGGGCAATCAACGCGTGATGTGGCGGTGCAATCTGCGCCTGATGTTCTTGGCGTGTTTGGCCTTCGGTATGGGCCTGCCGGCGGTCGCGCAGCGCACCAAGGTTGTCGCCTATACCGCCCTCGAAAACGAGCAGTTGCCGGTTTTCAAGGCAGCGATCGAGAGCGCCGTCCCCGATGTCGAGATTGAGTGGGTGCGGGATTCGACCGGCGTCATCACAGCGCGGTTCCTGGCGGAGAAGGCCCAGCCCAGAGCCGATATTCTTCTCAGCCTGGCCGTTTCCAGCCTGATCCAGTTCAAGTCTGCGGGACTTCTCGATGCCTACATGCCGAAGGGATGGGACAACCTGAAGCCCCAATTCAAGGATGCGTCGCCGCCCGCATCCTGGTTCGGCCATGATGCCTTTCTCGGGGCCATCTGCTTCAACACCGTCGAGGGCGGCAAGCTGGGATTGCCGGTGCCGGCATCATGGCGTGCCCTGACAGATCCCAAGCTCGAGGGCAAAGTGGTCATGTCGCACCCGGGTTCGTCCGGCACGGGATACCTCATGGTGGCCGGGTGGCTGCAGATGATGGGCGAGGCCGAGGGCTGGGCCTTCATGGATGCCCTGCATCGGAATATTGCGGTCTACACCCATTCCGGCTCCGCGCCGTGCGTACAGGCAGCCCGTGGCGAACGCGTCGCGGGGATTTCCTTCGATATGCGCGGTGCGCGGGAAAAATCCGCAGGCGCCCCCATCGAGGTTGTCGTTCCCGCCGAAGGCACCGGTTGGGATATGGAAGCGACAGCCGTCGTGAAAGGGGCGAAGAATGCGGCCCTGGCGCGCAAGGTCGCCGATTGGGCGGCAAGCGAGGATGCCAATCGTCTTTATGCGAAATACTATGCCATTGTTGCGCATCCGGCCGTGACATCGCTGCCGGCCAACTATCCGGCAGAGGCCGAGCAGCGCATGGCACGTATCGATTTCGAGAAGATGGCCAACGAGCGAGACCGCATCATCGCCGAGTGGGTGCGCCGGTACGAGACGAAGGCTGCCAAGAGATAGATCCAAAGAGTGTGCGCCGTCGGGGCGTATCGCGAGTCTGAAAGTGGCGTTGCAGTACAAGGGGAGAGACCATGAAGAGCAGTATGTCTGTCAATAAACTGGGGCTGGCCTTGGGGCTGGCAACAGCACTTGGCGTTGGGCTGTCAATTCCGGCCCAGGCGCAGAAGACCAAGCTGACGATCTACACGGCATTGGAGAATGACCAGCTCGGTCCCTTCAAGGCGGCGATCGAAACGGCTGTGCCGGATGTTGAGGTCGTGTGGGTGCGCGACTCCACCGGCGTCATCACCGCGCGCTTTC
This sequence comes from Hyphomicrobiaceae bacterium, assembly GCA_046713545.1. GTDB lineage: Bacteria > Pseudomonadota > Alphaproteobacteria > Rhizobiales > Hyphomicrobiaceae > CADEFX01. The sequence continues at coordinate 5,568 of JBKKCB010000218.1, read as the reverse complement.
TCGCCGAGAAGGATAATCCGCGCGCCGACATGGTGATGGGCCAGGCTGCGACATCGCTGCTGATGTTCGAGAAGCTGGGCCTTCTCGAAACCTACAAGCCCAAGGGTTCTGATGCGCTCAAGGAAGTATTCCGTGATACGAGCGGCGACTACACGTGGACCGGCATGGACGCCTACCTCGGCGTCATCTGCTACAACACGGTCGAAGCCGGCAAGGCCGGTGTCACGCCGCCCAAGTCGTGGAAAGATCTGCTCGACGCCAAGTACAAAGGCAAATTGGTGATGCCGCATCCCGCGTCATCAGGCACGGGCTATCTCATGGTCGGCGCCTGGCTGCAGATGATGGGCGAGGCCGAAGGCTGGAAGTTCATGGACGGCCTGCATGAGAACATGGCCGTCTACACCCATTCCGGTTCGGCTCCGTGCGTCCAGGCGGCGCGAGGCGAACGCGTCGCGGGCGTTGCGCTCGACATGCGCGGCGCGTCCGAGAAGACCAAGGGCGCACCGCTCGAGGTCATCATCCCGGCGGAAGGAACCGGCTGGGAAATGGAAGCCTCGGCCATCGTCAAGGGAACGAAGAACCTCGAAGCGGCCAAGAAGGTTGCCGATTGGTCGGCGACGAAGGGGGCCAACGAGCTCTACTCCAAGACTTACGCCACGGTCGCCATGCCCGATACCGGCAGTGCACCGCCGAACTATCCGGCCAACGCCGAGAAACTCATGATCAAGAACGACCTGGCCTGGATGGCGGAGAACCGCGAGCGCATTCTGGCCGAATGGTCGAAGCGCTACGAGTCGAAGGCGGCGCCGAAGAACTGATGCTGTTGCCTGCGAAGCATTGATCGCACCCGGACCGGTGATACGGTCCGGGTGCTGTCACACACTGGCCGTGCCGCTTGTTACAGTGATTGCAGGCCGGCATTGTCACGGCCTCATGGCTGCGAGGGGTTGCTGAGCGTCATGCAAGATACCGTCGAGCTGCCGGCGCCGGTGAAGGGATCGGCCACCCAGACCTCCTATCTGGTTGTGCGCGACCTGGTGAAGCGGTTCGGAAAATTCACGGCCCTGAAGAACGTTTCGCTCGATGTCGCCAAGGGCGAGTTCGTCTGCTTCCTCGGGCCCTCGGGCTGCGGCAAGACCACGCTTCTGCGCGCGATCGCCGGACTCGACCCGCAGGACGAGGGCACGATTGCGATCGCGGGGCGCGATGTTTCGCGGCTGCCGCCGGCGTCTCGCGATTTCGGCATCGTGTTCCAGTCCTATGCGCTGTTCCCGAACCTGACGGTTGCTGCCAACGTCGGCTACGGCCTCGTCAATCGCAAACGGCCCAGGGCGGAGATCCACGCACGGGCGAAAGAATTGCTGGCCCTCGTGGGCCTGCAGGATCAGGGTGACAAGTATCCGGTGCAGCTGTCGGGCGGCCAGCAGCAGCGGGTGGCGCTGGCGCGGGCACTGGCGACGTCGCCGGGGCTGCTGTTGCTCGACGAGCCGCTGTCGGCGCTGGATGCGCGCGTGCGCGTCCGTCTGCGCGATGAGATCACGCGCCTGCAGCGCCGCCTCGGCGTGACGACCATCATGGTGACGCACGATCAGGAAGAAGCCCTGACGATGGCCGACCGCATCGTCGTCATGAATCACGGCGTCATCGAGCAGGTGGGCACGCCGCAAGAGATTTATCGCCATCCGGCGTCCGAGTTTGTTGCCGACTTCGTCGGCACCATGACGTTCCTGGACGTGAAGGTGGCTGGTCCGGATCGCTTGCGTCTCGGCACCGTCGATCTTGCCTGCCCCGATGCGAATCGCTTTCGCGACGGCGAGACGGTCAGGATCGGCATGCGTCCTGAAGAGATTCGCGTCCGCAATATCGATGCGGCAACGCCCAATCGTGTGGCGGTGAAGGTGGCGGCGCTCGACTTTCTCGGCGCCTTCTGCCGCGCGGAACTGGAACCAGAAGCCGCGCCGGGCGTGACCGTGCTTGCGGATTTCTCGGTCAATCTCATGCGCGACCTCGCGGTTGCGGAAGGGCAGACGATCACGGTCGCCCTGCCGCCCGAGATCCTGCGCGTGTACCCGAAGATCTAGCGAGCGGAGCGTCACGCAGTGAGCACGATAACCGTCACTGCGGATACACCTGTACCAGCGCCGTCGCGGAGCACGGCCGGTTGGGACGAATGGCTGCTGCGCGCCGGTGTTGCGGCGCTCGTGGGGTGGCTGTTCCTGACCATCGCCCTGCCGCTGTGGGCGCTGCTGTCCAAGAGTTTCCAGAATGCCGACGGAGGTTTCGTCGGCCTGGCCAATTACGTGCGCTATTTCTCGACGCCGACCTTGTTTCAATCGATCTACAACAGTCTCGGCGTTGCCATTCTCACGACGGCAATCGTCATTCCGCTGGCCTTCGTCTACGCCTATGCGCTGACGCGCAGCCGCATGCGCCTCAAGGGATTGTTCTATGCGCTCGCCATGCTGCCGCTGTTCGCGCCGTCGCTGCTGTCGGCGATCTCGCTGATCTACCTGTTCGGCAACCAGGGGATGCTGAAAGGTCTCCTGTTTGGCGCGTCGATCTACGGGCCGATCGGGATCGTCATTGCTCAGGTCTTTTATTGTTTCCCGCACGCTCTGATCATCACCGTCACGGCGCTGCGGCTGGCAGATGCGCGGCTCTATGAGGTGGCTGATGCGCTCGGGACGCCGCAGGGCCGCATCTTCCGCACCGTGACGCTGCCTGGAGCCAAGTTCGGCCTGATCAACGCGGCGTTTGTCGTGTTCACGCTGGTGGTGACCGACTTCGGCATCGCCAAGGTCATCGGCGGCCAGTTCAACGTGCTGGCGACGGATGCCTACAAGCAGGTTGTCGGCCAGCAGAACTTCGAGATGGGCGCGGTGGTCGGCATGGTGCTGCTGGTGCCGGCCGTGCTCGCCTTCGTCATCGACCGGATCGTGCAGCGCCGGCAGGTGGCCCTGCTTTCGGCGCGCGCTGTTCCGCTCGAGCCGAAGCACAATGCACTTCGGGATGCTGCGCTGGTGCTGTATTGCCTGGTGGTCGCGGGCGTCCTGGTGGTGGTGCTCGGCACGGCGGTGTGGGCGTCCTTCATCACCTACTGGCCCTACAATCTGACGCTGACGCTGAATAACTATGCGTTCGAGAATTTCGAGCCAACGGGCTGGTCCACCTATTTCACGTCGGTGGCGATGTCGGCGCTCGCCGCGGTCCTCGGCACGGCGATCGTGTTCACGGGTGCCTATCTGGTCGAGAAAACCAAAGTCTCGCCGGGCGGGCGGGCGCTGGCACACCTGATGGCGATGTTGCCCATGGCCGTGCCGGGCCTGGTGCTCGGGCTCGGCTATGTCTTCTTCATCAACGCCAAATGGAATCCGCTTGGATTTCTGTACGGCACGCTGCTGGTGCTGGTGATCAACTGCATCGCCCATTTCTATACCGTGGCGCACATTACGGCATTGACGGCGCTGAAGCAGATCGATCCGGAATTCGAGTCCGTATCGGCATCGCTCAAGGTGCCGGTGTGGCGCACGTTCGGGCGTGTGACGGTGCCGATCTGCATGCCGGCCATTCTCGACATCGCCGTGTACATGTTCGTCAACGCGATGACCACAGTGTCAGCGGTGATCTTCCTCTACGGTTCGTCGACCAAGCTGGCGGCGATCGCCATCGTCCACATGGATGAAGCCGGCGCCACCGCGGCGGCCGCGGGCATGGCCACCATGATCGTGCTCACCGCGCTCGGTGTGAAGCTGCTGCACCTGCTGCTCGACCGGCTCGTCTTCGGCAAGCTGCAGGTGTGGCGCCGGCGCTGAGGCATCGGAGGCGGCTCAGAACTGATAGCGACGCAAGCCGCCGTCGACGGGAATGACGGTGCCTGTGATGTAGTCGGCAAGCGGCGAAACGAGAAAGCAAACCAGGTTGGCGATATCTTCGGGCTCGCCGTAGCGACCGACCGGGATCTCATGCTCGGACTGCCATTGCCGGTATTCGGGCGTGTAATTGCGGCGGATCTGCTCGCTCATGATGCGGCCTGGCGGAATCGAATTGACCGTGATGCCGTGTTTGCCGAGTTCACGCGATAACCCTTTCGCCCACGCATGCATGGCCGCCTTGGCGCAGAAGGCGCCATTCAGGTTTTCGGGCTCCGATTTGCCGGTGATATTGACGATGCGGCCCCACTTGCGCGCCACCATCTGGTCGATGAGGCGGTGCGTGAGCTGACGCTGGCGCGTGAAGTTCAGGGTCATGGCCTCGTTCCAGGTCTGCTCGGAGGCATCGACCTTGAACGGGCGGCTGCCGCCAGCATTATTGACGACAATATCGACGGCGCCGAGCTTGGCCAGGGCCTTGTCCGCGATGGTCTGCGCGGCGTCTTCCGCCATGAAATCCTGCACGATCAGCACCGGCTCGGGTCCGCCTCTGGCCACGATCTCCGAAGCCAACTCCTGCAGGAGATTGCCGCGGCGCGCCACAAGCGCCAGGCGCACGCCCTCGGTGCCGAGAGCCAGTGCGATGCCGCGCCCAATCCCCATGCTGGCGCCAGTCACAAGGGCCTTCTTGCCTTTGATCTTGAGATTCATGCAAGGTCTCCCTGGGCGCGAGGCGCCGTTATTTCAGGACGATGAGGGCGTCAGCCGCGACGACACCGTCGCCGGCAGGTCCGACGAACAGCGGATTGATATCCATTTCCTTGAGACGCGATGCGAGCGCGGCCGCCATGCGTGACACCTCGACCAGCGTGCGGGCGAGGGCTTCCTTGTCGGCCGGCGGTTGGCCGCGATAGCCGTCGAACAATTTGGCGCCGCGCAGCTCGCCGATCATGTCGCGCGCCGTTTCGATGTCGAATGGGGCTATGCGAAATGTCACGTCCTTCAGGACTTCACTGAAGATGCCGCCGAGTCCCAACGCCACCGTCGGCCCGAAGCCTTCGTCATTGATGACGCCGATCAGGGCTTCGACGCCCTGCGCCATTTCCGAGACCAGAACCCCGTCGATCTTCGCGCTGGGCTTGTAGGTCTTGGCGCTGGCGATGATCTCATGGGCTGCGCTTTTGACTTTGTCCGGCGTATCGAGTCCGAGGCGCACGCCCCCGGCTTCCGTCTTGTGGGCGATGTCGCGCGACACGATCTTGACGGCGCGGGGCCATTTGAGATCGGCGGTCGCTGCGATGGGATCGGAGCCCAGCGGCACCAGCACTTCGCGCGTCACGGATATGCCGAACGCGGCCAGCACCGCCTTGCTTTCGACCTCCGACAGCGTGGCCGGGCCTTGCGGCAGGGTCAGAGCTTTCGGCTCGGCGGCCGGTGGCGCGGCACGGGGGAGCAGACGCTGCCGGTCCATGGCGAAGTTTGCCAGCACGGCGGCGGCGCGGGCCATGCGCACCGGCGTGGTGATGAACGGGATGTTGGCTTGTTCCAGCAGGGCGCAGGCGGCCTCGGATTTGTTTCTGCGCCCGGACCACACGACATTCAGCGGCTTGTTGGTCGAGGCGGCCGCATCGGCGACGGCGTGGCAGGCCCTGGTTGCCGCATTTCCGCTGATGGACGCGAGCAGGATCGAGACCTGGTC
>JBKKCB010000217.1:0-9224 GCA_046713545.1 Hyphomicrobiaceae bacterium | reverse complement strand
GGCTGCCCGTCGACCAGTACATCGGCGGCGTCGAGCACGCGATCCTGCATCTGCTGTACTCGCGCTTCTTCACGCGCGCCATGACGGCCACCAAGCAGCTCAAGCTGGCGGAGCCGTTCGCCGGCCTCTTCACGCAGGGCATGGTGGTGCACGAGACCTACCGCTCGCGCAACGGCCAATGGCTGCTGCCGAGCGAAGTCCGCGTCGAAGGCGAGGGCGACAGCCGGCAGGCGTTCGAGGCGACCACCGGCGCGCCAGTGGAGATCGGCGCCATCGAGAAGATGTCGAAGTCGAAGAAGAACACCGTCGACCTCGACGACTTCGTCAACGCGTACGGCGCCGACACCGCCCGCTGGTTCGTGCTGTCCGACAGCCCGCCCGAGCGCGACGTCATCTATACCGATGTCGGCGTGCAGGGCGCCCGGCGCTTCGTGCAGCGCATCTGGCGCCTCTTGGAGGAGTGCACCGAGAAAGGTGCCGCCAAGGGCGCCCCGAAACCGAAACAGTTCGGTGCCGAGGCGGAGGCCCTGCGCCGCCTGGCGCACCGCACCGTGGAGAAGGTCGGCGGCAACATCGAGGGTTTGCGCTTCAACGTCGCCGTGGCCCAGGTCTACGAGTTTGCCAGCGGCCTGCAGGCGGCATCAGGCCGCACCGCCGAAGGCATGGATTGGGCCCTGCGCGAGGCCGCCGAGCTGCTCGTTCAGATGTTCGGCCCGATGATGCCGCATTTAGCTGAAGAATGCTGGGCGCGGCTTGGATACAACACCTTGCTCGCAGAACAACCCTGGCCCATGCCGGAGCCGGCCTTGCTCGTTGACGATACGGTGACCATTGCCGTACAGGTGAACGGCAAACGCCGCGACGAGATGACCGTGGCACGGTCTGCCGGGACAGGCGAGATCGAGACGGCCGCGTTGAGACTGGAGGCCGTCGTTCGGGCACTCGAAGGCCGCCCGGTCAAGAAAGTGATCGTGGTGCCGCAGAGGATTGTAAATGTCGTCGTCTGAGGCGCGAAAATCAGGCAGTGCACCAGCCCGCAGGGCTTGGCTGCGCATGCCTGCTTGCACGCTCCTTCTCGGGTTGGCCCTCAGCGGCTGTGGTAGCGAGGCCGGCTTCCGCCCACTCTATGGCACCACCGCCTCGGGCGTCGGTCTCGAAGAGAAGTTGGCTCAGGTGCAGATCGCGCCGGTTCCGAGCCGCGTCGGCCAGCGCATCCGCAACGAGCTGATCTTCCAGCACACAGGTGGCGGCACACCGCCGCCTCCGCTCTACACACTCGAAATCGTCATCACGGAATCGGTGACGTCGACGCTCGTTCAGACGACGGGCGAGTCGCTCAGCCAGATTTATAATCTGAACGCGGCATTCCGGCTTATTTCGATCAAGGACAAGCAGGTCGTGCTGCAGGGGTCCAGCCAGGGCCGGGCCGGCTTCGAGCGCTTCACGTCGATCTATTCGAACGTGCGCGCGCGCGAAGACGCCGAAAACCGGGCAGCCAAGTCCGTTGCCGAAGAACTCAAGGGCCGCCTTGCGGCGCGCCTGTCCAGCGGCCGCGTGTGAGCGCGCGCACGCCTTCTGATCACAACGTCCCGCATCAGTGCTCGATCGACTGATGGTATCCCTCAAGGCCCAGAACGTCGGAAGTTTCCTCGCGTCCGCAAACAAGTCGATGGGCGCCGTGCTCCTGTATGGGCCGGACGCCGGCTCGGTTTCAGAGCGCGCGTTACGGCTCGCGCAACGCCTCGCGCAAGCCGAAGATCCGCCCGGCGAGATCGTTCGCGTCGACGATACCGACCTCGAGCAGAACCCCGACCGGCTCAGCATCGAATTGCTGACGGTGCCGATGTTCGGCGGCCGCAAGATCGTGCGCGCCATCGCCGGCCGGCGCATCAATGCGGCCGCGCTCAAGCCTCTGGTCGAGGGGCCTGCCTTGGCGGGATCGCTGATCGTCGAGGCCGGCGATCTCAAGCCCACGGACGCCATGCGCGCTTTGTTCGACAAATCCCCCGCCGCAGTGGCCATTCCCTGTTATGCCGACGAGGCGCGCGATCTTGGCGGCATGATCGCCGAGATCCTGGAAGCCGCGAAGCTGTCGATCACCCCCGAGGCACATCAGCAGCTCGTCGCGCGGCTGGGTGCCGATCGCGCGCTGTCGCGCAGCGAGGTGGACAAGCTCGCCCTCTACGCAGCCGGCAAAGGCACCATCGATGTCGACGATGTGGAAGCCGTGGTCGGCGATGCCGCGGAGCAGGCCATGGATCGCGTCGTCAACGCCGCGGCTCTGGGCCAGGCCGCCCGCGCGCTCGCCGAATGCGACCGCGCCTTTGCCGCCGGCGAAAGCCCGCAGGGCCTCATCGCGGCCACCCAGCGTCATCTCATCCGGCTGCACCGGGCCCGCGCCGCCATCGAGGCAGGCCGCTCGCTCGACGAAGTGATCCGCACCCTGCGGCCACCCTTGCATTTCAAGCAGCGCCAGGCCTTCGAGACCCAGTGCCGGCAATGGTCCGCCGGCCGGCTCAATGACGCCCTGTCGCGCGTCGCCACCGCTGCCAAGTCCGCGCGCCTCAATGCCTCGCTGGAAAGCGTGCTGGCCGAACAGCTCCTGCTCGACGTCTCGGCCCTCGGCAAAGACAGCGGCACTGCCCGGCGGCGGGGTTAGCCACAACGCACGTCGCGGCCTATACTGCGCGCTTCACGGATTTTGCGGGGGTAAAGCACATGGCCGAGATCATTCACGATGTCGTCGGCATCGGCAATGCGATCGTCGATATCATCGGGCGGTGCAAGGAGGACTTCCTCGTCCGCCACGGCGCGCCCAAGGGCCGCATGCGGCTGGTCGATGCCGCGACCGTGACGGATCTCTACAAGGACATGGGTCCCGGCATCGAGATTTCCGGCGGCTCGGTTGCCAACACCATGGTCGGCATCGCCTCGTTCGGCGGACGCGCCGCCTTCATCGGCAAAGTTGCGGATGACGAATTCGGCCGCATCTTCGCGCACGACATCCGCGCCGCCGGCGTCACCTTCGAAACCAAACCCTCGACCGGCGGCGCACCGACCGCCCGCTCCCTCATCCTGGTCACGCCCGACGGCGAGCGCACCATGAACACCTTCCTCGGCGTCAGCCCGGAGCTGGCGCGCGGCGAAGTCGACGCGGAGCTGATTGCCTCCGCGCGCATCGTCTATCTCGAGGGCTACCTGTTCGACCGTCCGGAGGCCAAGGCTGCGTTCCGGCAGGCAGCCGACATTGCCGACAAGGCCGGCCGCCAGGTTGCGCTGACGTTGTCCGATCCGTTCTGCGTGGAGCGCCATCGCGCCGAGTTCGTCGAGTTCGTGCGCTCGCGCGTGGACATCCTGTTCGCCAACGAAGCCGAGATCACCGCCCTCTACCAGACGCAGACCTTCGAGGAAGCCGCGCGCATTGCCCGCGCCGCAACCAAGCTCGCCGTTCTGACCCGCAGCGCCAAGGGCTCGGTCATTTTTCACGGCAGCAACGCAACGTCCATTGCCGCTGACCGCGTCAGGACCGTCGTCGACACGACCGGCGCCGGCGACCTTTTCGCAGCGGGCTTTCTCTACGGCATGGCGGCCGGCAAGTCCGTCGAGACCTGCGGGCGCCTCGGCAGCCTCGCCGCCGCCGAGATCATCAGCCACATCGGCGCACGCCCGGAGACACCACTCGCAAAACTCGCCGCCGCACGCGGCATTTGACGTCACGGTTCGCGCCCGAGCCGGCACGAGCAACAGTTGAGCCTGCGCCGGCGCAACCATATACTCCGATTGCGGAAGATCGGACAGCGCGCCTAGTAGCCATGTCCGGTCATCGCCAACCGGGAGGGTCGCCATGGCAGACATCACAGAAGTCGCCGCCGCGTTTTTTGCCGCTTGTGAAACGGGCAAAGGCTGGGAAGGCTGCAAAGCCTATTGCACGTCGGATGCGACTTTTTCCTCACAGGCCGAGCCGCTGGCCGATGTGCGCAGCCTCGAGCAGTATGCCGGCTGGATGAAAGGCTTGCTGGGCATTATCCCGAACGGCCGGTACGAAGTGAAATCATTTGCCACAGATCATGACCGCAAAAGCGTCTGTGCTTATGGCGTTTTCTCCGGGACTCACAGCGCGCAAGGCGGCCCGTGTCCACCTACAGGCAAGAGCACCAGCAGCGACTACGTCTATGTCATGGAGTTCGAGGGAAACAAGATCCGGCACATGACCAAGATCTGGAACGCGGGATGGGCGATGAAGGAGCTCGGCTGGGTGTGAGTTCATCTCCGCTGGCGCACGAACGCACCTGAACTCAACCGAGACCTCGCACGCTCTACAGCTTGCGCAGCGCCACGCTCTCGATGCGATGGTCGGCGCTCTTGCGCAGGATCAGGCGCGCGCGCTGTCGCGTCGGCAGGATGTTCTCATCCAGGTTGATGCGATTGATGGTGGTCCAGATCTCCAGCGCCTTGCCTTGGGCTTCCTCGATGGAGAGCATCGCGTAGCGATGGAAATAGGCCGCCGGATCGCGGAACGCGGTTTGCCTGAGCCGCATGAAGCGCCGCACGTACCAGTCTTCGATGATGGCGGGATCGGCATCGAGATAGATCGAGAAATCGAAGAAATCCGAAACGAACGGGATGGCCTCGCCGCCGCGCGGCAGGCGCGCCGGCTGCAGGACGTTCAATCCCTCGACGATCAGGATGTCCGGCCGGTCGACCATCGCCTCCTGCCCCGGAATGATGTCGTAGTGGAAATGCGAGTAGACCGGCGCCAACACATTGGCCTTGCCCGACTTCACATCGCCGAGAAAGTTCAGCAGGCGCGCGGTATCGAAGCTCTCGGGAAAACCTTTGCGATGCATGATGCCGCGGATCTCGAGCTCGCGGTTGGGCCACAAGAACCCGTCCGTCGTGATGAGGTCCACGCGCGGATGATCGGGCCAGCGGGCCAGCAGCGCCTTGAGCACACGGGCCGTCGTGCTCTTGCCGACGGCCACCGAGCCGCCCACGCCGATGATGAACGGCACCTTGCCGTCCGTGCGGCCGAGAAATTTCGACGTCACCGCATGCAGCTCCTGCGCCGCCGCCACGTACAGATTGAGCAGGCGCGACAGCGGCAGGTAGATCGTCTCCACCTCCTCGACCGACAGGTCTTCGATCAGGCCCGACAGCGCCGACAGATCCCGCGACACCAGCGTCATCGGCGTGTCGGCGCGCAGCGCCGCCCACTCGGTGCGCGTGAACGTCCGGTACGGCGAATACTGGATATTGCTGCGGTTGCCGGCCGCTCCACCCTGCGGGTCGAGGATGTCGCGCATGCACTAGTGTCCCGATTCCGAAGTTCGCCTGATCTGGATGCTAGGCCCGGGAGCGAACTTCGGAATCCAAAGGGACACTAGCATCATAGACTCGCTAGTGTGATTCAGATCGAGAAATTCGCTCCAGGATGAGCGGCAAATGCCGGCGAATTTCTCGATCATCACACTAGCCTCCCTTACGCGACGCTTTCTCGTCGAGTCCCGATACGCCGATCCTCGCCTCGAGAACCTGCAGCACCTCGTCCAGCCCGATGTTGCGACATTCCAGCAGCACGAGCAGATGGTAGATCAGATCGGCGGCCTCCGCTTTCAATGCCGCGTCATCCTGCGAGATGCCAGCTATGACAGTCTCGATGGCCTCCTCGCCGAGCTTCTTGGCGCAGCGTTGCGGGCCGCCGTCGAGCAGCTGCCGCGTATAGGACTTCGCCGCGCTGTCCGCCCGGCGCGCCTTGATGGTCGCCGCGAGTTGCTGCAGCACCGTCTCGCTCATGTTGTCTATCTTTCCGCAGTCCTGCCGTGCGCCACGGTATCCCGCTGCAACGCCCGGCGCGTCAAGCCATCACGACGAAGTTGCTTGAGATTTCGCAAGAAAAACCCCGCCGCATCGCTGCGGGCGGGATTCCGGTAGACCAGAAGCGGTTGCGCCGCTCACCCGCCAGGCGGGCCCGCCAGGCGCATGCGGATATAGTCGAGCTGGTCGTAGTTGCCGTACTTGATCATCAGCACGCCGCTCTCGCCCGAGCCCTTCTTGATCTCGACCTTGAGGCCCAGCACGTCCGCCAGCTCCTTCTCGAAGGCGCGGGTATCGGGATCCTTCTCGCGCGGCTTCTTCGGCTCGCTGCGCACCGGACCGCCCTGCACCAGCGCCTCGACCTCGCGCACGTTGAGATCATCGCGCACCACCCGATGCGCCAGCAGTTCGGCATCCTCCCGCCCGATCAGCGCGCGCCCATGCCCGGCCGAGAGCTGGCCCTGCTGCACCATCGCACGCACGCTCTCGGGGAGCTTCAGCAGCCGCAGCGTGTTGGCGAGATGGCTGCGGCTCTTGCCGATCACCTCGGCCAGCGCCTCCTGCGTATAGCCATAACGCTCGATCAGCTCGTTGTAGCCGGTCGCCTCCTCGATCGGATTGAGGTCGGAGCGCTGCACGTTCTCGATGATAGCCAGCTCGAGGACCTCCTGGTCCTCCAGTTCGCGCACGATCGCGGGGATGGCATGCAGGCCGGCCTTCTGCGACGCGCGCCATCGGCGTTCGCCGGCCACGATCTCGTAGCCGGTGCCGGGCGCCCGCTCGGGCCGCACCAGGATCGGCTGCACCAGGCCCTTCTGCTGGATGGAGTCGGCGAGCTCCGCCAGTTCCTCCGGCGGAAAATCCTTGCGCGGATTGAGCTTGCCGGCGCGGATCTGGTCGATGCTGATCATGCGCTGCTCGCCTTCGGGCGGCAGGCGGGACTGGACCGGGCCCGGCTCCCCGATCAGCGAGGCGAGGCCTCTTCCCAGCCGGCCCTTGTGCATAGGCGATACCATGGCCAGACGTTCTCCTTCAGTTGTCTCTCACAATGACCGGCATTCTGCCTGCACGCGCGCCGGCGAGGATAATTTCCTCGCCGTCAGTTTGCTCACTCGTCATGCCGCCTTGAAATGGCGCTCCCGATCGATGATCTCCCGCGCCAGCCCGATATACGCCTGGCTGCCCGGGCACTCGTAGTCGTAGAGCAGGATCGGTTTGCCGTGCGACGGCGCCTCCGCCACCTTCACGTTGCGCGGGATCATGGTCTGGTAGACCTTGCGCCCGAAGAACTGCCGCACGTTCTCCGCCACTTCGCGTGACAGCGCCGTGCGCGCGTCGTGCATGGTCAGCACCACGCCCTGGATCTCCAGACCCGGATTGAGCGTCGCCTTGATCTGATCGATGGTTTCCTTGAGCTGCGAAATGCCTTCCAGCGCGAAGAACTCGCACTGCACCGGCACCAGCACGGCGTTGGCCGCCACCATCGAGTTCAGCGTCAAGAGGTTGAGCGACGGAGGGCAATCGATCAGCACGTAGTTGATGGCCGCTTCCGGCGGCCGCACCCTCAGCTCGGAGGCGAAGGCCGCTATGGCGTCGCGCAATCTGAACGGCCGGTTCTGCTCCGACATCAGATCCGTTTCGAGCCCGACGAGGTCCGAATTCGCCGGCACGATCGACAGCCCCGGCACCGCCGTCGCCATCATGGCCTGCGACACGCTTGCCTTGCCCGTCAGCACGTCGAACGTCGTCAGGCGTCTCGCTTCCGGCGGAACGCCGACGCCGGTCGAGGCGTTGCCCTGCGGATCGAGGTCGATGATGAGCACATGCTCGCCCACTGCGGCGAGCGCGGTGCCGAGATTGATCGCAGTCGTTGTCTTTCCGACACCGCCCTTCTGATTGGCGATCGCCAAAGTGCGCAGTGCGCGTGAATGCATGCCGGCCACGGTTCAGTCCTCCGTCCTGGCTCTCAGCGCACGCACCTGAAGTATCTGTCCGCTGGCGTCGGTCAGGCTCGGCACAACGGTACTGTCGAACGCCCAACGGCGCTGCGCCTCGTCCAGCTCGGAGCGCAACTCGCGCCCCTTGAGGAACAAACCCAGCGTGTTACGCGAGAACAGGGCGGACGAAAGCTCCAGGAGCCTGTCCAGCGGCGCAAGTGCACGCGCCGAAATTACGTCTACAGCAGTCTCGCTGATTCGACCGCTCGTCGAGAAGCTTTCGATGCGTTCGTCGACAATGTCCACAGTGATGCCGGTCTGTCGCGCCACCTCGCGCATGAACGCGCACTTGCGCACGTCGCTTTCCACCAGCGTCACGCGGCCCGCGCCGCTCTCCGCCATCAGGATCGCGACCACGAGGCCCGGAAAGCCCGCACCGCTGCCGAGATCGCTCCAGCGCTTCGCCTCCGGCGCCATCCGATAGAGTTGTGCGCTGTCGGCGAAATGCCGCTCCCAAACCTGCGGCATCGTTTTGGCCGAGACCAGGTTGACGGCCTTCTGCCATTGCCCGAGCAGACGCGCGTAGAGGTCCAGCCGGTCCAACGTTTCACGTGAAACATCAAACGCTTCGGCGAACTGGCTCGGACCGGTGATGGGCGCCGGCGCGGAGCTGCGGGCGCCCGTCACGCGCTGGCCCGCCTGGGCGCTTTCTTGAGATGTGCCAGCAACAGCATGAGGGCGGCCGGGGTCATGCCATCGATCCGCGCCGCCTGGGCGATCGTCGCCGGCCGATGTGTCGTCAGTTTTTGCCGCACCTCGTTGGACAGGCTCGCGATGGCCGCGAAATCGAACGCCTCCGGGATGCGTACGCCCTCGTCCTTGCGCAGGGCAGCAACATCCACCTCCTGCCGGTCCACGTAGGCCGCATAACGCGCGTCGATCTCCAGCTGGTTTCGAATTGTAGAATCAACCCTTGCCAGATCCGGCCAGATCACCGCCAGCCGCGCAAAATCCACGCCCGGATAGGACAGCATCTCGAACGCCGTGCGCCGCCGCCCGTCGCGGTTGATCTCGATGCCGGCCCGCCCAGCCTCGGTGGGCGTGAAGGACAGACCCTCCAGCAGCGCGCGGCCCTGTGTCAGCGCCTCGGCCTTGGCCTGATACGCCGTGCGCCTTTCCGCGCTGACGCATCCCATCGCCTCGCCGAGCGGCGTCAGCCGCTGATCCGCGTTGTCCGCGCGAAGCCGCAGGCGATACTCCGCCCGCGACGTGAACATGCGATAGGGCTCCGTCACGCCGCGCGTCGCCAGATCGTCGATCATCACGCCGAGATAGGCGTCCGCCCGTGACACCACCACGCCGTCGGCACGGCCCGACGCCTTCAGCGCCGCATTGAGCCCCGCCATCAGGCCCTGGGCACCCGCCTCCTCGTAGCCCGTGGTGCCATTGATCTGCCCAGCCAGGAACAGCCCG
>JBKKCB010000216.1:0-10067 GCA_046713545.1 Hyphomicrobiaceae bacterium | reverse complement strand
TGGTCACGGTCACGAACGTGCAGCCGGTGATGCGGGTCAACCTGGTGACGCGCGTGCACAACCGCACCGTCGTCGGCTACAAGACCGTGAATGTCGCCCAGTCGAAGACGCTACCGACGCAGACGATTCCAAGACCATCCAGGTCAACCAAAAGCCGACATACGCCTCCTGCGGCTGCTGACCCGGTTGGGTTGCAGAAAATACCGATCCGGCGGCGCGGGATCGGTGTTTTCTTGCCTGCTGGAGTGCGGCCTCCCGCGCCGCTTCCTGATTATCACATAGGTCATTCGCGGGATTTGGCGTCCGCGGCCGGGGCCGTGTTCTGTTCAGCCGCAGCCGGATCTGCCTGTCCCGACACCGCGTAGGTCCGATGACGCTGCTGGGCCTCCGTCTCCCACGGATGCGCACGGCACTTGCAGCTCGGATTGTACGTCGTGCGGAACTGAAAGGCGGTACTGAGCTTCGTGTAGGCCTGGCCGTTCAGGTCGACCAACTCGGGTGCCTCCCCCAGCACGGGTGCGTGATACAGCTTGGCCGGCATGCTGCAGCTTTGCTCGCAGGTGGCGCTGTCGCGCGAGAACTCGGCGCTGCCCGCGCCGAAGCTGATGGGCCAGTAGTAACCGTCGCACAGCCGCACGCACACGGTGCGATAGGCCTCACCGTTGCCTCGCGGCAGCGATCCCGTATGCGCCGCCAGCGCCACCTTGGAGCGCGCGCCCGATGACCTGGCGGCCCCGCGCATCTCTTTGCTCGACTTCTCACGCTTGGCACTGCGACTGCTGCGCGACGTCTCGCGACTATTTTTCCAGTAGGACCCCGTGCGCAGCGCCTCGATCCAGTCATCGCCCGACTGCGCCACGCGCACATGCGGCGCCGCGGAGCCCGCTGCCGCATCGCTCGCTTTTCTCTCAAATACCGCGATGTCCGCAGCCGCGCTCATGAGCGCGTCGGTCACGCGTTCCGCCGCGTGATAAGCGGCATCGCCGCTCGCGAACGGCGCTGCCAGCGCAAGCAGGCAGACGGGCACCGCCCAACGTCTCACAGGGAATGGCATTGATCCTCCACCGCACGCAAATGCAGAGGCAGGATATGAATCTCATCCAGCGCACGCGATCGGCACAACACCCGATACTGAAGCAGGGTCGTTTCGGATTGAATCGCGCCGCCTCACTCGAGGCCGCACCGGCGACGCCCAACAAACACTGCGCCTTCGCACACGCATCGTCATCGGTGGCCCGTCGCATCAGGGCTTCCGCCGCCCAAATGGGGGAATGTTCCCGATACCCGGCAATCCACCCCTGCGTGATGCTGCGCGGGCGAGCAGATGCCATCGGGCGCCCCGTTCCCTCACAGAAAGGACCTCGTCAATGACCGAGAACATGATTTCGGCGATCTCACGTTTCCTCACCCCGGAGTTGATCGGCAAGATGGCGTCAGCCACGGGGCTCGACCGCGGAGCGGCCCAAAAAGCGACGGAAGCCTCCGTGCCCGCGATCCTCGGCGCTCTCATGAACACGGCGGGCCAGCCCGGCGGCGCCCGGCAGATTGCCGATGCGATCGCAGCGCAATCGCCCGGATTGCTGGCAAGCCTCGTCACCTCCATGGAAGGATTGGGCCAGGTCGCCGACAAGGGAAGCAGTGCCCTGTCCGCGCTGCTCGGCGGCAGCACGCTCGACAGCCTTGCGTCGTCGATCTGCCGTTTCGCCGGCATCGGCGAAGGCCCGGCGCAGACCCTGATGGGTTTGGTGGGACCGGTCGTCATGGGAACGCTTGGTCGGCAGCAGCGCGCCGAAGGCCTCGATGCGAATGGTCTCGCGCGTCTCTTGGCATCGCAAAAAGACAACGTTGCCGCTGCCATGCCGGCTGGTCTCGCCAATCTTCTCCCGCAAGATCTGCAGCAGTGCTTCGATGTCAAACGCACCGCAGAAGCGCGCACTTACGACTTTGCGCGCGGGACCGCTGATCTGCCGCGCGTGGCGCCCGCCGCCATGCAGCGGATGGTCAATGAGACAAAACCCGAAGCGCCCTCGCGGTGGACTCTCTGGCTGCTGCCATTGGCCGCCGTGGCCGGTCTGTTCTGGTATTTGCTGCCCACCGAACACGCACCCCGCCAGGCGGTCGCGCCCTCACCGCAGACCTCACTGCTGCGCACATCAGCGAACCCCACGTATCTCACCCGGGCCGCTGACGACTCGATCTCGATCGGCAGCTACTACCAGCAGGACGTTTATAGTCCGAGCGGTGAAAAACTCGGCACCATCAAGGATCTCATCATTGGCCCCGACGGCCGGATCAACGCCGCGGTCCTCGGCGTGGGCCGATTTCTCGGTATCGGCGAAAAAGACGTCGCCGTGCCGTTCTCATCCCTGCTGACCGAGCGGCGCGACGGCGGCATGCGTCTCTCCGTCAATGCGGCGAAGGATGCCCTCCAGGCGGCGCCGGCCTTCGAGGCAGTCCGGGAGCGCGCCAATGCCATCGTACCGCGTCTGTTCAACCAGGCGATCGGACGCCCTGGTAACGGCGAAGAGGTGACCACCACACGGCCATGACTGCAACCATCTCGCCGGTCGCGTGTTGATAGGCCTGCACTCCCACGTCGTCAGACCGCTGCCCCCGATGGGCAGCGGCAGTTCTCAAACGGATCGAACCATGCCGCAAGCTCTTGCCAAGGCCACCGCCCTCTTCGTCACCGGCCACCTCGCTTTCGGCGCGCTTGCGGTATGGCTATTTTCCGCTGCTGCTTAACCAGGCACGCACACGGCTTGCGCGTCAACGAGCCGATGCCGTTCCGGCCGGCATGCACGCCGTGGGACATACGGGGGCGCGCCCGAGCAGTCCCGCAAGCGAGGCTCCATTGCCGGCATTGCAGAGGAAGCCGACGTACGTCTTGTCCTTGGTTCCGTAGGCCGGAAAGCCGCATGACGAGGACAGAGCCTCTTCGGCTTGCGCCCACAGCTTCTGCACCACCTGCTTCGTTTCGGGTTGCTGCAGCCCCTGCCAGGTCGCGGGATGCTGCGCCTCAGCCGGGACGTAGCGCATGACGAAGGCCATCAGCGCGGATAGCCCGTCGCGATGGGCGACCTGACCATCGCCCTTGTGCAGGGGCGCGAGCTTGACGGCCGAGTGGAGATCGTGGCTGTAGGCATTGAGCTCATCGAGCAGATACGTGAAATCGTCAGCCGACGTCGCCGCGCCGCGCCCCAGGTACGTTTTGACGAACATGTCGCCCGCCTCGAACCTGCCGGCGATCGCCTTGGGTGCATAATACCGGACCAGCTCTTTCGGGCGCCGCAGCATGCCGCCGTCGATCAGCGGATAGCCGTCCTTCTCGTGCGTCAGCAGATGCACGGACTCGTGCACCGCCGTGGTCAGACCGAGCTGGACGTCGTCACACGTGATCCACCGCACGAAGTCCGTCTTGTTCGGCATCGCCGCATAGACCGCATATCCCTTGGGCGACAAGCGCTCCAGATCGCGAAGCGCCTTGGTCTGGCATTCGCTGCGCGGTGCTGCATTCGCCACGCAAGCCATCGCGAGACATGCCGCGGCGGCGGCACCAAAGCGTTTCAGCATTTCGAATTCCCCTTGCAATTGTTGAAATTGCGAGAGGCTTAGGTAGCCAATGCAACTGGGCGGAAGAAGGGTTGCAGGTCCGCCAAATAGACGCAGGCCAGCAAATCCGGCGTTAGCGGCAATTAACCTATTTATTCACGATTAATACTACTGGTTAATGAAAATTAGCATCTGCGCGAAAATATCCGGCGATTTTGATAACGCTTCGGCAAGGATTGGCGCCCCGTCCATCGCCGAAGACCTCCGGCCCGTCATCAAATCTTCAAGATGCCGGTGCACTCGTCCGCGCGTCAGATCGGCAGACATCCCGATGGCATCTGGCGTGCTTCATCCCTATGCTCGCCGCGAGGTCCATCGCCCCCTGCTCTTTTCTTTGCGTGGCTTGGCACGAGGAGTTTTCGACATGGCGGACATCGCAATCAAGTCACCGTTGCAGTATCTCGACAAGGCATCGTCCACCCTGCGCGAGATGGGGCTGATGCCGGGCAAGGTCGACCCGGCCCCCATCAACGCGCTGCTGGAGAAGATCTCCGACCTGGACAAGGACAAGATCGCCATCATCGCGCGCACGCTGGGGCAGACCGAGGTCTTCAACGAGGTGGTGCGCGAACAGACCTCCAAGATGGAAATCGGCGAGCGCTACCAGGCCATCACCAACGGCTTCAATTCCATCCGCGACGACGCCAAGCGCCTCGTCGATCAGGTGTCCGACGGCAAGATCGACATCCTCGAGCGCGGCACCAACATGTGGATGAAGATTTCCCGCGGCGACATCGCCGATCGCTTCGACAAGATCCGCGACGTCTACCTGGCCGTGACCAAAGAGTCGAAAAACCAGATCGAGCGCGAGGCCAAGATCCTCGACGCCTATCGCGACTACCGTGGCGCCCTCAAGCATGCCGAGGTCATGGCGCTGGAAGTGCTGAAAGCCGCCCAGGGCAAGCTCGACGGTGAAAAGCTTGCGCTGAAAACGGCAGCCGAGAAGGTGGCTGGCTTCGCCGGCACCGAGCCGTCGGATCGCGCCAAGCTGGAGCTCGCCCGCGACGAGCAGCTGCGCCGCACGCAGGACGAAGATAAGCGCTACCAGATCGCCAAGGATCTCTCGGACAATCTGACGATCTCCTACAACACCTCCGAGGTCATCATGGCCCGGCTGCTGCAGACGACCTCGGCCAAGGAGCGCGTGTACGCCCAGGCGGTCAGCTTCTTCTCCACCAACGACAGCGTGCTGACGGCGCTGAAGGCATCGTTCACCGGCATGTTCGGCCTGCACGAATCGACCAAGACCCTGGACGCCATGAAGGAAGGCATGTCCAAGAGCCTCGATACCCTGTCCGAGATCGGCGACAAGGTGCAGGAAGCCGCCGTGCGCAGCGGCTACGGGCCGACGATCCGGGCCGATGCCGTCAGGAAGCTGGTCGACAGCGTCGTCGGGTTCCAGGAGCGCTCGGCCAACATCATCGCCGAGATGCGCAAGCTGTCCACGCAGAATTCGGCGGAGATCCGCGACGCGGTGGAAGACGGCAAGAAGCGCATGACCAAGCTGATGACGGACGCCAACGCGCTGCCCGCCGCCTGATTGCCAGCTCGGAGAGCCCCGCATGGCCGATTCCGCGCTTGCTGACGGCAAGCCGCAGACGCTCGACGACCTGATGATCGCCATGGACGTGGTGGACACCCTGCGCCACCGCGAGGATCTCGTGCACCGGGAGCTGAACGAGGCGGGGCGGGAGGAAGACTTGATCGCCCGCCTGCGCCAGATCTATCGCGACCAGGGCATCGAGGTCCCCGATCAGATTCTGGCGGACGGCGTCAAGGCTCTGAAGGACAGCCGCTTCGTCTACACACCGCCGCCTGCCGGCTGGAAGCGGCGGCTGCTCACGCTGTGGGCCATGCGCGACATCCACGGCAGGCGCGCCGGCCTCGTCCTCGGGGCCCTCGCCGCCTTTTTCATCGCCTACCACATTCTCGTTACGCGCCCGGCCCAGCGCGCCGCCGAGCAGGAGCGCATCGAGATCACAGAGACGCTGCCGAAATCCCTGCGGCAGGCCCACGCCGACGTGCTGGCCGTCGGCAACGATGCAACCGCCAAGCAGAAGGCCGACGCGCTGCTGGCCGACGGCGAGCGCGCCATCCGCGGCGGCGACCGCGCCGCCATGACCAAGATCAACACGGATCTCACGGCGCTGCGCGACGAGCTGACAGCCGAGTACACGCTGATGATCGTCTCGCGTCCGGGCGAGAACTCCGGCGTGTGGCGCCGCCCGCCGCGCGGCCACCAGGCGCGCAACTACTACCTGATCGTGGAGCCGATCGCGCCCGACGGACGCAAGCTGAGCCTGCCCGTGCGCAACGAGGAGACCGGCGTCGCCGAGACGGTGTCCAAGTTCGGCGTCCGCGTCCCGCAGGCAACGTTCGAGGCGGTCGCCTCCGACAAGCGCGACGACGGCATCGTGCAACGCAACCGGTTTGGCGTTAAGAAGCGCGGGACTCTGGCCCTCGACTACATGATGCCCTTCGAAGGTGGCATCATCACCCAGTGGTGAGACCGCGCTGATGTGGACTGGACGACAGACGCTTGGCTCGATCGAAGGCGCGATCGCCAACCTCCGCGGCGAGGAAAGCCAGCTCGACGGCGCGCTCCGCTCGGCGGTGGGCGAGGCCGAACGGCTGCGCAAGGACAGGACCAACGCGCTGCGCGAGCTGGCGCGGGTCAAGCTCGACGAGATGGCGGCCGGCCGGCTCGTCAGCAATCTCGATGCCGGCGAGCGGCGCGCCATACAGGTGCTCGACGACTATCGCCTGCGCATTGCGGCCACCGCCGAACGGCGCGAGGCGTTGCTGAAGGAAGTCACCGCCGCCGAGGCGGAGCGCCATGCCGCTGCCGCCGTCCTCGAACAGGCACTCGAGGCGCTCGAGGCTTTGCGCGCGCAAGCCGAAGCCCGCGTGCAGGCCACGCCTGAATGGGCGACAGCCAAGTCCAAGGTCGATGCCGCCGATACCATTGCCACGGAGGCCGAAAAGAAGGCCGCAACGTCCGAAGACGACCTCGGCGCCAAGCGCAAGCCTTACGACGACGATCCGCTGTTCGCCTATCTCTGGCGGCGGCGCTTCGGCACGTCCGACTACAAGGCTGGCAACATCGTGCGCATGATCGACCGCATCGTTGCCGACTTCATCGGCTTCGGCGATGTCCGCGCCAACTACGCCGCGCTCGTCGAAATTCCCCTGCGGCTGCGCGAGCATGCGACGGCCAAGCGGGGCGCGGCATCGCAGGCCCAGGCCGCACTCGCCGATGTCGAGCGCAAGGCCATGCTGGACGCCGGCGTCACAACGCGGGAGCAGGCCCTCGCCGAGGCGCGCCGCAAGCTTGCCGCCGCCGACGACGCCGTCGAAAACCGCCAGGCCCTCCTGAAGAAGATCGAGGATGAGCGCTCCACCCTGCTCTCCGGCGGCACCGATCCGGCCTACACCGAAGCCCTCAAGACCATCGCGTCTGCCGATGGCAGCGACGACATCGCCACCCTGTATCGCGAAGCGCGCCGCACGCCGACCAGCGCCGACGAGGCCATCGTGCGCAGACTTGAAACCATCGACGCGAGCCTCGTGAAGGCGGACGCGGAAACCGCGGACCTGCGCCGGTCCGCCCAGGATCTCGCGCGCCGCCGCACCGAGGTCGAGCAGGTGCGCGACCGCTTCCGCAGCGCCGGCTACGATCACCCCAACACCACGTTCGGCAACGAAAGCGACATCGCCGATGCCTTGAAGAGCATCCTCGGCGGCGTCGTTCGCAGCGGCATTCTTTGGGACCTCCTGCGCCGGGGGTATAGCTCGCGCCCGGCGCGCGGCCGGCCGACGTTCGGCGCGCCGACCTTCCCGTTTCCCTTCCCGATGCCGGGCGGCGGCACCAACGGGTCGTCGGGCGGGGGGTGGCGCGAGCCCTCGAGCGGCGGCGGCTGGTCGCCCCTCCCCGGCCCCGGTGGAGGTGGCGGCGGTGGCGGCAGCGACGACGACGACCGCTTCACCACCGGCGGATCATTCTGACCACCATCGCCGGACGAGCCTATTTCCGGAGTCTGCTGCTGGATATAAAGTGGCGCGGAGTGGAGGGGGCAATGTCGATCATCCGCGCGGCAACAGTTCTATTGCTTCTCATGGCCGGGACCGTCGTGGCCCGCGCGCAGAGCGCTGCCGAGAAAGAATGGGAGCAGCTATCGGCCATTCTGGAGCGCCTGAACGTGTCCCTGCCCATGAATGCCGCGGCGCGGGAAGCCGTGCTGAAATCTCTCGAGGAGCTCAGCCGGGAGCGCTGCGATCAGGACGCAATCGTCAACCTCGCAAACGCGCTGCAGAAGGCCGGATACCGGCGAGACGCCGCGACGGCTCACATACGGTTCTCGGAGACCTGCAACGGACACGCACCGTCATTGACGGCCGCGGTCAACATCCTGCTCACGCTCTCCGACTATCCACAGGCCGCAACCGTCGCCTCGAAGCTCATCGAGCTCGAGCCGTTCGAGGACAACGGATATTACTTGCGCGCGCTTGCCTACGATCGCAGCGATCAGCCCAAGAAAGCCATCGATGATTACGTGACCGCCATCGAGCTATTTGGCGACAAGAACAAGATCGCCAGCGTCGGCTACTTCAATATGGCGCGGAACTACGAACGGCTGGGCCAGTTCTGCGATGCCGTTCTGCCCATCGAAGCCTGGATCGCTCTGAACCCGGCGCGCAACGAGACCAGTCAGACGCGCTCCATCATTTCGAGCTACATGGCGAAGGGGAAATGCCCGACGGCGACGGCCGGCCGCGAGGACGTGTTTCCCGCCTCCCGCAAAGGCGATGTCGTCACGCTGCGTGCGACCGTCAACGGCGTGCAGGGCAACTTCATCCTGGATACGGGTGCGACGTTCGTCGCGCTGAAGAAGAGCTTCGCCGACAAGGCCAATGTCGCGGTCGACAACGACAGCCGCATCCGGCTTCATACCGCGAATGGCATCACTGAAGGCAAACGGGGCCGCGCCTCGACCATCCAGCTGCGGACCCTGGCAGCGAATGATGTGCCGGTGGTCGTACAGACCGACGACAAGGGCACCTATGGCAACGGAGTTGAAGGGCTGTTGGGTATGAGCTTCCTGTCACGTTTCCATGTCACGATCGATGCCCGGTCGGTGAAAATCCGGTCGCGCAAACAGCGGTAGCCGTCCTAGACGATCCTCCAAGCCTTGCATCACTACACCGTGCCCGAACGGGCGGCTCGGTAATCCGGCGTTCAGTCTGCCATCTCTTTACGGAGGCCAAGCCGTTGACACGTCGTTTTTCGACCCATTTCCGACATCACGGCATGCCTAGAGTGCGATCGTTTCGCATGGAATTAACAAGGCTTCCATGCGAAGCGTGAATCGCCCTCTAAACTCAAAGCTTAGAGCAGGATTCACGCTTCGGCCGAGGCGTCTTGGGCGAGACGAGGTGGTTCAATCCGAAGCGATCCTGCTCTGGTAAGCTCATGTTCGAACCCTGTCATTCAGGTGATCTGATGCTTCGCAGCAACTCCTTGCGTACCCTCTTTGCTCTTGTCACGATTACTGTCGTCGGCGCCCTCATGGCCCAGCCTGCGGCAGCCCAGAAACGGGTCGCACTCGTCATCGGCAATTCGGCGTATCAGCACGCGACCGCGCTCGCCAACCCCGTCAACGATGCCAACGACATGGGCGCCGCGCTCAAGGAGCTGGGCTTCGAGGTGGTCCTCGGCCTCGATCTCGACAAGCGCGCGTTCGATGCGCGCGTGCGGGATTTCTCCCGCGTGCTGCCCGACGCGGACACCGGCATCTTCTTCTACGCCGGTCACGGCCTCCAGGTGCAGGGCCGCAACTATCTCATGCCCGTCGATGCCCAGCTGCAAAGCGAGCGCGATCTCGATTTCGAGGCGACGGGGCTGGACTTCATCCTGAAGCAGATGGAGCTCGATCGCGACGGCAAGACCAGCATCATCTTCCTCGATGCCTGCCGCGACAATCCTCTCGCCGGCAATCTCGCCCGCTCGATGGGCACGCGCTCGGCGGGCGTCGGCCGCGGCCTCGCACAGGTGCAGGCCGGGGTCGGCACGTTCGTCGCCTACTCGACGCAGCCGGGCAACGTGGCGCTCGACGGACACGAGCGCAACTCGCCGTTCACGGCAGCGCTCGCCTCCAGCATGCGAGAGCCGGGCCGCAATCTCACCTCGGTCATGATCGACGTGCGCAAGAAGGTCCTGGCGGCCACCAGCGGCAAGCAGGTGCCGTGGGATCACTCGGCGCTCACCGGCGACTTCTATTTTCATCTCGCCTCTGCGCCCGGCGCCGTGCCGAAGCTGGCTCCGGCCGAGTCGAGCACAGACGCGATGCGCGAACGGCTGAAGCAGCTCGAGGAGGAGCTCAAGAACCGGCCCGATCAGCGCCAAACCGCCAACATCGTCAGGCTCGAGCAGCTCAACGAGCGCCTCCGGCAGTTCG
>JBKKCB010000215.1:0-3421 GCA_046713545.1 Hyphomicrobiaceae bacterium | reverse complement strand
CCATCTCGGAGCTGGATCAGGTGCCTGCGATGCTGGCCAACGTGGCCGAGCACACTGCCCGCTACAATCGCACCCTGCCCGTCTACGCCATGGGTCACGTGGTCTGCCGCCCGAGCCGGCAGGAGGCTGAGGATTTCTTCCACTATTTCGCAGAGGACTTCGCCGACGCCGACGGCCAGGCCTACTATCGCCGTCATCGCGGCACCACGGCGGGCCCGAGCACCGCACCTGTCGCCCGTCCGCTGCAGAACCGCTTTACCCGCGCCAGCGGCAAGTCGTTCTTCGGCGCCTACCCCGGCACCTATCCCTTCGTCGGCACCCCAGACGATGTGGCCGCGGAAATGGCCCGCATGAGTGCGTCCGGCTTGGCCGGCACGTCCATCGCTTTCCTCGACTACCTGAAGGAAATCCCGTACTTCGTTCAGGAGGTGATGCCCCGGTTGGAACGGCTCGGCCTGAGAGCCGCGGCGCACCCCTGAAACAAAGCCGTAGCGTCAGATCCGCAGCCGGCCTGCGCATCTGGTGAACGCGGCACGATCGCGTGGGCGGAAGCGCTACCCAATGAACGTCATGACCGCCGACGCGCGGCTCTCCACCATCAGTGGGCACCAGTGGCTCATTCTGCTCATGGTGCCGCTGACCACGCTGCTGTTCGGCATGACCATCACGCTCGTGAACGTGGTGCTGCCGCAGATGCGTGGCGCGCTGTCCGCCACCCAGGACCAGATCGCCTGGGTCGTCACCTCAAATCTCGTCGCCACCGCCGTCGCCACGCCCATGACGGGCTGGCTCGCCAATCGCTTCGGCTGGCGCAACGTGCTGTTCTACTCGGTGGCGGGCTTCACGGTTTCGTCCCTGCTCTGCGGCCTCGCCACCAGCCTGGAAACGCTGGTGATCTATCGCGTCGGCCAGGGCTTGTTCGGCGCTCCCATCATGCCGATGGGGCAGGCGGTGCTGCTCGGCTCCTTTCCGCGGCACATGCACCCGCTCGTCATGATGATCTGGGGCCTGGGCAGCGTTGCCGGCCCTGTCATCGGGCCCGTGCTCGGCAGCATCATCAGCGAGACCTACACCTGGCGCGGCGCTTTCTTCATGATCGTCCCGCCGGGCATTGCGGCCATGGTGTGCGTCTGGTTCGCGCTGTCGCACCGCACCGAGCGCTCCGAGGCGCATTTCGACTGGACCGGCTTTATCGCCCTGTCGGTCGCCATCTCAGCGGCCCAGCTCATCATGGATCGCGGCCAGCGGCTCGATTGGTTCGAGTCTCTGGAAATCCAGATCGAAGCCGGCGTCGCCATCATCGGCCTCTGGATCTTCATCGTGCACAGTCTCACTTCGGCGCGCCCGTTTCTTGATCCGCGTCTGCTGCTCGATCGCAACTTCTCCGTCGGCCTCATGGTCTCGTTCGTCATGGGCATGCTGAGCTTCACGCCCATGGTGCTGTTTCCCATTCTGCTGCACGATCTGCGCGGCTATCCTGACAGCCTCGTCGGCATGCTGCTGGCGGCGCGCGGCATCGGCAACTGGCTCTCGTTCCTCATCGTCGTGCCGTTCACGCGCTGGAACCCGCGTCTTGCCGTCGGCTGCGGACTGGCGCTGCAGGCCGTGTCCGGCTTTGCCATGGCCCAGCTCGACATCAACGTGTCGAGCTTCGACGTGTTCTGGATGAACGTGCTGCAGGGCTTCGGCTTCGGCCTTGCGTTCACGCCGATGTCGGTGCTCGCCTTCGCCACGCTGCCGCCCGGCCGCATGACCGAGGGTGCGGGCATCTTCCATCTCGTCCGCAGCTTCGGATCGAGCCTCTTCATCTCCGCGACCGTCGTTCTCCTGTTGCGCTCGACCTCGACCAACTACTCGGTCTTCACCGAGCACCTGACGCCCTTCAACAAGATCCTGGCCTACCCCGAAGTCCTGGGCCTCTGGAACATGTCGACGCCGGCCGGCCTGATGGCGCTGTCGGGCGAGGTGCAGCGCCAAGCCGCCATGATCGGCTTCATCAACGCGTTTTACCTTTTCGCGTTCACTGCCGCTGCAGCCGTGCCCCTGGCCTGGCTCCTGCGCGACGCCCCGCGCGACCGCTAACTGGATTAGGTCGGCGACGCATAAAATCGGACCACCAGTTCGGCCCTAAACCCGGAAGCGGGAAGGAGTGCTCGCCATGTCGAAGTCGTGCCAACTGCGGACATCTCCGACAACGAATGACGTGAACAGAATACTCCTGCTGCTAACATTATGAAACGAGGTGACCAGGCAAGCGCTATGTTTGCCCCGGCACGAGTGATCGCGTCGCGGGCAGAAGCCATGGGGATCAGACGTCAGGGAGACCAAACAGATGACGCGGGCAGACGCACTCGGCTATCTGGCCGCACTGCTTGTCTTGGCGACCTTCTCCATGCAGACCATGTTGCCGCTGCGCATGACGGGGATCGCCAGCAACTGTGTGTTCATTGCCTACGGCTACTTCACGGCGGCCTGGCCGGTCGTGGCTCTGCACCTCATACTGCTGCCGCTCAATTCGCTGCGTCTCTATCAGATGCTCCAGCTGGTGAGGAAGGTGCAGGAAGCCTCGCGCGGGGACCTCTCGATGGACTGGCTGAAGCCCCACATGACAAAGCTTCGCCATCGCGCGGGTCAGATTGTGTTCCGCAAGGGCGATGTGGCCGAGCAGATGTACTTTACTCTGACTGGACGCTACCGCCTGGTTGAGATCTCGAGCGAGATAAACCCAGGGCAGGTCATCGGGGAGCTGGGTTTTCTGGCGCCGGAAAACCGGCGCACGCAGACCTTCGAGTGCATCGAGGATGGTGAGCTGCTTATGATCAGTTACGCGGATCTGAGGCAGCTCTATTTCCAGAACCCCAAGTTCGGGTTTTACTTTCTGCAGCTGGTCAGTGAGCGGCTCTTTCGCGACATTCGTCGTCTTGAGGCAGCGCAGGGACAGGTAGCGGTATGACCCGATCGTCGGGTGAAGGGGATCTGGCTCAGAGCCTGCCGCTGCCGATGCGCCGCTCCTACACCTGCCGCTCGAACCGGGGCTGCCAGCGCAGCAGGTAGGCCTGGACGCGCCGCACCACGAAGGCGAGCACAATGCCGACGATCATCATGATGAAAATGGCCACCATCATCTCCGCCGCATTGGCCCGGGCCTCAAGGGGGAGCCGGACTGGAAGCCGGCCGCGCGCGATCGCGCGCCCGGCCTTGTTCTGTCGCGGACGGCCTGAGCCTGTCAGCGCTCGAGCCAGACGTCGGACAGGTCCTGCCCGAGGTAATGGCTCGGCATGGCATACCAGCCCTTGAGCTGCTTCGGCATCACCACGATCCGCTGAAACCACAGGAACGGCACGACGTTAGCCGCCCTGATGGCGTAGATATCCAGCTCGTTGACGATCCGCTTGCGTTCGGCCGGATCGACCGCCCGCCG
>JBKKCB010000214.1:0-1662 GCA_046713545.1 Hyphomicrobiaceae bacterium | reverse complement strand
TCACGCATCACCCGCACGTGCACATGATCGTGCCGGGCGGCGGGCTGTCGGAGGATGGATCGAGATGGATCTCGAGCCGGCCGCGCTTCCTCGCGCGTGTGGAGGTGTTCTCGCGGCTGTTCCGCGGTCGCATGCTGGCGATGCTGGTGAAAGCGCACGCCGAAGGCCAGCTGCACTTCTACGGCGATCACGCCGCACTCGCCGACAGACAGACCTTCAAGCGCTTCCTCGCCCCGCTGCGCCGGATCGAGTGGGTCGTCTACTGCAAAGAGCCGTTTGCCGGTCCTAGCCAAGTGCTGCGCTATCTGTCGCGCTACACGCATCGCGTCGCCATCTCCAACCGCCGGTTGGTCTCCGCCGACGACGGCGGCATAGCGTTCCGCTGGAAGGACTATCGCATCACTGGGCCCGAGCGTTGGAAGACGATGACGCTCGCGCCTGCCGAGTTCATCCGCCGCTTCCTGAGCCACGTGCTGCCGAAGGGCTTCCACCGCATCCGCCACTACGGCCTGCTTGCCAACACAAATCGTGCCGAGAGCATCGCGCGCGCCCGCCAGCTGCTTGGTGCCGAGCCTCGCCTCGTCGAGCCTGAGGAGGAGGAGAAGGCCGCTGCGCCCGATGAGCCGCGCGTGCTGCCCTGTCCCTGTCCGCGCTGCGGTGGACGCATGATCGTCATCGAGGTGTTTGCAAAGGGGTCCCAGCCGAGGTGGCGGCAGACACCAGCATCCGCGACGATCCGAATCGACACGTCATGAGACAGACGCGCCTACCCGCTCGCAACACGGCCGGTCCGATCCGCTGGTCCTGCGCCGGCAGCGATCCGACTTGGCCGAAAGCACCCGATCGGCGTCGTAAATGCCCCGATGGAATGCTCCCAGAGCGTCTATCTCGGCGTCCCTCACGCCCTTATGCATGCCGATATTATGTTCGGGTCAACGTTCGTGGCGACCACGAGCCCACCTTCAACGCCTCTGCTCAGATCAAATCGCCATAGCGCCCGTTGCACCCGCCTGCCCCAATCCCGCGACTTCGTGCCTTGGCGCTTCTCCGACGCCGCCGGTCGGTGTGCGTGGCAGCGGCACGGGTAGCGGCGTCAGAGAAACCTGCACAAAAGGCGACATTTCCCCAACAGCTCAGGAGAACTGCGAGTGGCCTGCGCTCAGTTTGCAAACTCGATCATGTCGATGCGGGTCAGCGTTGTTTTGGCCGCGACTCCTCCCGGCGCGCTGGTCAAATTGTAGGCCACATATTGTTCAATATAGGTGTTTTGGCCCTCGCCCGACATGCCGTCCACCGGCACGATCACGTTAAAACCACGCAGTGCCGCCGCGCTTGATGTGTAAAGCACGGCGCCATGCGCCGCGGTCCCGACGGCGATGACGGAGGTGATCCCCTTGTCCTTCAGGATCTTCTCGAGGCCGGTGTCCTTGTCGCCGAGAAGGAACTTATCTACCAACGCCACCACTACAGGCTCATTCCCCTTGGGCGCGATTGCCGGAAGGGTATCAGCGATGGGTACCGGCGGCACTGTGGTGTAGACGACCATCACCCCCTTGGCGCGCGCATCAGCGAGCAGCTTCTCGATTTTGGGAATGGAGGCGACGCAGCGCGGGCGGCTTTTGTCGTTGCATGTCTGCTTGACGAGATCCATCACCAAAAGCG
>JBKKCB010000213.1:0-9221 GCA_046713545.1 Hyphomicrobiaceae bacterium | reverse complement strand
CCGCCCATGACGCCGGCGATGCCGAGTGTGGCGAACAGCTTGTAGTTGATGTTGCGGTGGTAGAGGTGGGAGATGCCGGAGGCGGCGGTGGTGGCGACCTCGGCCGTGTGCACGGCGGCACTGGCCTGGGCCGGCGGAATGCCGAGCGTCAGCAGCGCCGTGGTCGAGATCAGGCCGAAGGCCATGCCCAGCGCCCCGTCAACGAGTTGCGCCGCGAAGCCGATCGCCGCGATGACCAGGAGGTCCACCGTCACAGCCTGGAGTCCCTCGCCGCCTCAGACGGTGCTGAACGCACCGCGTGCCGGAAAGTTCGCCGGCAATTACGGCACGCCAGCGGCCGTTTTCGCAAGCGCTATCGCTCGAACCTCTTGAACTTGATGCGGTGGGGTTCGACGGAAGCGTCGCCGAGGCGGCGCTTTTTGTCTTCCTCATAGTCCTGGAAATTGCCTTCGAACCATTCGACGTGGCTCTCGCCTTCGAAGGCCAGGATGTGGGTCGCCATGCGGTCGAGGAAGAAGCGATCGTGGCTGATGACCACGGCGCAGCCGGCGAAGTCTTCCAGCGCCGATTCGAGCGCCGATAGCGTTTCCGTGTCGAGATCGTTGGTGGGCTCGTCGAGCAGCAGCAGGTTGCCGCCCTCCTTCAGCATCTTGGCCAGATGCACGCGGTTGCGCTCGCCGCCTGAGAGCAGGCCGACCTTCTTCTGCTGGTCGGGGCCCTTGAAGTTGAACCAGCCGAGATACGAGCGGGAGCTGACTTCCACCTTGTCCCCGAGCTTCATCTGGTCGAGTCCGCCGGAGACTTCCTCCCACACGGTCTTCTTGTCGTTGAGGTGGCCGCGGCTCTGATCGACGTAGCCGAGCTTGACGGTGTCGCCGAGGCGGATGGCGCCGCCATCGGGCGTCTCCTGCCCGGTGATCATCTTGAAGAGCGTGGTCTTGCCGGCGCCGTTCGGGCCGATGACGCCGACGATGCCGCCGGGCGGCAGCTTGAAGGAGAGATTGTCGATCAGCAGGCGATCGCCATAGGCCTTGGAGAGGCCCTCGACCTCGACGACGAGATCGCCGAGGCGCGGCCCGGGCGGGATCTGGATCTGGGCCTTGCCGACCTCGTCGCGGCCGGCGTCCTCCACCAGCTTCTCGTACGACTGGATGCGCGCCTTGGACTTGGCCTGCCGGGCCTTGGGCGAGGAGCGGATCCATTCGAGCTCCCGCCGGAGCGTGCGCTGCTTGGCCTCGTCCTGGCCCTTCTCGACTTCGAGGCGCTTGGCCTTCTGCTCGAGCCAGCTCGAGTAATTGCCTTTGTAGGGCACGCCCTGGCCGCGATCGAGCTCCAGCGTCCACTCGGTGATGTTGTCGAGGAAATAGCGGTCGTGGGTCACCAGCATGATGCAGCCGGCGTATTCCTTGAGGTAGCGCTCGAGCCAGGCGACGGATTCCGCGTCGAGGTGGTTGGTCGGCTCGTCGAGCAGCAGGATGTCGGGCTTGGCGAGCAGCAGCTTGGTCAGCGCCACGCGGCGCTTCTCGCCGCCCGACAGCTTGGACACGTCCGCGTCGCCCGGCGGGCAGCGCAGCGCATCGAGCGCCTGCTCGACCTGGGTGTCGAGATCCCACAGGCCCTGGGCCTCGATCTCGTCCTGCAGCTTGGCCATCTCGTCGGCGGTTTCGTCCGAATAGTTGGCCGCGATCTCGTTGTAGCGGTCGACCAGCGCCTTCTTCTCGGCAACGCCTTGCATGGCATTGCCGAGCACGTCCTGGGTGGGATCGAGCTCCGGCTCCTGGGCGAGATAGCCCACGCGCACACCTTCGGCCGCCCAGGCCTCGCCGACGAAATCCTCGACGTCCCCGGCCATGATCTTGAGCAGCGTCGACTTGCCCGCGCCGTTGAGGCCGACGATGCCGATCTTGGCGCCGGGGAAGAACGACAGCGAGATGTCCTTCAAGACCTGCTTGCCCCCCGGATAGGTCTTGGAGAGCTTGTGCATGTGATAGACGTATTGGGGGTTGGCCATGGAATGCCGCCTTCTGAGCAGACAGATGTTCGGAGTTGGCGTCGTTTTAGCCAGATGAGGCGGCTGTGACAATGCTTCGTGATCGCAAGCCGCAGGGATGGACGGCGCCGGCAGGCGGGACTACATAACGGCCGCGGTCCGCGACGGCCTGGCTGGAGCTTCGGCGCTGCCTCCCTGCCGCGACACAACGACATCCCGGATCAATCCAAAGAGCCACGGAGCGTGCCGTGTCGGTCAACCATGCCTCGAAAAAGGAGCGGCTGCATTGCGCCATCAGCGGCCGGGAAAAGGCCAGGCGCGATCTGGTGCCCATTGATACGGTCCGGCCGAGCCTGGTGGAGCGGATCCTCAAGGACCATCCCGAACTCGGGCAGGATGCGCTGGTCTCCCGCGCCGAGATCGCGCGGTATCGCGCCCTCTACGTCGAGGATCTGCTGAAGGCCGAGAGCGGCGAGATTACGGAGATCGAGCGCAAGGTGGCCGACAGCCTGTTGACGCACGAAACGCTGGCCGAGAACGTGGAGCAGGACTACGAGGACACGCGGAGCCTCGGCGAGCGGCTGTCCGACCAGCTCGCGAGCTTCGGCGGCAGCTGGATGTTCATCGTTGGCTTCTGCGGGGCACTCGCTGTGTGGATCGCCATCAACGCGATGATCGGTGAGCGCGAAGCGTTTGATCCCTACCCCTTCATTCTGCTGAACCTGATCCTGTCCTGCGTGGCCGCGTTGCAGGCGCCGGTCATCATGATGAGTCAGAAGCGGCAGGAGGCGAAAGATCGCCTGCGGTCGCTCAACGACTACCAGATCAACCTGAAGGCCGAGCTCGAGATCCGGCATCTGCACGAAAAGATGGATCACCTCATCAGCCGGCAGTGGCAGCGCCTGGCAGAGATCCAGCAAATGCAGCTCGAGATCATGAACGAGCGCCGGCGCTGAGGCTCAGTGCGGCCGGCGATTCACACATCGCATGCTTCCCACCGTCATGGCCACGAAGGTGGCCATCCACGACACGTGTCCGTCGTGCACGGGCATTTATTGTCCACTGGACATAGGTCTGAAGTGACGGCAGCGCACCGCCATAGCGATCGGCTCGTGGATGGCCGCCTGTGCGGCCATGACATGCTGGGGTTCGGCGCTCTCTGCGGCACCCTCGCGCCCTAGCGCCTCGTCCAGGGGCCGCCGGAGCCCGGCATCCAGAACTGCGCGCGCTGCTGGTAGGCGCGCTCGTAGTCGCGGTTGGCCCACGGCCCGCCGGCGGCGGCCGATCCGGAGGCGGGTTGCAGCGGACGGATCAGGAAAATGCCGGCGAGGAAACCGCCGATGTGCGCCCACCACGCGATGCCGCCGCCGGCATTGGGCAGGAACAGCTCGGTGGCGCCCTGCATGACCTGGGTCACGAACCAGATGCCGGCGAACAGCATGGCTGGAACGCTGAAGATGAAAGGAAAGATCACGATCAGAATCAGCACGCGCACCCAGGCGTAGGGAAAGCGCACGGCATAGGCGCCGATGACGCCGGCGATGGCGCCCGACGCGCCCAGCGCCGGGATGCCGGACGTCGCGTTGAACAGGGCGTGGGCGATGCTGGCGAGAACGCCTGCTGCGAGATAGAGGGCGAGGAAGCGCGCGGGGCCAAGGCGGTCTTCCAAGGCCGGGCCGAAGATGTAGAGCGTCCACAGGTTGAGGATGATGTGCAGGAAGCCGCCGTGCATGAAGGTGTTGGTCAGGAGCGGCGTAATGTCCGTCGGCGAGAGGCCGTTGCGCGCCGCCCAGGCGGGACTGAAATAGCGCAGCGGCACCAGCGCGTGGTGCGCGATGAAACGCTCCAGCTCGCGGTCACCGAGGCTCAGTTGATAGAGAAAGACGGCGATGTTGAGCGCGATGATCGCGCCGACCACGGCGGGCGGGCGGCTTCTGGCGACGCTGTCTCGGAGCGGGAACATCGGGCGTGGGGTCCTGTCAAACGGTGCCGTGCGGCGGGCGCACCGACGCGTAAAGATGGGGAGCTTGCGCGGGCCGTCCAAGGGCTTGAGGCCATTCGGGTTCGTCCAGCGTTCCGGAGCTCAGGACAACCATGCTAGAAGGCGACAGTTCCTTGCTCGCGCGGAGGACGGCTATGACCGACAAGCACTTCGTCTACTTCGCCGACCCGATGTGCTCCTGGTGCTACGGCTTTTCGCCGGTCATTACGGCGCTGGCGACGCAGTTCGCCGGGCGGTTGCCGGTGCGGCTGGTGATGGGCGGGTTGCGTGCCGGTAATACGCAGGCCATGCGGCCGCAGGACAAGGACTACATCCGCGGCGCCTGGACGCGTGTGGGCGAGGCCTCCGGCCAGCCGTTCGACTTCGCCTTCTTCGAGCGGGACACGTTCGTGTACGACACCGAGCCGGCCTGCCGCGCGGTCGTCGCCATGCGGCGTCTGGCACCCGACAAGGCGCTGAGCTTCATGGGCGCGATCCAGCGCGCCTTCTACGGTAACAATCGGGACATCACGCAGACGGAAGTGCTGGCCGAGATCGCCGCGGAGACAACGGGCATCGATGCGGCGGCGTTCACGGCGGAGTTCATGGCGCCCGAGACGCGCAACGAGACCTTCCGCGATTTCCTGGTCGCGCAGCAGGCGGGCGTGCAGGGCTTTCCGTGCCTGGTGGCCGGCAACGAGCGCGACGGCTACGCGCAGGTGACGAACGGCTACCGACCCATCGACGGCCTGCCGGAAGCGATCGAGATATGGCTCGCCCGCGGGACGGAAGAGGCGGGGGCGGGCGCGTGATACTCCGTCGGCGACGGAAAATGCCTGAGCAATAGACTTGTAGACATCGCTGAACCTGCCGCACACTGGAGCGCGATCGTTTCGCGTGGAGGGGTAATGCTTCCATGCGAAACGTGAATCGCACGCCGAAGCGCATCGCGTGAGGTAAAGCGATTCAATCCGAACCGATCCTGCTCTCGTCGCCGGCAACACCCATACAGGACCAGAGAATGCGCATCCGACTGCTTGGAACCGGTACACCCACGCCCTCTTTGCGCCGTCAGTGCTCAGGCTACGTCATCGAAGTTGGCCCGGATGTGCTGGTGTTCGACCACGGCTTCGGCGCCCATCACCGGCTGCTGGAGCTGGGACTCAAAGCGACAGACGTCACCCATCTCTTCTTCACCCATCTGCATTACGACCACTGCGGCGACTACGCACGGATGATCCTGACACGCTGGGATCACGGCGCCGGCGAGGTCGGGGACCTGAAGGTGTTCGGGCCGGCGCCCCTGGCGCGCATGACGCAACAGCTCTTCGATGCCGGCGGCGTGTATGAGTCCGATCTCGTTGCCCGCACCAGTCATGGCTGCAGCCTCGGTATCTATGAGGCGCGCGGGGGCGCTCTGCCGCGCATGCGACCGTCACCGATGGTGCGCGAGCTCCAGCTTGGCGACAGTGTGAGCGAGCGGGAATGGTCGGTCGAGGTCGGCGATGCCCGGCACTTCCAGCCGTATCTGACGACGTTTGCGTTTCGTTTGAAGCATCAGGGCGTGACGTTCGTGTATTCCGGCGACAGCGGGCCGTGTCCGACCATGGAGGAGTTTGCGCGCGGCGCCGACGTGCTCGTGCATATGTGTCACTATCTGTCCGGCACGGCGCTCAACGAGCCCTTCGCCGAGTCGTGCATGGGGCACATGGAGCTGGCCAGGCTGGCCGAGGCCGCCCAGGTGCAGAACCTGGTGCTCACGCACATCACCGAGCAGTTCGACAGGCCGGGTGCGCGCGAGCGCGTCATCGGCGAGATGGCCAAGGTCTACAACGGCAACTTGTTCTTCGGCGAGGACCTGATGGAGATTCCCGTGACACGGCCGGGGCTGGCGAAACTCATGTAACATCGATGCGTATCCGCCAGGCAAAAGGGAGTCGCCGAATGAAACACCGGATATTCGTGCTGGCCGTTGGGGTGCTGCTCGTGTTGGCACACCCCGCAGCCGCGCAGAACACCGTCCGCATCGTCCAGCAGTTCGGCATTTCGTATCTGCCGCTGCTGGTCGCGCTCGACGGGCGGCTGATCGAGAAGCACGCGGCACAGCTCGGCGTCGCCGACGCCAAGGTCGAGGTCGTGCGGCTGGCCAGCGGCGCCGCGGCCAATGACGCCATCATTTCCGGCAGCGTCAACCTGGCGATGGCGGGCCTGACGGTGATGCTCAACTTGCGCGACAAGACCGCCGCGCATGCGCCGGTGAAGGGCATGATGGCGATTGCCGACTCGCCGATCTATTTCAACACGACGGACGCGCGCATCCAGTCGGTGAAGGACTTCGGCGAGAACGACCGCATCGCCATGACGGCTGGCAAAGGCACGCAGCACGCCGTCGTGCTGCAGATGGCCGCGGCGGCGGCCTTCGGTTGGGATAACAGGGAGAAACTTGACGTTCTGGCGGTGGGCATCTCGCATCCCGACGGCGTCGTCGGGATGCTGTCTGGCGGCGCGGCCTTCAAAACGCACGCCACGACCGTGCCATTCATCCAGATGGAGCTCGCCGCCCCGAACGTCCGCACGATCATGACCTCCTACGACGTCGTCGGCAAAAAACACACGCTCATCGTGGCCTACGCCACCGAGAAGTGGCGCAACGAAAACCCCAAGCTGTACGAGGCCACATACCGGGCATTGGTCGAGGCGCAGAAAATCATTGCGTCGGACAAGAGGGCCGCGGCGGAGTTGTTCTCGAAGGCGGAGTCCTCCAAGCTTGGATTGGACACGATCCAGAAGCTGCTGGAAGACAACAACATGCTCGATTTCGTGCCGCAGCCGACCGGGGTAATGGCATACGCCGACTACATGAAGAAGTCGCGACTGCTGAACACCGCGCTGACCAACTGGACAGACGCGTTTTTCGACAACGTGCACGCGCTCCCCGGAAATTGATGGGGTAGCGAACGGCTATCGCCCATCGATGCGTTGCCCGAGGCGATCGCGGCGCCTCAGGCGGCGAGGCGCGTCGGGGTTTTGGGCTTGCGGCGCGGCAGTGATGTGGCGCCGATGGGCGGTACGTCTCCTTTCAGGATTTCGATCAGCGCGCTGAGGTTGGGGCCCATCACGCCTTTCCGGCTGATGAGGACGGTCCATACCTCGTTCCGGCCGGGCGGCAGCGGGTGCACGCTGAGCGCCGCGCGATGCGGGAACGAGTCCAGCACACTCAGCGGAATCATGGCGACTCCCATGCCGGCCGCCGCGCAACCCATCATGGCATGATAGGAGCCGAGCTCGACGAGCCGTTCCGGCAGCAGCTCGTGGTCGTCGAACCAATCCTCCAGACGCTGGCGGTAGGCGCATCCCGGCTCGAACGCGAGGATGGCCTTGGTGCGGATGTCCGCAGCCTTCGTGATGGGCGGATGGTTGGCGGCGGCGATGATGACGAGCTGCTCCTTGAACATCGGAAGCTTGTCGAAGGGACCATCCGGCACGGGCTCGGCCACCAGCGCGGCATCGAGTTCACCAACCATGACGCTGGTGGCCATATCGCGCGTGGATCCCGTGTGCAGTTCCAGCGCCACGGAGGGATATTTGCAGTGGTACTTGCTGAGCACGCCCGGCAGGCGCACGGACGCGGTGCTCTCCATGGAGCCCAGGCGAAAGGCGCCGCGCGGCGTGGGATCCTGCAGCGCCTCGCGCGCTTCGGTGGCCAGCGCGAGGAGGCGATCGGCATAGTCGAGAAGAATCCGGCCGGCGGGCGACAGACTCAGCTTCTTGCCCTGGCGAATGAAGAGCTCGACGCCCAGATCCTCCTCGAGCTGGCGCACGCGCGTGGTGACGTTGGACTGCACGCGATGCAACTGGGCCGCGGCGCGAGTGATGCCGCCGGCGGAGACCACGGTGCGAAAGACGTTGAGATCGGACAATTCCATCGTTCTCTCCTTGAGAACATCTGTATCATTATTATTCATTTTACGTGATGTATGGGCGGGCGTAAAGAGGTCTCATCCGGGCACGGCAAATGCCAGGTGCCCAGCAAAATGGAGCAGACCAATGCTCACACATCATGAGCCCATCACCGAAATCGACTTCACATCCCTGTCGCCGAACGAGCGCGCGGCGGTCGTGCAGGACGCTATCCGGCGTGCCCACGCCGAGCGCGCAAGGGCCATCGGCGACATGGCGAAAGGTCTTTTCAGACTCGTCACGTTCCGGCGCGGAGCGCGAGGCCATGACGCCTCGGCCCACGGCACGCCGCCCAAATATGCGCGGCATGCCTAGGACGCGAAACATCCAAACAGGAGACGATCATGGCACAGACACACACCTTCGACGGTTGCATGACCGGTCCGGTCACGACACCTCAGACGCGTCTGTACGAGAGCTATGTCACAGCGTTCCGCCAATGGCGCAGCCGCCGGGCGGCCATCGCCCAGTTGCAGGCGCTGGAAGATCGCGATCTGAAGGACATCGGCATCAGCCGCAGCGAGATCGAGTCGGTCGTGTACTTCGCCGGCCGCGATCCGACGCGGCTGCCGCGGGGTTAAGGCGCACCCAGGTAAATAGAAGATCAATCCTAGCACTGCTCGCCCCCTCTCCCATGGGGTGAGGGTTGGGGTGAGGGGTTTCAATCTATCTGAAGCTCTCACCCCTCACCCGGAACGCTAAAGCGTTCCGACCTCTCCCCACGGGAGAGGTGAAGCTGCTGCTTGATCAGAATCACTCAGGGGACAGCACCCTAAGGCACCAGCGAGGATGGCGCCACGTCGCCCTTGCGTCCGGCGATGTCGTCGCCCGCATCGGCCGGCAGGCGCAGCATGGCGAGCGAGGTCAGCGCGGACAGCAGGCCGACGACGATGAGGGCGGCGGAGAAATCAGCCGCCGCCGGCGTGTGCCGGCCGCCGAGCCATTCCGATGCCTCCAGCACCATGGCGCCGATGGCGACGCCGAAACTGACCGAGACCTGCTGGGCCACGGTGGCCATGCCGGTGGCCGCACCGATCTGGCGCGACTCCAAGTCCGCATAGGTGATGCCGACAGGCTGGTGAACTGCAGCGAGCGCGAAAAGCCGCCGACCAGCAGCACGAACGAGATGACGAGACCGGGTGTCGCTGCGGTCCAGAAGGCGTTGACGTTCAGCAGCACCGATGCGATCAGGCCGTTGGCGATCAGCAGGCGGCGGAAGCCGAAGCGATGCAGGAAGCGCTGCGCCAGCGGCTTCATGGCGAAAGCACCGATGGCGCCCGCGAAAGTGAT
>JBKKCB010000212.1:0-6133 GCA_046713545.1 Hyphomicrobiaceae bacterium | reverse complement strand
AAGGGCGTGCCATTCGCCGACTACGGCACATGGGCGATGGGCGGCTGGTATCAGATCTTCTTCTACGATCCCGCCGGCAACATCATCGAGATTCATCAGGTGCAATCGTAATGTAGTGTGTCACCGGCATGCGCTTGCGTGCGCGTGCCGGTGTGTTGCTACGGATTGCCGGCCGCCAGTCGCGCAACGGGCTTCTCCTGGATCGGCCAGTGCGCGAGTGCTGCGACGAGGCCGAGGGCAATGGAGATCCACCACATCGCATCGTAGGACTTCGTCATGTCGAAGAGGCGCCCGGCGAGCCACACGCCGAGGAACGATCCGACCTGATGCGAGAGGAAGACGATGCCGAACAGCATCGACATCCAGGTGGTGCCGAAGAACGTTGCCACGAGTCCGCTGGTGAGCGGGATCGTCGCGAGCCACAACAATCCGAGCAGTCCGCAAAGCGTGATGACGGTGGCCGGCGTCATGGGCAGAAAGAGAAAGCCGAGGAAGAGAACCGAGCGTCCGAAGTAGATGAGGCTCAAGCCGCGGCGCTTCTCGATGAAGCGGCCTGATTGGCCAGCGATATACGTGCCGATGATGTTGGCGATGCCGACCACGGAGAGCGCAAACGGCCCGACCCAGCTCGGCAGTCCCTGATCGATCGCAAACGCCGGCAGATGCACCATGATGAAGGCGACGTGAAATCCGCACACGAAGAAGCCTGCGATCAAATACAAGTAGCTCGGATGGCGCGCGGCTTCGGAGAGCGCTTCGCGGACCGTCTGCTGGCGTACGAGACCGGTGGTGGATTCGGGCTTGCCGCCCAGCGGCCACGCGAGCGGAAGCAAGAGCGCCGTGATGAGGATCAGCCACAACAGGCTCTGCTGCCATCCCACCATTTCGATCAGAAAATGCATGACGGGCAGTGACACGAAGCCGCCGATGCCGGCTGCCATGCCGATGGAGGCGATGGCGCTCAGCCGCTTGTCGGGCGGCGCCAGCCGGCCGATGGTGCCGACGAGAGACGTCACGCCGGTGCCGCTGACGCCGATGCCCATCAGGATGCCGCTGATGAGCAGGTCTGTCGTTGATGTCGCCGCATACATGAAATAG
This sequence comes from Hyphomicrobiaceae bacterium, assembly GCA_046713545.1. GTDB lineage: Bacteria > Pseudomonadota > Alphaproteobacteria > Rhizobiales > Hyphomicrobiaceae > CADEFX01. Next base: position 5,035 of record JBKKCB010000212.1, on the reverse strand, counting down.
AGGCCGGCCATCGCTGCAAGGACGCAGACGACGATGACGCGTCCGGCGCCGAACTTGTCGATCAACGCGCCTGACAGAGGTGCGCCGATCCCCATCAACAGTTGTGCGAGCGCCATTGCCAGCGCGAACGACTCGCGGCCCACGTTGAGGGCCTGCGTGACGGGCGGCAGATACAGCCCCATGGATTGGGTGCGGCCCATGGAGAGGCCGACGATGATTCCGACGATCGTGATCAGCGCCCACAGCGGCAGCGCGGCGTTGGCGGATGAGGTTTGCATGTTTCTCGCTTTCGAATTTGTTCGGGTGCGAACCTACGGACGTTTGCGATCAGGAACCTGTAACGGCGGGAACGCTCCAGATCAGACAGGTTTCCGAGCCGTGCGCAACGAGCTTGCCACCCTGGTCCCACACGCGGCCCTCTGACGTGGCGATGCGTCCGCCGGCGTGAATGATCTTGCCTTCGCATTTCAACCGGCCTGTCTTTTCAAAGACGGGGCGGACGAAATTGATGGTCATGTCGACGGTCGTATAGGCCTGGCCTGGCTTGAGCGTGGAATGCACGGCGCAGCCCATGGCGGAATCGATGAGGCCCGAGATCCAGCCGCCGTGAACAGTGCCGAGAGGATTGTAGAATCGCGCCGAGGGCTGGCCTTCGAAGACGACGCGGCCGGTCTCGATCTCCGTGATCCAGATGTCGGTCTCGACGGCAAAGGGAGGGGCTGGATATTTGCCGTCTCGTAACGCCGTCAGAAAGTCCAGTCCGGAGACCGCGGTTGCTATGTCCTGCGGCACGACACCGGCAACCTGGGATGGAGACATTCGAGTCATCGCGGCATTATCCTGATGGTACGGGCGAGCAGATCTTTCCTAGTCGGCAAGTCGTTCCAGCACACGCTCGAGCGCGGCATGCAGTGCAGGTGTTTCCAGTTCACCGATGGCCGCCTCCACATGACGCTGCGCGCGCGCCCAGGCCGGCTTCGCCTCGTCGAAAGCGCGGCGGCCGGAGGCCGTCAGATGCAGCGAGCGGACGCGGCGGTCGCTCCGGCTTGACTTGAGCGTAACCAGTCCCCGGCGTTCGAGGGGGCGCAGGCTGCGCGTCAGGGCGGTGGGGTCCATCACCATTTTTTCCGCCAGCTCACCGATGCTTATGCCATCGAACGCGACTAGGTGAGCCAGCAAGGCGTACTGCGTGACGGTCAGGCCCGACGCCTCCAGAGAGCGGTCGTAGATCTGCGACACGCGCCGCGAGACCTTTCTCAGGCGCGAACAGGTGCAGCCCATCAATTTGGGGCGCGAAATGTCTTCCGGCTTCGGCATGCCGCGCATTTACCTGCATATGCAGATAATGGCAAGGCAAATTGTGGCGGTTGGGGATTGGCCACGCTCTGCGGCCTCGCATAGACTAGCCTCCAAGCAACGAAGATGTGGTCCGCGGGACGGGTCAGCACAAGGGAGAGGCGCATGGGAGCCGGGCGAGTTGTCTTCAGCCGTATGGACGAGGTGGTGTTTGGCAAGCCCGCCGCCGAGAGCGCGGCGGAGATCGCGCGCCGGTCCGGTGCCACGCGTGTTTTCCTGATGGTGAGCGGGACCCTCAATCGCAAGACGGAGGAAATCGAGAAGCTCCGCCGCACTCTGGGAAATCTCTGCGCCGGAACGTTCGACAACATGCCGCCGCACACGCCGCGAAGCGCGGTGATCGCGGCGACCGACCAGGCGCGCAAGGCCGGAGCGGATCTGATCGTCACGCTCGGTGGTGGCTCCATCACCGATGGCGCCAAAGCCGTGCAGCTATGCCTCGCCAACGACATTCGCACGCCCGCGGCGATGGACGCGCTGCGGCCAGTGAAGGGGCCGGATGGCGCGCTCGGACCACCGCCGTGCAAGGCGCCGACGGTTCGACAGGTGACCATTCCCACGACGCTGTCGGGTGGCGAGTTCAGCGCGATCTCCGGAGTTACGGATGAACGGACGCGCGTGAAGGAACTGATCCGCCATCCGCAGATCATTCCGCAAGCGGTCATTCTGGACCCGGCCGTGACCGTGCACACGCCCGAGTGGCTCTGGCTGTCGACGGGCATTCGGGCCGTCGATCACTGCGTCGAGGGCATCTGCTCGGGCGAAGCGCATCCTTATGGCGATGCTCAGGCGTTGCAAGGTCTGGCTCTGCTCGCGCGAGGGCTTCCGCGCGTGAAGGCCGATCCGGCAGATATGCAGGCGCGGCTGGATTGCCAGATGGGAACCTGGCTATCCATGGGCCCGCTGGCAAGCGGTGTGCCCATGGGCGCCAGCCATGGCATCGGCTATGTCCTGGGCGCTGCGTTCGATATTCCACACGGACATACCTCCTGCATCATGCTGCCGGCGGTCATGCGTTGGAACAAATCGGTGAACGCGGCGCGTCAGGAGCTGGTGGCTGCGGCCATGGGGCAACCCGGCCAAGACGCGGGTGACGCGCTCGACGCTTTGATCGCCGGGCTCGGGATGCCCCGCAGCTTGAGCGCCGTGAAGATCGGCCCGGAGAATTTCGCTCGCATCTCAGAACAGGCGATGGGTACGCCGTGGGTGCCGCGCAATCCGCGTCGCATTGAAGGGCCGGCGCAGGTGCGTGAAATTCTGGAGCTGGCCGCTTGATCAGCTTTGCAGAGTGAGCTGAGGCGGCTCAGCCTCCTCAGCCTCCTCAGTCTCCTCAGCACCTTCATCAAGCTCGAGCGAATGGAGCCGTTGCCCCCGCTTGGAAATTTTTTCGGCGGATGCCACGATTTTATCCAAGGCCTTGGCCGACAGGCCGAAGTGGCGTTCCAGCTCTGCAGTGCGCTCCAGGAGACGGCGCACATCGGTGAGCAGCACGCCCACTTCGCGCTGAATGACTCCCGCCTGGTCGCGCATTTTGACGTCCTTGATGACGGCCTGCACGGTCTGCACGGCCAGCATCAGGATGTTCGGCGCGACGATGACGACGCGGGCGCGATGCGCTTTCTGGACCAGATCCGAAAAGCGTTCATGCAGCTCGCCGTAGATCGACTCCGACGGCACGAACATCAAAGCTGTATCCTGGGTTTCGCCCGCAATCAGATATTTGTCGGCGATCTCTTCGACATGGCGGCTCACGGCATCGCGAATGGCGTGATGCGCAGCCTTTGTTTCCTCCGGCGTGTGCGCGATGCGGAGCGCTTCGAAGCCTTCGAGGGGAAATTTGGAATCGATAACCAGCGGTGCCGGTGTATTCGGGAGGCGAATGACACAGTCGGGGCGCTTGCCGTTCGAAAGCGTGGCCTGGAATTCATAGGCGCCGACGGGCAGCGCATCGCGGATGATGGTTTCCATGCGCACCTGGCCAAATGCGCCACGCGCCTGCTTGTTGGACAGGACACCCTGCAGGGACACGACTTCCGAAGACAGATCAGCAAGGCTTTGGCGTGCGTCTGCGATAAGTGCCAGCCGCTCGTTGAGGTTTGACAGGCTGTCGGAGGTGCGCCGGCCGGCCTCGGCCAGGTTGTCGCCGACGCGCTCTGTCAGGGTATCGATATTCTGAGCAAGGTGGCGGCTGAGCGTATCGATGCGCTCGTTGAGACGAGTCGTGGTGTCGCCGGTCTGGCGCTGCGTCTCAGACAGCCCATCGGATATGCGCCGGCTGAATGCCTCCAAGGCATTCGTCAGGTGGCCAGCGACATGGTCGAGCCTGTCATCCAGCCCCCGCGCCTGCTCGGCCTGGCGTTGTACCGTCATTTCAGCCATGGCGGACAACCGGCCCTTGATCTCCGCAAACTGGGTTTCCGCCGTGGCGTGCATGAGCTGGTAGCGCTTCTCGGCGAGCTTGCGCCGCCGGCGAGCCGACGCCACGAAGATGCCGATGACCGCTACGACAAGCGCAGCGGCCAGCCAGCCGTGCTGGGATGGCGCAGCGGTCCAGTCAGGACCAAGAAACTCGCCGAGACGTTCGAGAAAACTGGGCATGGGGCGGCACGGTATGTGATTCGGCCGCCAGAATTTCGGCAGGTCGATGTGGACCCGCTGATTTGCCTGCTAGGCACCGAATCCACGTTCAAAGCTTTACCCGGTCGCCCAACTTCGCTCAGAATGACGTTCTGCCGGAACCAACTGGATTTGGGAGGGACAGCATGAACGACCTGACCGCAAGGCACCTCGCGCTGAAGGAGGAATTCAAGGCGGCGCGCGGATATTGGAGCCCGCTGTGGGACGACATCCTTGCCCTCGATGCCGATTTCTTTGAAGCCTATATGCATCTCTCGTCCGTGCCCTGGCGGAGCGGCCCGCTGTCCCCGAAGGTGAAAGAGCTGATCTATGTCGCAATCGATGCGTCCACGACGCATCTCTACAATACGGGCACGCGCATCCACATGCAGAACGCGCTGAAGCAGGGGGCGACAAAGCAAGAGCTTCTGGAGGTTCTGCAACTCACGTCGACGCTCGGCATCCATTCGTGCACGGTCGGCGTTCCAATCCTTGTGGATGAGCTGCGCAAGGCCGGCCGCGAGAAGGAAATCGCCAGCAAGGGGCTCGACGCGCGACAGCAGAAGCTCAAGGCCGCTTTCCTCGAGGCGCGCGGATACTGGACACCGCTATGGGAGCAGATCCTCTCTCTATCGCACGACTACTTCGAGGCATATCTCGAGCTTTCGTCGGTACCCTGGAAGACGGGCTCACTGGAGCCAAAGGTCAAGGAGTTCATCTATATCGCGATCGATGCGGCCACGACGAAGCTGTTCGAGCCCGGCATCCGCGTGCACATACAAAACGCTCTGAAATATGGGGCAACCGCAGACGAGATCATGGAAGTGTTCCAGCTCATCAGCGTGCTCGGCGTGCACACGATGACTGAGAGCGTACCGATTCTGCTGGAGGTAGCGGGAGCCAAGGATGCTTGAAGCTTCCGCGCTGCCAAGGTGATCTACAGCGCCAGATACCGCTTCTTGACAGCGTCGTCCGTCTTCAGCGCAGCAATGGTGTTGCGATAGACGATCTGCCCCTTGTCGATGACAAGGGCATGGCTGGCGATGCCGAGACAGAAATGCAT
>JBKKCB010000211.1:0-3213 GCA_046713545.1 Hyphomicrobiaceae bacterium | reverse complement strand
TCGCTGCGGCTGCTGACCTCGGTCATGGTCGTGCCGCATCGCCCCGCCGTGCTGACGGCCAAGATGCTCGCGACAGCCGACGTGCTCTCGCAAGGCCGTCTCATTCTAGGCGTTGGCGCCGGCTGGCTGAAGGAGGAGTTCGACATCCTCGGCGCGCCCTTAGCCGGACGCGGCCGCGCCACCGACGAGTATATCGAGGCCTTCAAAATCCTTTGGCGCGACGACAAGCCGGTGTTCAACGGCGAGTTCGTCAAGTTCGACAACGTCAAGTTCGAGCCGAAGCCCGTGCAGAAGCCGCATCCGCCCATCTGGGTCGGTGGCGAGAGCGATGCCGCCATGTGGCGCGTCGTACGTCACTGCGATGCCTGGTATCCGGGCTCCAACAACCCCGCGCGTCGCCTCGACAAGCCGGCGCGGCTGAAGGCGGCCATCGGCGATCTGCACGGCATGGCCGAGAAGGCCGGCCGCGACCCCGCCACCATCGACATTGCACTCACCGTGCAATGGCCGGTTGCCTGGGAGGCGCAGAAAGCCACCGACGGCTCCCGCCGCGTGTTCACGGGCTCGGCCGCCGACATGGCGCAGGACACGGCCGTGCTCGCCGCCATGGGCGTCAGCCATGTATCGCTGCAGCTTGGCACCGATACGATCGAGGAAACCTGCGCGCGCATCCAGCGCTTCGGCGAAGAGGTCCAGCCTCTCACCTGACCTTGCTTTGCGGCCCACAACAACGGAAAGACGATCATGAAACTCGGCGTTCACCTCAACTCGCAGCATCCGGCCGACGAAGATCCCCGCCGCCGCTACGCGGAAACGGTGGAGCAGGTTCGGCTCATGCGTCAGCTCGGCTACGATTCGATCTGGAGCGGCGAGCACCACGCCACCGACGGTTTCCACTACTTCCCGCTGATGGGCCTGATGCAAAGCCTCGCGGCCGAGGCCGAGGGCATGTTCATCGGCACCAACATCGTCCTTCTGCCGTTCCACAATCCCCTGGAAATGGCCGAGCTGGGCGCGTTCCTCGACGTCCTCTCCGGCGGCAAGTTTCTGTTCGGGGTCGGTCTCGGATACCGGCAGGAGGAATTCGATATCTTCCGCGTCCCCATCAAGGAGCGCGTCAGCCGCACGGCGGAAGGCGTCGAGATCATCCGCCGGCTCTGGACCGAGGATGGCGTGACGCATCGCGGCCGCCATTGGCAGCTGGAGAACGTGACGATCCGGCCGCGCCCGCTGCAGCAGCCCTGCCCGCCGATCCTCATCGCCGCGCAGGTGGAAGCCGCCATCCAGCGCGCCGCGAAGATCGGCGATGGATGGTGCGTTGCGCCCCTTCCCAAGGTGGACGAGATCAAGGGTGAGGTTGCGACCTACAAGACCGCACGCACGGCAGCCGGACATCCGCCGACCGAGCACATCATCAGGCTGCTTGAAGTCGCCTGTGCCGCCGACGAAGAGACGGCATTGCGGCGCGCGGCGCCGTTCCTGCTGTCCAAGTACGAAGCCTATGCGTCCTGGGGGCTTCCGGGTCTCGACTTCGACAAGAACGCCAAGCCGGAGGCGCAGCTCAAGCAGCTCGGTGCCAACCGGTTCGGCATCGGCACGCCCGAGCAGGTGATCGAGGCATTGCTGCAGCAGCATCGCGCCGGCATCACCCACGTCGCCATGCGCTTGAGCTGGCCCGGCATGAAGCAGGACGACATCCTTGCCGTCATTGAGCTTCTGGGCCGCAAGGTCTTCCCGGAGGTGCGCCGCCGGGTTGCATCGGAGCAAAGGTGATCTGCAGCGCGGACTGAAGGAAAGGAGGAGGGCCGATCAGATGCGGCGGAGATCGGCCCCAAGGAAACGAAAGCGCGGGGTAAGCTCCTCCGTCCCCCTCTCCCGGGACTATCAGTCCACGTCCCACCCCGGCTGGCAATCAGCCTCGTCAAGCAGGGTTAACGGGCGGCGGGCGTAGCCTGCGCCGATCCTGGCGGTGATGGGTTTACTTGCGTCCGTATCAGTTCCTCGCAATCGGACTGTCGCATCGGACAGTTCAACCTCATGCCGCCCGCGCGCATTCTCCTGCATGATCATGAAAGGAGAATGCAATGAGCCAGAGCTACTCCAAAGGCGTCGTCGTTGAATCATGCGAGTCGTCGCCGCCCACCCCGCCACCGGCCCCACCCGGCCACGGTGACGGCTCCGACAGCGGCGGTGACCTTTTCGGCAAGCTTCTTGCTCTCGACGGTCTCGTCGGCGGCTCGGTTTCCCTCGCGTCCGGCTTGATCGACGTCAATCTGGACGGGGAAGCCGGCCATACGGGCGCGCTTCTCAGCGTGGTCGCGGGAGGCGAAGGCCTGGGCGATATCTCTCTCAATCTGGACACGGATGCGATCGGTGACACTGGCCTTCTCGGAGGTTTCGACATCCTCGATGGCGTCCTTTGCGACTGCATTCTGTCCTGAGGTGCGGCGGACCCAGGCCGAAGCGAACGCGGGATACGGACTGGGATCGCATCGAGCGCCCCGCTGCGGGCGGGGCGCTCGTCTCCGATTTGATAAAATTGGAGTGAGCGACGGCTAACGGACGCTTAAATCCGTGACGCCAATACACGCCTCTTATTTCACGAAATTTGTACACGCGCCGGGCACTGTGTGTGCGAGGAGCCGCCATGCGTCCCGTGCCGGAAAACGAAATCGACAATCCCGCGCTGTCGCGCGATGCGAACGGTCATGCGGGTTCCGCCGTGCCCGCCGAGGCCGACAATGCGCACGCTGACATGCTCGACGTCGGCAGCCTGATCCGCGCCGCGCTTCTCGACGGCGGCGATCACCTTTCACTCCATGGCCACGATCTCGCCGCGTCCGCCGATGCCTCCGGCGCATCTGCCTACGATGGTCACGTGTCTCTGGCCCTCGATGCCGAGATCCTGCCGGCCATCGACGCGACGCTCGACCTGCTCACGACATCGACGGATTTGTTCGACGTCCCGACATTCGATTTCGGCCAGTCGGCCGCTGACGCTGGAGACGCGTAAAAACTTAGAATTAAGCAAGCGTGGAGTTCGGTGATGCAGGCGCAGCTAGCATACGTAGCGCGAAACCGCAAAGGTGAGGACCGTGATCTGACCCGCCGCACGCTAGCGCATACTCCCCCGCACAAGGAACGGGCGCTCTGGAATTTCCTGACGTGGTCGTTCTTCATCGCGCAGGTGCTCGCCGCCGAGCAGTTCATCGG
>JBKKCB010000210.1:0-17708 GCA_046713545.1 Hyphomicrobiaceae bacterium | reverse complement strand
AGCGAGATGTCGGCAATGGTCAGCCCATCGCCAACGAAATAGCTGCGCCCTTGCAGTCGGTCGTTCATGTAAGAGAGCGCCTTCTCGCCGCGCTCGACGCGCCCGCCTTCGCGCGCCTCCTTGGGTTTGCCGAGATAGAACATCTGGTAGCGGCACACGGCAATGTAAGGTTCGTGGCTGTACTGCTCCCAGAACAGCAGCTCGTCCACCTTGGCCTGCGCAAACGTATCGGCTGGCACCAGCGCGCTGTCGCGCGCCAGATACCGGATGATCGCGTTCGACTGCCCAAGGCTGCGGCCGTCGTCGAGTTCGATCGTCGGCACCTGGCCCTGCGGATTGAGACGCAGGTAGTCCGCCGTCCGGGTTTCCCCCTTGGGGATATCGATCGGCACCCAGGCGTACGCCAGGCCCAGATGGTCGGCCGTGTACTTCACCTTGAGGCAGTTGCCCGACTGGAGATCGCCATAGATCTTCATGCCCGAGCCTATTCCGCCGCCGGCTTTTGCCGCGAGCCCGAACGCGGCATGCCGATTTCGATGACGTCCAGGCCGTTCCCGTCGGCGTCCTGGTGCTTTGCCATCTCCGCCAGCGCCCGGCGGTAGTCGACCGGCATGACCTTCTTGAACTTCGGCTGGCAATCCTTCCAGTTGTCGAGGATGTGCTGCGCGCGCGCGGAGTTGGTGTAATGCGCGTGGCGCGCAATGATGCTGTGCAGGCGCTCGGCGTCGTGGCTGCTCATGTCGCGCATGACGTCGACGAGGCCATGGCTCTCCAGGTCTCCGCCGCGATTGGTCAGGCGCTGCATGACCTCTTCCTCCGCCGTCACCGGCTCGAGATCGATCATCGACAGGTTGCACTTCTGCTCGAAGCTGCCGTCCTCGTCGAACACATAGGCAATGCCGCCCGACATGCCGGCCGCGAAGTTGCGTCCGGTGGAGCCGAGCACAACCACGACACCACCCGTCATGTATTCGCAGCCGTGGTCGCCCGTACCTTCGACGACGGCAATGGCGCCCGAGTTGCGCACGGCAAAACGCTCGCCCGCGATGCCGCGGAAATAGCACTCGCCGTTGATGGCGCCGTACAGCACCGTGTTGCCGACGATCATGCTCTCCTCGGGCACGATGCCGGACGTGGGGTCAGGTCGCACGATCAGCTTGCCGCCCGACAGGCCCTTGCCGACGTAGTCGTTGGCCTCGCCGATCAGCTCCAGTGTCACGCCATTGGCGGCCCACGCGCCGAAGCTTTGTCCGGCGATGCCCTTGAAGGTTAGCCAGATGGTGTCTTCGGGCAGGCCCGTGTGTCCATAGCGCGTGGCAATCTGGCCCGACAGCATGGCGCCTGTCGCGCGGTCGCGATTGGAGATTACGAGATCGTGCTTGACCGGCTTCTTGGCGTCGAGCGCGGGCTTTGCGAGCTCGATCAGCTTGTTGTCGAGCACCTTCTCGAGCCCGTGGTTCTGGCGCTCGCAATGGTGAATGGCGACGCCTTCGGGCGCATCGATCTTGTGGAACAGGTTCTCGAAGTCGAGCCCCCGCGCCTTCCAGTGGCCGATGGCGAGCTCTTTGTCGAGCCAGTCGGATTGCCCGACCAGTTCGCTGAACGTGCGGATGCCCATCTCGGCCATGATCTCGCGAACTTCCTCCGCCACGAAGAAGAAGAAGTTGATGACGTGCTCGGGCAGGCCGGTGAACCGCTTGCGCAGTTCCGGGTCCTGCGTCGCAACCCCCACCGGGCACGTATTGAGATGACACTTGCGCATCATGATGCAGCCCGCCGCGATCAGCGGCGCGGTGGCGAAGCCGAATTCGTCGGCGCCCAGCAGCGCGCCGATGATGACGTCGCGGCCGGTGCGGATGCCGCCGTCCACCTGCACGGCGATGCGGCCGCGCAGCCGGTTGGCGACCAGCGTCTGATGCGTTTCCGCCAGGCCGATCTCCCACGGCGAGCCCGCATGCTTGATGGAGGTCAGCGGTGACGCGCCGGTGCCGCCCTCGAAACCCGCAATCGTCACGTGGTCGGCGCGCGCCTTGGCCACGCCGGCCGCAACCGTGCCGACGCCGACCTCCGACACTAGCTTCACGGATACGTCGCCGCGCGGATTCACATTCTTGAGGTCGAAGATGAGCTGCGCCAGGTCCTCGATCGAATAGATGTCGTGGTGTGGCGGCGGCGAGATCAGGCCGACACCGGGCGTCGAGTGGCGCACCTTGGCGATGATCTGGTCGACCTTGTGCCCCGGCAGCTGGCCGCCCTCGCCGGGCTTGGCGCCCTGGGCCATCTTGATCTGCATCACGTCGGAGTTGACCAGATACTCGGTCGTCACGCCGAAGCGCCCGGACGCGACCTGCTTGATGGCCGAGCGCATGGAATCGCCGTTCGGCAGCGGCTTGAAGCGATCGGCTTCCTCGCCGCCCTCACCCGTGTTGGACTTGCCGCCGATGCGGTTCATGGCAATCGCAAGCGTCGTGTGTGCCTCGCGCGAGATGGAGCCGAAGCTCATGGCGCCTGTGGCGAAGCGCTTGACGATCTGTGCCGCCGGCTCGACCTCCGCGAGGGGTACCGGCTTGTGGCCCATGTCCTTGGTCTTGCGCAGGCGGAACAGGCCGCGCAGCGTCATCAGCTGTTCGGTCTGATCGTTGATCTGGCGCGAATAGTCGCGGAACTTCTGCGGGATGTTGCCCTGCATGGCATCGGCCGTGTCCGTGCCGCGTACCGCGTGCTGCAGATCGGCAACGACGTTGGGGCGCCACATATGTGCCTCGCCGCGGATGCGGAAGGCGTATTCGCCGCCGACATCGAGCACGCCGTCGAGTTGCGGCACATTGGAGAACGCTTGCCGATGGCGCTCGGCGGTTTCTCTGGAAATCTGGCGCAGGCCGACGCCTTCCACCAGCGTGTGCGTACCGGTGAAGAACTTGCGCACGAACGACGACTTGAGACCCACGGCATCGAAGATCTGCGCGCCGCAGTAGGACTGATAGGTGGAGATGCCCATCTTGGACATCACCTTCAGCAGGCCCTTGTCGATGGCCTTGATGTAGCGCTTCTGCGCTTCCTTGACGTCGAGCTTCTCGCCGCTCTCGGGCAGGACCTGCTCGATGGTCTCGAACGCGAGATAAGGGTTGATCGCCTCCGCGCCGTAGCCCGCAAGCGTCGCGAACTGATGCACTTCGTGCGCCTCACCCGTTTCGACCACAAGCCCGACGGACGTTCTCAATCCCTGCCGGATCAGGTGGTGATGGACGGCGCTGGTCGCCAGCAATGACGGAATGGGGATGCGGTCGGGGCCGGTGCTGCGGTCCGACAGGATGATGATGTTGTAGTCCCTGGAGCGCACGGCCTCCTCGGCCTCCGCGCAGATGACGTCGACCGCCGCGCCCATGCCGGCAGCGCCTCTCTCCGCGCCGTAGGTGATATCGATCGTGATCGACGAAAAATGGTTGTCCTTGACCAGGCCGATCTGGCGGATGCGCTCCAGATCCTCGTTGGTGAGGATGGGCTGATACACCTCGAGGCGCTTGTGCTTGGAGGTGCCTTCCAGATCGAGCAGATTGGGGCGCGGACCGATGAACGACACGAGGCTCATGACGAGTTCCTCGCGCGTCGAGTCGATCGGCGGGTTCGTCACCTGCGCGAAGTTCTGCTTGAAGTAGGTGTGCAGCAGCTTAGGCTTGTTGGACAGCGCCGACAGGGGCGTATCGGTGCCCATGGAGCCGACCGCTTCCTGGCCGGTATGGGCCATGGGCGCCATGAGAAACTTCAGGCTCTCCTGCGTGTAGCCGAACGTCTGCTGCAGGTCGAGCAGGTTCACGTTCGAGCGCTTCTTCGCGACCTTCTTGGACAGCGGCAGGTCCGACACCTGGATCTGCGTGCGCTTCAGCCACTGCGCATAGGGATGGCGTCCGGCGAGATCGCGCTTCAACTCGTCGTCCGAAATGATGCGGCCTTCGGCGAGGTCGATGAGCAGCATCTTGCCCGGCTGCAGGCGCCACTTCCTGGCGATCTGGTCCTCGGGCACGGGCAGCACGCCCGACTCCGACGACATGATGACCATGCCGTCCTTGGTGACCAGATAGCGCGCGGGGCGCAGGCCGTTGCGGTCGAGCGTCGCGCCGATCTGGCGGCCATCGGTAAAGGCCATGGCGGCCGGCCCGTCCCACGGCTCCATCATGCACGCGTGGTATTCGTAGAAAGCCTTGCGCTCGCCATCCATGCTCTCATGGCCGGCCCAGGCCTCCGGGATCAGCATCATGGCGGCGTGCGCCAGGCTGTATCCGCCCATCATCAGGAATTCGAGCGCGTTGTCGAAGCACGCCGTATCGGACTGGCCTTCGTAGGAGATCGGCCACAGCTTGGAGATGCTGTCGCCGTACAGCGGCGAGGCGACGGACGCCTGACGCGCCGCCATCCAGTTGTTGTTGCCGCGCAGCGTGTTGATCTCGCCGTTGTGGGCGACCATGCGGTAGGGATGCGCCAGCTTCCAAGATGGAAACGTGTTGGTGGAAAAGCGCTGGTGCACGAGCGCCATGGACGATGCGAGGCGCTTGTCCGACAGATCCTTGTAGTAGACCTTCACCTGGTAGGAGAGGAACATCCCCTTGTAGACGAGCGTGCGGCTCGACAGGCAGACGGTGTAGTGGCCGATGTCCTTGCCCTTGTAGGCATCGTAAATGACATTCGAGACCACCTTGCGGATGAGGTAGAGCTTGCGCTCAAACTCGTCCTGGTCCTTGATCGTCTTCGGCCTGCCGATGAAGAGCTGGCGATGCGCCGGTTCGGTGGCCTTCACCATCGGCGACAGCGACGCGTTGTCGACGGGGACCGTGCGCCAGCCAAGGAATTCGAGACCTTCCTCTCGGATGATGCGTGCCCAGACGCGCTCGCAATGCGCGCGCAGGCGCTCGTCCTGCGGCATGAAGATGTGTCCGCACGCGTAGTGACCGGGCTTGGGCAGCTTGATCTTGAGTGTCGCGCACTCGTCCGCCAGAAATTCGTGCGGAATCTGAATGAGAATGCCGGCGCCGTCGCCCGACGTCGGGTCCGCGCCCACCGCGCCGCGGTGCTCGAGATTCTCGAGGATGTAGAGCGCATCCTCGATCAGCTTGTGCGTGACCTCGCCCTTGAGGCTGGCGATGAAGCCGACACCGCAGGCATCGAACTCGCGCAGCGGATCGAACAGTCCCTGTCGCTTGGGAAACACGACGTCTTGGGTGTGGTCCGGCCGATGGGTGGTCAGGGGCAGTTTGGTCTCAGACATGATCGCCGTCCTCGGGCCTCACGTGTGCTTTTCCAGACGTCCCGCAACAACCCAGTCCACCTCACACGGCGCACCCCGGGCCACCCTGCAGCGGCCCCCCTCGAAAAAGGGACAGCCAGGCGGCCTGTCGGACGTCGCGTGGAGCACTGAGCCACCGGCTCCGGCGCTGGCGAAATGTCCTGCAGCGGGCGTGTCTTCCGGTTCGGACACGGCTCTCGTTGCAAGTGCGCAGCGCGTCTTCCAGGCGGTGCTCGTCTACCCTCGTTCGCGAACCCCGTCCGGCGCCTCTTCTGCTGTATCCCTTGTATGGGGCAGGAGTGGCCGAAGACGGCAGCCGGTTCGCGTAAAGGACAGGATAGCTGACCTATGCCGCGTTGCAACGAAAAACTCGGATGGACGTTCAGAAAAACTCATTTCGGTCGGAATGTCCAAACACACCCGGAGCGGCCTTGGACAATCGGTGTGGTAAGCCTCGTCGCACTGTGGGATGGCCGTTGCCGGCGCGTCGGGTATCATTGCGCAGGTAACGCGTAACGTATGTCGAACATCTATATGCAACTAAGTCCGGGGGCCCGTCGGTCCGTCGTCGTGCCGTTGTCGCGCCGCTTGCTGCGGCTGGCGCGATTTGTCGTCGTCAGCGTGGCCGGCTTTTTTGTGTTTCTGCTGTTTCTCTACAAGGTTGCCAACCCGCCAGGGTCGATGCTGATGGCGAGCGAGGCCCTGCTGGGCAACGAGGTTGACCACAAATGGGTCCCCCTCCAGGCGATCTCGCCCAATCTGATCAAGGCGGTCATCGTCTCGGAGGACGGCAAGTTCTGCCGGCACTGGGGCGTCGATTGGACAGCCATCGGCTTGGCCCTCGACCGCGCCGGCCAAGACGGTCCGCGCGGCGCCAGCACAATTTCCATGCAGACGGTGAAGAACCTGTTCCTGTGGAATTCCCGCAGCTACGTGCGCAAGGCGCTGGAAATTCCCCTGACCTACGCCACGGAGCTGGTCTGGTCCAAAGCGCGTATTCTCGAAATCTACCTGAACATCGCCGAGTGGGGCCCGGGCGTGTACGGCGCCGAAGCTGCAGCACGCTATCATTTCAGGAAGAGCGCTGCCCGTCTGACGGCAGACGAAGCGGCACGGCTGGCTGCAGCCCTGCCCGATCCGCTGGGCCGTGACGCGGGCAACCCCGGCTCCACCACCGCGCGTGCGGCCTCGCGCGTGCGCCGCTGGATGGATGGCAATCCGGCGGTGAGGTGCGTGCTGCCGCCGTCGCGCGACGTCAAAAACCCAAATGTTGGCAGGGCGCCCGAGCGGCCCTAACATTCCGCGCGAAACGTCGGGAATTGTCATGCGGTGCCGTGAGACGCCGCCAGGGGAGCGAAATGGCCACGAACGGGTCCGAGGAAAGCTACGACTACGTCATCATCGGCGCGGGGTCGGCCGGCTGCGTGCTGGCTAACCGGCTGAGCGAGGACCGTCGCAACACGGTTGCCCTGCTGGAAGCCGGCGGCCGCGATACCAACCCATGGATTCATATTCCGGCCGGATATTTCCGCACCATGTTCAATCCGGACGTGACGTGGCAGTACGGCGCCGGACCCGAGCCGCATCTGGGCGGACGCGTCGTGCCGTGGCCACGAGGCCGTGTGCTCGGTGGCTCGAGTTCCATCAACGGGCTGCTTTACGTGCGCGGACAGGCCCGCGACTACGACGTCTGGCGTCAACTCGGCAACGAGGGCTGGGCCTACAAGGACGTGCTGCCCTATTTCCGGCGCGCCGAGGACCAGGAGCGCGGCAGCGACGAGTTGCACGGCAGCGGCGGGCCGCTCGCTGTCACCGACGTGCGCATGCACAATCCGCTGTGCGAAGCCTATATCGCCGCCTCGGCCGAAGCCGGCGTGCCCAAGACGCGCGACTTCAACGGCAAATCGCAGGAGGGCGTCGGCTACTATCAGCTCACCACGCGCGACGGCCGCCGCGCATCCACGGCCATGGCCTACCTGAAGCCGGTATCGCATCGACCCAACCTGCATGTCGTCACGCATGCGCATGTCGAGGGCATCACGCTGGAGGGCAAGCGCGCCACCGCCGTGCGATGCCGCGTCAACGGTGAGCCGCGCACCATCAAGGCCGGGCGCGAGGTGCTGCTCGCTGCCGGTGCCATCGGCTCGCCGCAGATCCTTGAATTGTCGGGCATCGGCCAGCCAGGCGTCCTGAACAGTGCCGGCGTGACCGTCCGTCACGATTTGCCCGGCGTGGGCGAGAACCTGCAGGACCACTATCAGGTGCGCTTCATCTACGAGATGTCCGTCAAGCACAGCCTCAACGACGTCTGGAACAACCCGTGGCTGAAGCTGAAGACGGGCATCGAATACGCATCGCGGCGGCGCGGGATCCTGACTATCGGCGCCGGCGTGGTCGGCCTGTTCGCCAAGACCCGGCCGGAGCTGGAGGAGCCCGACATCCAGTTTCATTTCATGCCGCTGTCGGCGGAACGTCCCGGCCAGGGCATGCATACGTTCTCGGGCGTCACGTCGTCCATCTGCGTGCTGCGTCCCGAGAGCCGCGGCCATCTGCATATCACTTCGGCCGATGCGGCCGCCCAGCCGGCCATCGTCGCCAACTATCTGGCTGAGGATGTCGACCGCCAGGCGACGCTCGACGGCATGAAGCTGGCCAGGCGCATCTCCGAGCAGCCGGCGTTCAGGCAGCATCTCACGCGCGAGGTGGTGCCGGGGCCGGACGTCAAGACCGACGATGAGATGCTGGCTATTGCCAAGGAGAAGGGCGCCACGGTGTTCCATCCCTGCGGCACGTGCAAGATGGGCTCGGATCCGAAAGCCGTGGTAGACCAGCGTCTCCGTGTCCGCGGGATCTCGGGATTGCGCGTCGTCGATGCCTCCATCATGCCGAACATGATCTCGGGCAACACCAACGCGCCGACCATCATGATCGCCGAGAAGGCATCCGACATGATCCGCGAGGATGCGCGTGCGCGTTGAGAACCGTCTCTGTCGAGGACTGGCGTGGTGAAGGAGAATGTGATGCCTGCCCTCGACTACGAGGCCGAGTACAACAACCGCAGGCGTGTGCCCGAGCACCCGGAGATCCAAGCTCGGAGGCAGAAGGAATCTGCAGCTTTCCTGCCGATTGCCAATGCGGAGCCCGATCTCATCTACGGCCCCGCCGAACGCCAGCGCTACGATCTGTTTCGCCCGAAGGGCGTCACCGGGAGCGCCCCGTTGGTCGTTTTCATTCACGGCGGCTATTGGCAGCGCGGCGACCGCAAGGACAACATCTTTCTCGCCCGGGAGCTGAACGCGCGCGGCGTCAGCGTCGCGTTGCCGTCCTATACGCTGTGTCCGGCCGTCAGAGTTGCCGACATCGTCGCTGAACTGCGGCGCTTCCTCAAGGCGGTGTGGGAACGCACGAACGAGCGGCCGGTCGTGGTGGGGCATTCGGCAGGCGGTCATCTGGCCGCGGCCATGCTGGCCACGGACTGGAGCCAGGTCGGCGGCGTCCCGGCGGACCTGGTCCGCTCGGCCTATGCGCTGAGTGGGGTTTTCGATCTCGCGCCGCTGATCGGCACCAGCATCAATGATGCGGTCAAGCTCGATGCCGCCAGCGCGCGCGAGATGAGCCCCATTCTGTGGCCGGTCCCGCCGAGGGATCGAACCTTCGTTGCCGCGGCCGGGGGCAATGAGAGCCAGGAGTTCATTCGCCAGAGCCTTGCCATCGCCGGGGCCTGGAGCCGTGCCGGCGTCAAGGCCGAATGCGTGGTTGTGCCCGAGGCAAACCACTTTACCATTGTCGATGAGCTGGCCCGTCCGGAGAGCGCTATGCTGGCCCGCATCGTCGGCCTCGCGCGTCAGTAACATCAACCGGCAATCGCTGCCGATATCGCAGATCTGGAGATGACGACATGAACATCGACACAGGCACGCCCAAGATGATCGCGCGCAAGGAAGGCGGCATCGGTTGGATGACATTCAATCAGCCCGAGAAGCGCAACGCCGTGTCTTTTGCGATGTGGCAGGCCATCCCCAGGATCATGGCGGATTTCGAGGCCGATCCGGCCGTGCGCGTCATCGTGCTCACGGGTGCGGGCGACAAGGCTTTCGTGTCCGGCGCCGACATCTCAGAGTTCGAGGAGAAGCGCGGCAGCGAGGAGGCCATTGCCACCTACAACGCCGCCAGCGAAGCCGCGAGCGAGGCCATCGCGCGCGCCACCAAGCCGACCATCTCGATGATCCGCGGTGTGTGCGTCGGCGGCGGCATGTCGGTGGCGCTGACGACGGATATCCGCATCTGCACGAGCGATTCCATCTTCGCCGTGCCCGCCGCCAAGCTGGGCCTCGGATACCGTTTCTCGGGATTGAAAAAGCTCGTGGAGGTGGTGGGCCCGTCGTTTGCCAAGGAGATCTTTTACACCGCCGGCAAGTTCTCGGCGGAGGATGCCCGGCTCATGGGCCTCGTCAATCGCGTCGTGCCGGCCGCCGAGCTCGAATCCTACGTGCGCACCTACGCCAGCACGATTGCGGCCAATGCCCCACTCACGATCAAGGCCGCCAAGATGGCTGCAACCGCCGCCGCCAAGGATGAAAGCGCGCGCGACATGGCCGAGATCAATGGTGCGGTCGACATCTGTTTCAAGAGCGCCGACTACATCGAAGGCCGCCGCGCCTTCATGGAGAAGCGCAAGCCCGTGTTTCAGGGGAAGTAAATTACGGATTCATCGAGACGAGGAATCCGGCTCACGCCACCACGGCCTGCCTGTTGCCGAAGGTCCGGCCAGGCGCGGCCTCGAACAGCGCCTTGGTGTAGTCGTGCCTGGGGGCCGCAAACACGTCGGCCGTCGTGCCGTGCTCGACCACCACGCCGTCTTTCATCACGGCGATGCGGTCGCAGATCTGGGCGGCCACGCGCAGATCGTGCGTGATGAACAGCACGGCCAGCTCGAAACGCTTGCGCACATCGTCGAGCAGTCGCAGCACCTGCGCCTGCACCGACACATCGAGGGCCGAGACCGCTTCGTCGGCGATCAGCAGCGTCGGTTCCATGGCGAGCGCGCGGGCGATGCAGATGCGCTGGCGCTGACCGCCGGAGAACTGGTGCGGATAACGGTCGAGTGCGTCGGGCGACAGGCCGACCAGCCCCATCAGCGAGCGCGCTTTCTCGAGTGCGGCCGCCTCCGTCGCGCCGAAGTTGATCGGTCCCTCGACAATGGCGCGCCCCACTGTGCGGCGCGGATTGAGCGACCGGTAGGGGTCCTGGAACACGATCTGGATGTTGCGGCGATGCGGACGCAGCGTGCGCTCTGGCAGGTGGGCCACGTCCGTACTGCCGATCAGGATCTGCCCGGCGGATGGCTCGATCAGGCGGGCGATGCAGCGCGCCACTGTGGTCTTGCCGGATCCCGACTCGCCGACGATGCCCAGTGTCTCACCCTTGCGGATGTCGACCGACACATCCTGCGCGGCCTTTACGACGCGGCCGCTGCCCCAGATCGAGCGCCTGCCGTAAACCTTCGACAGCCCCCGCGTGGAGAGCGCCACCGGTCCGGTCACCGTGGCGCGGCGCGGCGGCACCAGGCTCGGCACGGCCGCCACCAGCATCTGTGTGTAGGCCTCGCGGGGGTTGGAGAGCACCTGCTCGCGCGTGCCCTGCTCGACGATGCGGCCGTACTGCATGACCACGACGCGGTCGGCAATCTCGGAAACGACGCCGAAATCGTGCGTGATGAACAGCACGCCGGTCTGGCGGCGCCCCTGCATCTCCTTGATGAGCTTCAGGATCTGCGCCTGCGTGGTGACGTCGAGCGCGGTCGTGGGCTCATCGGCGATGATGAGTGCGGGGTCCATGATGAGCGCCGCCGCGATCATGATGCGCTGACGCTGGCCGCCGGAAAGCTGGTGCGGATAGGCGTCGATCATCAGCTCCGGCTGCGGCAATTGCACGGAGCGCATGATCTCCAGCACGCGATCGCGCCGCCCGCGTGCGCCAAGCTCGGTGTGGATCTCCAGCACTTCGCCGATCTGGTCGCCGACGCGCTGCACCGGATTGAGCGCGGTCATCGGTTCCTGAAAGATCATCGACATGCGCGTGCCGCGCAGCGCGCGCAGGCGGGCGGGCGTCGCGTCCAGGACGTTCTCGCCCTGCAGGATGATTTCGCCCGACGTCGGCACCAGATCTCTTTTTGGCAGGAGGCCCATGATGGCTTGTGCTGTGACGGATTTACCCGAGCCCGACTCGCCGACCACACACACGATCTCGTCGTCGCCCACATCGAAGGAAACGTCCTCGATGGCGTTGGCACGATCGGCGCCGCCCGGCAGCTTCACCGTGAGGGAGCGGACAGAGAGGACCTTCGCGCTCACGGGTTTTTCCTCACATCCGTTTGGCGAAGCGGGGATCGAGCGTATCGCGCAGGCCGTCGCCCATCATGTTGATGGCGAGCACGGTGACGGCGAGAAACACGCCGGGATACAGAATGTTGTGCGGCAGGATGCGGAAGTACGTGCGTCCCTCGGCCATGATGTTGCCCCAGGTCGGCGTCTCGGGCGGCACGCCGATGCCGAGGAACGACAAGATCGCCTCCACCAGGATCGCCGAGGCGCAGATGAAGGTCCCTTGCACGATCAGCGGCGCCATCGTGTTGGGCAGCACGTGGCGCACGAGCAGCAGCGGCGTCGGCGTTCCGACGGTGATCGCGGCCTCCACGTACGGCTCTTCCCGGATCGACAGCACCACCGAGCGGACGAGACGCACGACGCGCGGCACCTGCGGAACGACGATGGCGACGATGACGGCGAGGAGGCCGGTGCGGAACAGCGACACCAGCCCGATGGCAAGCAGGATCTCCGGAATGGCCATCAGGCCGTCCATGACGCGCATGATGATACTGTCGAGCCAGCGGATATAGCCGGCGATGAGACCGATCACGAGACCGATGCTGACGGCGATGGCGGCGACCGTGACACCGACGACCAACGACACCCGTGCGCCGTACACGACGCGGCTGTAGATGTCGCGGCCGAGACTGTCGGTGCCGAAGCGGTAGACGACGGGGATGCGCTTGCCCTCATCGTCGCGAATGGTGGCTTCGAATCCCGGCGTCTTGTTGCGAACGGAAGGATTGATCTCGGCCGGGTCTCGCGTGCCGAGCAAAGGCGCCAGCAGGCCCATCAGTATCATGACGAAGACGAGCGCACCGCCGATCATCACGCTCGTGTTGCGGCGAAGCTCGCGCCAGATGCTGCGCTGCGGGGCCACGGCTACCGGGGCTGTCGTTGCGGTCATCAATACCGGATCCTCGGATCGAACAGCGTGTAGGCCAGATCCACCATCAGGTTGATGAGGACATAGGCCAGCGAGAACAGCAGGATGACGGCCTGAATGGTGGGATAGTCGCGCGCCAGCACGGCATCGACGGTCAGCAGCCCGAGTCCCGGAAGCGTATAGACGGACTCGGTAACCACGACCCCGCCGATCAGGATCGCGACCGTCAGGCCGATGATGGTCAGGATCGGCACGGCGGCATTGGCGAGCGCATGCCGGACGAGAACCTTGAGCTCGGTCTGCCCCTTGGCGCGTGCCGTGCGGATATAGTCCTCGTTCAGGACTTCGAGGACGCTGGTGCGCGTCATGCGGGCGATGAGGGCGACGAACACGATGGACAGCGTGAGGGCCGGCAGGATCAGGCGTTCGAGCCACCCCCAGAAACCGTCGGCGAGACGCTGGTAGCCCTGCACCGGCAGCCAGTTGAGATGGATGGCGAAGACATAGATCAGCACGTATCCGACGACGAACACGGGCACGGAGAAACCGAGCACCGAGAACCCCATGACGATACGATCGATCCACGTGCCATGCGTCTGCGCGGCGAGCACGCCCAACGGTACGGCAATGAGGACCGCAAGAACGATGGTCAGCAACGATAGCGACAGCGTCGGTTCCAGCCGTTCGAGAATGAGGTCGGCCACCTTTTTCTTGTAGAAGAAGGACTCGCCGAAATCGCCTTGCGCCATGCCGGTGATCCAGATGGCGAACTGTTTGATGACCGGCTGATCGAGGCCGAGCCGCTTGCGGATCTGCTCGATCTGGTCGCTGTTGGCATAGTCGCCGGCGATGATGGCCGCAGGGTCCGACGGCGTCAGGCGTAGCATCAGGAAAACGAGGATGGCGACGATCGCCATCACCGGAATGGTTGCCAGCAGCCGCCGCAGAATGTAGCCGGTCATGAGCGGGTGCCCATGCTGCTGCATCGAAGTCGTTCAGCCGTCCGTGGTGTCATCTCGCACTCCGCAAATGGCGGTACCAGCCCAGGCACGTCATGCACGTGGCCCGGGCCGGCGCCGATCGTCGGGAGATTACTTGACCGAGATATTCCAGAGCACGGGAGCAGGTGCCGGTACCACGCCCTCGACATTCTTGCGCAGTGCGCCGGGATTGTACCACTGACCCAAATGAACGTGGGTCGGATACTCGGCGACGCGCTTCTGCAACGCCGCCACGATGTCCTTTTGCTTGTCTGCGTCGAGCGCTTTGGCAAAGTCGTCTCTGAGCTTCTCGATCTGCTCGTCGCACGGCCATCCGAACATGGCCTTGTCGCAGGCGGAGTTGAAAAATCCCGCCATGACCGGATTGAGCAGGTCGCCGGCGACCCACGAGGTCAAGAAGGCGTTCCAGCCGCCCGCATCGGGAGCGTCCTTCTTGGCGCGCCGGGCCACCACCGTCTGCCAGTCCATGGACTGCATGTCGACCTTGAAGCCGGCACGCTCCATCAGAGACTTGGCAACTGGTGCAAGGTTGGTCAGCACCTGCAGGTCGGTCGAGTGCATCAGGACGACCGGCGTGCCGTCGTACTTGGCCTCTTGCAGCAGTTCGCGGGCTTTCTTGAAGTTCGACTCGAGCTTGTCCTCCATTCCGGCTTCCGTGGCGAACGGCATGCCGCAGATGAACATCGCTTTGCAGACTTTGTAGAACTCCGGCTCTCCCACCACCGCCTTCAGGAAATCTTCCTGGTTGAATGCGTAAAAGACGGCCTGCCGGATCTTCGGGTTGTCGAACGGTTTGTGTAGCGTGTTGAAGCGGAACGTGAACTGGTTGCCGAGTTTGTTCCACTCGACGTGATAGACGTTCTTGTCCGCCTTGATCAGGGCCTGCAAGTCGTGCGGCGGGGATTCGATGTAGTCGATCTCACCGGCAAGCAGCGCGTTGACGGCCTGCTGATGATCCCGTATCGGGCGCCACACCACGCGGTCGACGTTCACGATCTTGCCACCGGTGGTGCCTGACGGCGGCTCCGAGCGCGGCTTGTACTTGGCGAACTTCGAATAGACGATCGCGTCGCCCGGTTTCCACTCGTCCTTCATGAAGACGAACGGGCCGGAACCGATAAACTCCTCGATCTGCTTGTTGGGATCGGTTTCCGCCACCCGTTTCGGCATCATGAAAGGCACGTTCGATGACGGTTTGCCCAGCGCCGACATCACGAGCCCGGTTGGCTCCTTCAGCTTGATAACGATCGTCTTGGGATCGGTCGCTTCCAGGCTTGCGACAAACGACATGAGCTTCTGGCCCATGGAGTCCTTCGCGGACCAGCGCTTGATGGAAGCGACGCAGTCCTCGGCCGTGACGGGCTTGTCGTCGTGCCACATCAGGCCGTCGCGCAATGTCAGGGTGTGCGTGAGCTTGTCGGCGCTCACGTCGTACTTGTCCACCATCTGCGGCTTGATATCACCCTTGTCGTCCATGCCGAACAAGGTGTCGTAGACCATGTAGCCATGGTTGCGCGTGATGTACGCGGTGGTCCAGATCGGGTCCAGGATTTTCAAGTCGGAGTGGGGGACGAAGCGAAGCGTCTTCTGCGCCAGCGCATCGCCGGCAAATAAAGGAATTGTGGCCGCAACGGCAAAAGCCGACAGCGCGCGTCGCATCGTACTCATGAACATTCACCTCCCGTTGTGACGGCGCGCTGACTGCTGCAGGTGACGGATTGGCAGCCAGGGCCGGTCGCAGGCACTACTTTGCTCACCCAGGGCGAATTAGATGACGGGCTGAGGGGCAAGTCAAACATCCGCAGCATGAAGTTTCCGCAGGAAAGGCTCGACTTTCGGGCAAATCGGTTGCGGCGAGCCTGCCGGGAGGACGCCCAGGGAACAGTCTGGGTATGAGCGCGTTGTAAACCCGAGGCCTATTCGCCAGGAGCGAGACATGCAAAAGATGATCTATGCAACGTTTATGGCAGCGGGAACCGTTGCCATAACGGCTATGGGAGCCCACGCGGTTCCGTCAGTCCCGACGCCAGCAACCGAACCGGCTGCCGTGCACAAAACCCAAGGATTTGGGATCTATGTCGGTCCCGGGTACGACTACGATTATGGCCCCCGCTATCGCTATGCCGACCCCTATTACTACGACGGGTATCGCCCGTCCTATTCCCGTTATTACGACGGTCCGCGGCGCCAATACTACAATAGTTATCGCGGTGATCGGCGCTCCTTCCGGCGCCTTCAGCGCAACGCGCCATAACGTCAATTCATGGTGCAGTGCCCTGGGCGCGGTCTGACGACCGCGCCTTTTTTCATATGACTTCGTCGGTCTTGTCGTCGGTTTCGCCGAAGCGGCGCAGGGTGGCCGGCTTCGTCCCGGCGTAAAGTTTCTCCAGGCCCGGGGCGATCTTGGCGTTCTCCCGCTCGAACAGCGAATTTCCGTCGAGATCGCTCTCGACCAGGAAGGGGCCGAACTTCGCCACGTCCAGCACCCAGATGGCCTGCGCAAGGCCCAATTCATCGAGCCAGTGTGCCGCGACGACATTCTTGATGCCGCGCCCCAGCAACGCCCCCGTGCCATAGCCTACGGTCGTCAGGTAGATGGCGTTGTTGGGCACGAAGCTGTTTTTGTAGATCTCGCTCGTCATTCCGCCCTTGCCGATGATGACGTTGCAGCCCGACACTCCGAACCAGCCGTCGAGCCACTTGGCGAAGCGGAACGAAGCGGTCGCCGTCACCGCGCCGACGGTGAAGCTGCCGTCCGCATTGACGGCGGCGGCCGGCGAACAGTGAAAGTTGGCCGTGCCCAATTCCGCCGGCGGCACGGGCAGGCCAATGCCATCCTCCACCGCGCGCTTGTAGACCCCTTCGCGTGCGGTAAAGACGCGGCCGGTCAGGTACACGACCGTCCCGATCTCCAGCGCCCGCAAATCCTCGGTCGACGCCGGCAGCGTGAGGGAGATGGTTTTCAAGCCCGTGTTTTTGATCTCTGACATCTGTCTTTCCGGGAGCCCTCTCCGAGCTTTATGCATACCGCGCTCAATCGAACGTGATCACGCCGCGTGCCACGGCGCCCTGCGCCATCAACTGGAAGCCCTCGTTGATCTCGTCGAACTTGTAGGTCCGGCTGATGAGGCTGTCGAGATTGATGCGCTTCTCCATGTCGAGGTCGGCCAGAATGCCGAAATCGACGCTGGGCCGCACCGAGCCGTAGTAGGTGCCGGAGACCGTCTTCTCGCTGTAGACCATCTGGTAGGGCGTGATCGGCGCCTTGGTCGCGAACGACGGGATACCGACGATCACGGCATGGCCAGCCGGCGCCAGCGCATCGACGATCTGCACGATCGTGCCCTCGGTGCCGATGGCATCGAAGGCGTAGTCGACACCTAGGCCCGTGATTTCCATCACGCGCTCGATGACGTTCTCCCGCTTACCGTTGATCGTGTGCGTCGCGCCGAACTGCTTGGCGAAGTCGAGTTTGTTGTCCAGCAGGTCGCAGGCGATGATCTTGCCCGCGCCTGCGAGCTTGGCGCCCTGCACCACATTGAGGCCGACGCCGCCGCAGCCGACCACCAGCACGCTCGATCCCGCCTCCACATTGGCATGGCGGATCACGGCACCGACGCCGGTCGCCACACTGCAGCCGATAATTGCGGCGTGCGTCCACGGCAGATCTTTGCGCACCGGCACGAGCTGCTCGGCCGGGCAGACGGAATACTCCGTGAAGGTGCCGATACGTGCCATCTGATTGATCGGCTCGCCATTGAGGCGCACGCGTGCCGTGCCATCGTGCATCAGCCAGCGCGGCGTGTCGTTGTGGCCGATGCAGAGCACCGTGCGGCCCTTCGAGCAGTACTTGCAATGCCCGCAGTGCGGGCGGAACGAGAAGATGACGTGGTCACCCTTCTTCACGTTCGTAACGCCGGGCCCTACCTCGACCACCTCGCCCGCGGCCTCATGGCCGAGCACCATCGGCAGCGGCAGCGGCCAATCGCCGATCATGATGTGCCAGTCGCTCATGCAGATGCCGGCAGCCTTCACCTTCACCCGCGCCTCGCCAGCCTTGGGGCCTTCCTGCGCGAGGTCCAGGATCTGCAGGGGTTTGTTGACTTCCGTCAGGACTGCGGCGCGCATCAGGTTTCCTCCCTTTTTGTCATGCTCGGGCTTGTCCCGAGCATCCA
>JBKKCB010000209.1:0-6660 GCA_046713545.1 Hyphomicrobiaceae bacterium | reverse complement strand
GAACTATCTCGATCACGAGGAGGACCGCGCGGCGCATATCGCCGTGCTCAAGCTGTCACGCCAGATCCTGAATGCGCCGGTCTTTGCCGCGTGTGGCGGCGCGGAGGCGTTCCCCGGCAAGGACGTGCAGACGGACGACGAGTTGCTGGACTACGCCTATCGCAACGGCAGCACGGTGTATCACCCGGTCGGCACCTGCAAGATGGGCACCGACCGGATGGCTGTGGTCGATCCCGAGCTGCGCGTGCACGGCGTGGCGGGATTGAGGGTCGTGGACGCGTCGATCATGCCGGTCACGACGTCGGGCAACACCAACGCGCCCACGATCATGATCGCAGAGAAGGCAGCCGACATGATCCTGGATGCGGCTGCATGACTCTGCCCTGCAGATAGCGCTCCACCTCTCCCGTGGGAGAGGGAGTTAAGCGCCTCGTTGACTTGACTTGGCTCCGATAGCCTCATTCGGGGCCGTAGGGCGGGCGCGGGATGTCCATGTGGGCTTTGCGCAGGGCATAGGACCAGCGTTCGCGCAGGTCGTGGAAGTAGGGCTCGCCAGCCTCGATGCGGCGGTTGACTTCCCAGGCCGACGTGCCGCGCCTCAAGAGGACGAAATCGACCGGCAGGCCGACGCCGAGGTTCGACCGCATGGTCGAATCCATCGAGATGAGCCCGAGCTTGAGCGCGTCGTACAGCTCTGTTGTGTAGGTCACGGCACGGTCGAGAATCGGCTTGCCGTACTTGTGCTCGCCGATCTGGAGGAACGGGCTGTCCGTCGTCGCCTCGATGAAGTTGCCGGCCTTGTAGAGCATGAACAGGCGCGGCTGGTGTCCTTTGACCTGTCCTCCGAACAGCATTGAAACGTCGAATGACGAAGCATGCTGTTCCAGCGCATCGCCGTCCGTTTCGAAGACTTTGCGGATGGCGCGGCCGACGAGCTGGGCCGCGGCAAACAGGCTGGTTTGATCGGCGAGCCGCTCGCGCTCGCCGGTGGCCTCGTCGTACAGGCCCTCGCGCAGGTGGGAGACGATCGACTGGCTGATGGACAGATTGCCAGCGGTGGCGAGGGCCGACACGAACTCGCCGGGCCGCTCGAACACGTGCAGCTTGCGGTAGGTCGAAATGTTGTCGAGCCCCGCGTTGGTGCGCGTATCGGCCATCATGACCAGGCCGTCCTGCACGAGAATCCCGACGGCATACGTCATCGATCTGTCTTCTCCTTGCCGGGCCATCCTGGCTCCAACGCGGCTCATCCCTCGATGATGCCGCGGCCCTGGGCCACGTTCACGGCCACCGCCAACGTCTCGTCCGCGCCTCCGATGCGCGCGCCCCGTATCGGTGCAGCTTCGAGATAATCGGCGCCGGTTGCGACGCGCACATAGCGGTCGGTGGTGCAGACGCCATTCGCCGGATCAAAACCCACCCAGCCAAGATCGGCAATATAGGCTTCGGCCCAGGCATGGCCGGCATCCTGGTCCGCCCGATCCGTCCGCAGGTAGTAGCCGCTGACGTAGCGTGCCGGAATGTCCAGGGCGCGCGCGACCGTGACGAAGACGTGCGCAAAATCCTGGCATACACCCCGTCGCGCCTTGAAGGCCTCGTCTGCCGTCGTGGCGATGGTTGTCGTCCCGATCATGAAGACCATGTTGCGGTTGATCTCGGTCATGAGCCTGTGCAGGGCGGCCAGGTGGGTCGCTTGGTCGGGCGTCCCGATGTCGTCGGCCAATGACCGGAGCGCCGGTGTCGTCATCGTCAGGGCAGACTCGCGCTTGTAGAGCGGCAACGGCAGCCGTTCCACAGTGCCACGTACGACGCCGCCGGTATCTGAGGTATCGACTTCGCCCTCGACCGTCACACGGACGCTGTCGACGGGCCCCTCGATGAAAACCATGTGGGTGATGTTGCCGTAGGCATCTTCGTCGCGGTCAAGGCGCGCATCGGTATCGATCTCGACGCGCCAGTGGCGGACGAAGTGCCCGTCGAAGCTGCGGGGTGTCATGCGCAAGAGCTGCAAGGCGGACCGGGCCGGAAAGCCGTAGGAGTAGACCGTCTCGTGGAGCACCTTGATACGCACGGTATCTCCGGTCTCAGGACAGATACTGTTCGGACACGGCGCCGGCGAGCCTGTTGTTCTCGGCAATGAACTCGGTCAGGAACTCATGCAGGCCGGATTGGAAGATGGTCTCGGTCTCCGAGTTCTGCAACCGCGCGTAGGTGGCGCGCGCCAGGCGCTGCGCCTTGCCCTGACGCCCGTAGCCGTCCGCGAGCCGGTCGAGGAAGTCGTTGAGCGACGCATAGCACGAGATGAGCGAGCGCGGCTGCTCCGGCCGCAGGATCAGGAAGTCGGCAACCAGCCACGGCCGGATGTTTTCACGATAGACCCAGTGGTACGACGTCACGGCCGAAACGGATCTCAGGATCGACGACCATTGAAAGTAGTCCAGGCCGCCGCCGACCGGCTCCCACTCGGGCAGCAGCACGTGATATTTGACGTCGAGCAGGCGCGCGATGTTGTCGGCGCGTTCGACAAAGGTGCCGAGGCGCTGAAACCAGAAATGGTCGGTTCTCAGCATCGTGCGATACGCCGCGCCATCGAAGCGCAGCGACGTTTCTTTCACGCTCTGAAGAAAACCCGCCAATTGGCTCGGCGACATCGACGCCAGATTGACCGGCTGCATGTCGTTCCAGGCGCCGTTGACGACCTCCCACATCTCGCCGGTGATGGCGGTGCGGACAGCGCGTGCATTGGCGCGCGCCGTTTCCAGACAGGCCCGTATCGATGTCGGATTGGCATCGTCCGAAACGATGAAGGCGATCACGTTCTCTCGCGTCGCCTCCTCATACGTGTTGAAGAACGATTCGGCGCAGGCCGCGGTCGCGATCGCCGACTCCCACTCGTTTGACGCTCCCGCGTAGGCCGACGGCAGCCCCGACAAACGCTGGGCCACGTCGAGAATGCGCGCGAGGTTCTCCGCGCGCTCCATGTAGCGCGAAAGCCAGTACAGATTGTCGGCCATCCTCGAGAGCATGCTTACGCGTCCACCACCCAGGTATCCTTCGTGCCACCGCCTTGCGACGAGTTGACGACGAGCGAACCGTTCTTGAGCGCCACCCTTGTCAGGCCGCCCGGCACGATGCGCACGCGATCGGCGCCCGACAGGACGTAAGGCCGCAAGTCCACGTGGCGCGGGGCGACGCCGCCGTCCACGTAACAGGGAACCGTCGAGAGCGCCAACGTGGGCTGCGCGATGAAATTGTCGGGCCTCGCCTTCAGCTTGGCTCCGAACGTCGACAGTTCGTCCTTGGAGGCATGCGGTCCCACAAGCATGCCGTAGCCGCCGGAGCCGTTCACTTCCTTCACGACGAGCTCATCGAGATTGGCGAGCACATGCTTCAGCGAGTCGCTTTCGCGACACCGCCACGTCGGCACGTTCTTGAGAATGGGCTCGGCACCGCCGTAGAATTTCACGATCTCGGGCATGTAGCTGTAGATGGCCTTGTCGTCGCAGACGCCTGTGCCGATCGCATTGGAAACGGTGACGTTGCCGGCCTTGTAGGCCGAGAGCAGTCCCGGCACGCCCAGCACGGACGCGGGGTTGAAGGCCATGGGATCGAGGAATTCGTCGTCGACCCGCCGGTAGATGACGTCGACGCGCTGCGGTCCCTGCGTCGTGCGCATGTAGACGATGTTTTCGCGCACGAAGAGATCACGCCCCTCGACGAGCTCGACGCCCATCTTGTCGGCGAGGAAAGAATGCTCGTAGTAGGCCGAATTGAACGGCCCGGGCGTCAGCAGGACGACGTTGGGCTCGCCCGAGCTGGCGCGCGGCGCCACAGAGCGGAGCGTCTTCAGGAGATTGTCGGGGTAGTTGTCGATCGGCGCGATGCGAAGCTGGCCGAACAATTCCGGCAGCAAACGCATCATGGCTTCGCGGTTTTCCAGCATGTAGGACACGCCCGAGGGCGTCCGTGCATTGTCCTCGAGGACATAAAAGGTATCGGCGTCGACCCGCACCACATCGATGCCGGCGACGTGCACGTAAATTCCGCCAACCGGCTCGACGCGTGTCATCTCCGGCTGGAATGCCGGATTGCGCAGCACCAGGTCCTCGGGCACGACGCCGGCCTTGATGATCTCGCGGGTGCCGTAGACGTCGCCGATGAACGCATTGAGGGCGTTGACGCGTTGCTCCAGCCCTTTCGCCAGATGATCCCATTCATGGGCGGCGAGAATTCGCGGAATGATATCGAACGGAATCAGGCGCTCGGTGCCTTGGGCATCGCCATAGACGTTGAAGGTGATGCCGATACGGCGGAAGAACAGCTCTGCTTCTGCCTTACGGCTGGCGAGCACATCGGGTGGAGCAGCTTCGAGCCAGCGCGCAACCTGTTCATATCCGGCGCGGATCGTGCCGTCCGGCATCCGCATTTCGTCGAAGGCCGCAACTGGGCCCATGCGGGCTGCTCTCCCCTGAGTTTTGCCCATCAAGAATGCGTCGCACAAAAAGAAGGCGCAAGCGGCGTGTTCTGCCAAGATGAAGGCACGTTGCCCAAACTGCAGGCAAAATCACCCCGAACGCCCGTATGCGGCCGCCGTTAATCGGCCGCAGCGAAGTCTTCCCGCCGAAAACCCTGCAGATAGAGCAGCGCGGTCAGGTCGCCGTGTATGATGGAGGCCGCCGCGCGCTGGCTGAGGATCGGCTTGGCGCGGAAGGCGACCCCAAGGCCGGCGGCCTCGATCATGGCCAGGTCGTTGGCCCCGTCGCCGACCGCAAGCGTTTCGCTGGGCTGCAATCCGCCGGCTGTTGTCAGCTCTTGAAGGGCCCGCAGCTTTGCCTCGCGCCCGAGAATGGGAACCGCGACGGTGCCGGCAAGCTTGCCGCCTGCGACATCGAGCGTGTTGGCCCGATGCAGGTCGAAGCCGAGGCGCGCGGCGATGCGCTGGGTGAAGAACGTGAAGCCGCCTGACACCAGGGCGCACGTGGCGCCATGGCTGCGCATGGTCTTCACCAGCATTTCGGCGCCCGGCATCAGCGTCACCCGGTCGTAGACGTGCTGGAGCAGGTCCGCATCGAGGCCCTCGAGCAAAGCGACGCGCTCCCTCAAAGCGGCTTCGAAGTCCAGCTCGCCGCGCATGGCGCGTGCCGTAATCCCGGAAATCTGCTCCTGCACTCCGGCAAAACCGGCCAGCTCGTCCAGGCATTCCTGCTCGATGATGGTCGACTCCATATCGGCGACCAGCAGCTTCTTGCGCCGCGAGGCGATGTCCGCGGGCACGATGTTGACGTCGATGGGGTATCGGGCGAGGGCTGCGGCAACGGTAGCGCGCAACAGGACGGCGTCGCTTGCGATGACGGTGGCTTGCCAGGCGTCACCGGTGGACAGCCATTGTTCCTGCGCGCCCTGCGGGCCTGCAAGGACGTCGCGGACTGCGGCCAGGATGCTGCCATCGATGGCGTTGCCGCCGGGCGGTCCGGTCAAAACGACAACATGGCTCAAGCTTTGGGACATGCAACCTCGTCTGCAGGCGCCTCGCCGCGGACGCCCGGCTGCGCTAGAAGGAGCGATGATGGCGCAGCGCCCGATCCTTATCGCCGGACCCACGGCAAGCGGCAAGTCGAAGCTCGCGATGATCCTGGCGGAGCGCCATGGCGGCATCGTCATCAACGCCGATTCCATGCAGGTTTATCGCGATCTGGCGATCCTGACGGCCAGGCCCGATGCCGAGGACGAGGCGCGCGTCCCGCATGCGCTTTATGGCCATGTGCCGGCGCGCGAGGCCTACTCGGTTGGCCGCTGGCTCGAGGATGTCCGGCGGGCCTTGGATCAGGCCCGTACCGAGGACCGCCGGCCGATCATCGTCGGCGGCACGGGGCTTTACTTCAGAGCCCTGCTCGAGGGGCTGTCGCCCGTACCCGCCATCCCCGAGGACATCCGGGCACACTGGCGCGCCGAAGCTGCGCGTCTCGGTGCCGCCGGGCTGCACACGGTACTGGCGGGCAAGGATACCGAGATGGCCGCCCGCCTGCGCCCCACGGATCCCCAACGCATCACCCGCGCTTTGGAGGTGCTGGAGGCAACAGGACTGTCGCTTGCGGTCTGGCAGACACGCGCCGGCACGCCGTTGCTCGTCGCGGACGAGACCGAACGCCTCCTCGTGATGCGCGACCAGCAAGAGCTGTTCGCGCTGTGCGATTCCCGCTTCGACAGCATGCTGGCGGCCGGCGGCCTGGAGGAGGCGCGGCGGCTGCTGGCGCTCGATCTCGACCCTATGCTGCCCGCGATGCGGGCGGTGGGGGTGCGTCCCCTGCTGCTGATGCTGTCTGGCCAGCTCGACGAAAGTGCAGCGATTGCCCGTGCCAAACAGGACACGCGGCACTACGTGCGTCGCCAGCTTACGTGGATCAGAAGACATATGAGTGCTTGGAAGCACCACATATAGCAATAAAACAACGATATATATTCAATTTTGGGTGTTTTATTGATTATTAGGATTGACCTGGGATTCTGGTGCCGTTAGGACGCGACTTCGGAATGACAGCCCCGCCCGTGCATAACGGGGTGCACACCGAGGGCCTGTCGGGTTTTTTCATCGGCATCTGAGATCTGGAGAAGACGATGGCGCGGACAATGACCGGTGCCGAAATGGTCATCAAGGCCCTG
>JBKKCB010000208.1:0-18204 GCA_046713545.1 Hyphomicrobiaceae bacterium | reverse complement strand
GCCGGGAAGCCAAGGCGAAGCGCCGTATCGGCCTCGGCGTCACCGGACTCGCCGACGCGCTCATCATGTGCGGCATCCCCTATGGCACGCCGGAGGCCGTCGCGCGCGCCGAGCACTGGATGGCCGCGATCGAGCGCGAGGCCTATCGCGCCAGCGCTGATCTTGCTGCCGAGAAAGGCGCTTTTCCGCTGTTCGAGGCCGCGCCGTTTCTGGCCTCACCCAACGTTGCGCGCCTGCCTGATGATGTGCGCGACGCCATCGCCCGTCACGGCATCCGTAACGGCTGCCTGACATCGATCGCACCCACCGGCACCATCTCCCTGCTCGCAGCCAACGTGTCGAGCGGCGTCGAGCCGGTGTTCGACTTCCGCTACACGCGGCGCGTGCGCGGCGCGGGCGACGATGTGCGCGAGGAGCAGGTGGAGGACTACGCGCACGCCCTGTTCCGGCGCATGTTCGGGCGCGAGCGTCCGCTGCCAGCCGCCTTCACCACCACCGCCGATCTGTCACCGCGTGCGCATCTCGAGATGCAGGCGGCCCTTCAGCGGCACGTCGACAGCTCCATTTCCAAGACCATCAACTGTCCGGAAGATCTCTCCTTCGAGGCCTTCCAGGACGTCTACCTCGAGGCGTATGCGCTGGGCCTCAAGGGCTGCACGACCTTCCGGCCCAATGCCGTGACCGGGTCCATTCTCGCGAGCGCCGATCCGGTGCCGGCAGAGCCGAAGCCGTCGCCTCTGGCCGTCGTGCCCGAAGCCGACAAGGATCGCTCCTCATCCATGTCCACGCCCGACCGCCACGCCGACGTCGTCTATATGTCGAAGCCGCTCGAGCGGGACGCCGTGCTCGAGGGCTATACCTACAAGCTGCGCTGGGCCGGCAACGACCACGCCATCTATGTCACCCTCAACGACATCGAGCGGGATGGGCGCCGGCGGCCGTTCGAGATCTTCATCAACACCAAGAACCTGGAGCACTACGCCTGGACCGTGGCGCTGACGCGGATGATCAGCGCCGTGTTCCGCCGCGGCGGCGACGTCACCTTCGTAGTCGACGAGTTGAAGGCCATCTTCGATCCGCAGGGCGGCCACTGGATGAACGGCCGCTACGTGCCGAGCCTGCTGGCCGCCATCGGCGGCGTCATCGAGACCCACATGCTGCGCATCGGTTTTCTGCAGCAGTCCCGCGAGGACGAACTGGAGGAGGAGGTGGCCGTCCTCGGCGAAGCCCTGGGCCCGTCTGCTGATTTGGGCGCGGAGCGCCGCAATGTGCGAAAGCCGGTGCCCCGGCGGTGTCCGCGCTGTCAGGCGGCCGCCTTCATGTTCCGGTCCGGATGCTGGATCTGCCGCGATTGCGGCTACTCGAAGTGCGGTTGAGGCGGGTTGTCCACAACGCCGTGGGCTGATCCCGGAACCCTACCGGCGTATGAGCGTTTGCCTTCAAATCTCTGCGAGCGGGCCATATTTCCGCTTGAAACACTCTGTAACAATGCAAAGTAAGTCGTGCTGAAGGTCTTACGCGGGAACTGGAAGATGCGGTTGTCTCCAAACATCTCTGCGAATATCCACGAGACCGGCAATCACCTTGGCTGGCGCCAGGCTTTGACCCGTCCCGCGGCACAGCTTGTCGAGTGGCAGGGCGCGTCCGGACGTTGCTATCAGCACCTCGTCTACAGTCTTGTCGAGTGCCCTCGCGTACCTGAGGTGAACTATGTCCTCGCGCGCCGCGGCGCCGATGGACAGCTTCGTGTTCTGAAAACCGGTCGCACGGAGCAAGCATCCCAGTCGCTCAACCTGGCCCGCATCCGCCACGAAGGCGCGGTGCTCGGAGCCGACGAGGTCCATCTGTTCGTGATGGCCCGCACGGAGACGGAGCGCGCGCAGATCGAGTTCGACATTGCGGCTGGTTTGGACAGCAATCGCGCACCCGCCGTTTGCCACTGATCCCCATTCAATCCTAACTCAGCCTGCTTCTGGCCCGGCCCCCTGCGCGCCGGGCTTTAGTCGTACATGTACCGGCGGTAGGAAAACCGGCTGCGATCCCCCGGGCGCAGCCTGCGGAACTTCGGAGCCTTGTCCCGGCACGCCTGCTGCAGGGCCGCGACACGCGGACTCTCCAAAGGCGCTCCCGGCGCCCGGGCGAAATGCGAACCGGTCAGCGCCAGCAGCCGCTCCAGCGCGCGCTCGCGAATACCAAGCTCGCCCAGATGCCGCATGGTGTTGATGAAATAGTCGAGGTTGGCGCCTGAAAGGCCGCGCGCCCCGCGGATCAGCCGCGCCTGGCCGCTGAGGGGCAGCGCCGCGGCATAACTCGGATGCGCCCGCTCGGCGACGAACGCTATCGCCCGCACGTGGCCCCCGGGTCCTTCGATGTCTATGGGGACGGTGACCTCGCGATACACCCCGCTGACGAGCTCCCGGTCGCGGAGATAATGAAGCACATCCACGCTGTGGCCGGCCGCTACCCGGAAAGCGATGCCCTCGCACACCCCGCCGCGATCAAGGCCGAGCACGAGCCCCGGACGCGCCTCGGTGCCGCGATGATGCGTCGAGTAGATGCAGAACGAACGCTGAAAGCCCGTCAGCCGCGCGTGCCGGGCTTCCTCGTGGGCGAAGCCCGGCCGCCACATCAGCGATCCGTAACCGAAGATCCAGATGTCGTGGCTCTGGACGCGGCGCGATGCTTGCTCCTCTGACATCCGGCCGTGGTCACCCTCGTTCTCAGGCCCCGCCTGCCGTCTTTGCAGGTGACGGTGCTGCCGTCTGCGCCGGGCCATGCGGCCTGCCGAAATCGGCTGCCGCCGTGTCCTGGCCAGCCTGGATGATGCCCCGGCGCAGCTCGCGCGCCTCGCCGAACAGGCGGAACAGCACCTCGCCGTCGTCGAACCGGATGGCGCGCTGCAGCGCCGTCAGGTCCTCGGTGAAGCGTCCCAGCATTTCGATGACCGCGGCCTTGTTGTTCAGGAATACGTCGCGCCACATGGTCGGATCGGATGCGGCGATGCGCGTGAAGTCGCGAAAGCCGCCGGCCGAGAACTTGATGACCTCCGACGCCGTGACGCGCTCCAGATGCGCCGCCGTATTGACGATGTTGAAGGCGATCAGGTGCGGCACGTGGCTGGTGATGGCCAGCACCATGTCATGATGCTCCGGCGCCATGATCTCGACCTGCGAGCCGAGCGCTTCCCAGAACGCCTTGAGCCGGTCCACGGCCGCTGCATCGGCGCCCGGCGGTGGCGTCAGGACGCACCAGCGCCCGTCGAACAGCTCGGCGAAGCCTGACTCGGGGCCCGAATGCTCCGTGCCCGCAATCGGGTGGCCGGGCACGAAATGCACGCCTTCGGGTACGTGCGGGCCGACATCGCGCACCACCGCTCCCTTGACCGAGCCCACGTCCGTGAGGATCGCCCCCGTCTTGAGCTTTCCCGCCAGCTCCGCCGCAACCTCGCCGCACGCGCCGACCGGCACGCACAGGATCACCAGGTCCGCGCCGTTGGCGGCGTCTGCCGCGGTTGTGAACGCTTCGTCAATCAGTCCGAGCCGCAGGGCCGTGCTGCGTGTCGCCTCGGTCTTGGCGTACCCGACGATGCGCCGGGCCAAGCCGCCGCGCCGGATGCCGTGGCTGATCGACGACCCGATGAGGCCGATGCCGATCAGCGACACGGTGTTGAACAGGGGCTCGCTCATGCGCCTGCCTTCCGCATGAAGTCGGCGAGCGCCGCGGCCGTCGCGCGGTTCTCCTCCGCCGTGCCGATGGTCATGCGCAGGGCATTGGGCAGCCCGTATCCGCCGACGCGCCGCATGATGATGCCCTTCGACTTCAGGAACTCGTCCGCCGCGATGGCGCCGCGCTCCGCCCCGGCCGGAAAGTGGATCAGGATGAAGTTGCCCACGCTGGGCGTCACCTTGAGGCCGAGCTTCTCCACTTCCGCGGTCATCCAAGGCAGCCATTCATCGTTGTGGCTGATGGACCGCTCGACGTGGCCCTTGTCCTCGATCGCCGCGATGCCCGCCGCGATCGCCGGAGCCGTCACGTTGAACGGGCCGCGGATGCGGTTCAGCACGTCGGCGACGGCTTGCGGACAGTACGCCCACCCCAGACGCAGTGCGGCCAGCCCGTGGATCTTCGAGAACGTGCGCGTCATGACCGTATTTTCCGTCGTCGCCACCAGCTCGATGCCGGCCTCGTAGTCGTTGCGGCGCACGTATTCGCAATAGGCCGCATCGATCACCAGCAGCACGTTGCCGGGCAGCCCCTGCCGCAGGCGCCGGATCTCGTCGAAGGGAATATATGTGCCGGTCGGATTGTTCGGATTGGCAACGAACACGATCTTGGTGCGCGGCGTGACGCGCGCCAGGATGGCATCGACATCCGTCGTGTGGTTCTTCTCAGGCGCCACCACCGGCGTCGCGCCGTTGCCGAGCGTCACGATGCGATAGACGAGAAACCCGTGCTCGGTGAAAATCGCTTCGTCGCCGGGACCGACATAGGCATGCGCCAGCAGGTTCAGCAGTTCGTCCGAGCCGCACCCGCAGATGATGCGATCCGGGTTCAGCCCATAGGCTCGCCCGATGGCCTTGCGCAGGTCCGTCGACGCGCCGTCCGGATAGCGCTCCAGGCTCGCGCCCACGGCATTGTACGCGGCGATGGCGTTCGGGCTCGGCCCCAGCGGCGTCTCGTTCGAGGACAGCTTGATCGGCTTCAGGCCGCCCGGCACCACGCTTTCGCCCGGCACGTAGGCGTTGATATCCAGGATGCCCGGCTTGGGCACAGGGGCGCTATTCGACATGGTGGGTCTCTGTGTGAACGGGGCGCTCGGGAGGACAGAGTGATAGGCATGTCACCGCCTGAAATCAAAGAAAAGATTGACTTTCCCGTGTGACGGCCTAGCTAACCGTCCTGATTTTAGAAACCTCGCCGTGCCGTACGTGCGCGGCCGTTGAGCGTCCCATCATCTTCCGTCGCCTGAAGCCAGGTCGGAGTAGTGCGGAATGAACACGCCCGTTCAAGCGGGCTTCGATCCGAGTGTCGAGGCACGTGTGGCCGAAGCCGAGCGGCCCAGCAGCCAATTCGTCGATTTTCCGGAAAGCGAGCCGCTGCAACTCGATTGCCAGCAGGCCCTGGCGCCGTTTCGCACGGCTTACGAGACCTACGGCGTTCTCAACGCGCAAAAATCCAACGCCGTGCTGGTCTGCCATGCGCTGACCGGCGACCAGTACGTCGCCAGCGAGCATCCGATCACCGGCAAGCCCGGGTGGTGGGAGGTGATGATCGGGCCTGGCAGGCCCATCGACACGGATCGCTTCTTCGTCATCTGCCCCAATATTCTCGGCGGCTGCATGGGCTCCACCGGCCCCGCGTCGATCAACCCGCGCACGGGCAAGGTCTACGGCCTCGACTTCCCCGTCATCACCGTTCGCGACATGGTCAATGCGCAGGTTCGCCTCATCGATCATCTGGGCATAGACCGGCTGTTCTGCGTGGTCGGCGGATCGATGGGCGGCATGCAGGTGCTCGATTGGGCGGCCCGTCACGGTCACCGTGTGGCCACGGCTGTGCCCATCGCTACCGCGGCGTGGCACTCCTCACAGAACATCGCCTTTCACGAGGTCGGCCGCCAGGCCGTCATGGCCGATCCCGACTGGTGCAACGGCCGCTACCTCGACGAAGGCAAGGTGCCGCGCCGCGGTCTTGCCGTCGCACGCATGGCCGCGCACATCACCTACCTCTCGGAAGAGGCGCTGCACCGCAAGTTCGGCCGCAGCCTGCAGGATCGCGACCGCAAGACGTTCTCGTTCAGCGCCGATTTCCAGGTCGAGAGTTATCTGCGGCACCAGGGCTCGTCGTTCGTCGACCGGTTCGACGCCAACAGCTACCTCTACATCACGCGCGCCATGGACTATTTCGACCTCGCCGCCGAGCACGGCGACGTGCTGGCCAATGCGTTCCGGGGCACCAAGACCCGGTTCTGCGTCGTGTCCTTCACCAGCGACTGGCTTTATCCGACACGCGAAAGCCGCGAGATCGTCCAGGCTTTGAATGCCGTCGCAGCCAATGTCAGCTTCGTCGAGATCGAAAGCGACAAGGGCCACGACGCCTTCCTGCTCGACGAGCCGGAGCTGTTTGCGACTGTGACGGGTTTCCTCAATGCCGCCGCGCGCAAGCTCGACCTGCGGCCTGCGCGGGAGCCCGCCTGATGCTTGCGCGCGAACGCCACGCGGTGCTGCCGGCTCGCGTCGATCATCTGCTCATCGCGGAAATGGTCGCCCCCAACTCCCGGGTCCTTGACGTCGGCTGCGGCGACGGTGCGCTGCTTCAGCTCCTGACCGAGACCAAGAACGTCGATGGACGCGGCGTGGAGATCAGCCGCGAGCGCGTCAACGCCTGCGTGGTGCGCGGGCTGTCGGTCATCCAGGGCGACGCCGACCGCGATCTCAACGACTACCCGGATCAGGCCTTCGACTACGCCATCCTCTCGCTCACCATTCAGGCGACGCGCTATCCCCGGGCCGTGCTCCAGAATCTGCTGCGTATCGGCAAGCACGCCATCGTTTCGTTCCCCAATTTCGGCCACTGGCGCATCAGAACGCAGCTGCTGTTCACCGGCCGCATGCCGATCACGGAGAACCTGCCGGAACCCTGGTACATCAGCCCGGACGGGCATCTGTGCTCGATCAAGGACTTCTCGGACCTGTGCGGCATTCTGGGTGCGAGCGTGGAGCGCGCGGTGGCGTTCAACAGCTCGGGCCAGAAGCTGGGAACCTGGATCCCGCTGACCGTGCACAATCTGCTCGGGGAAAAGGCCGTGTTCCAGATGACGCGCCGCCCCTCGATCTGACATCCACTCAAAGTCCATGTCTATGCGGGCGAGTTCCGGCGCTTGCGCCCGGAACGATGCGCTGTTCGCGCCGTTATCCGGCCACGGGCGCGAACTGCGTCGCGGTTAAATCTACTTCAAGAAAGGATCAGTCGATGATCAATGCGTCTCAGATCAAAGAGCACATGGAAATCAAGGGCTCCGACGGCAGCCACGTGGGCACCGTGGATCGCGTGGAAGGCAACCGCAACAAGCT
This sequence comes from Hyphomicrobiaceae bacterium, assembly GCA_046713545.1. Classification (GTDB taxonomy): domain Bacteria; phylum Pseudomonadota; class Alphaproteobacteria; order Rhizobiales; family Hyphomicrobiaceae; genus CADEFX01. The sequence goes on along the minus strand of JBKKCB010000208.1, from coordinate 11,131 downwards.
GACGCGGTCGGACCCTGCAGCCGGCGGCGAGCACCACTACCTCGACCTCGGCATGGTCGATGAAATCAAGAACGATGCCCTGTGCTTGTCGAAGACGGCTGCTGAAGCCAAGAAGATGCTTCAATAGCTTTAGTGACTGCGGCAGCTCTAGTGACTGCGGCGGGTGGTTGGTTCCAGCCTCCGCCGCGGACTCGTCTCGGAGAACACAGCCGGTGCGCCCCGCGCTGGCACCAGCTCTTCAAGCACGCGCGCCCGCGAGCCTTTGCCGATCGGCGCCATCAGCTCCTTCTTGGCCTCGACGATGATGACGCCGGCGAACGCGGGCCACAGCCGCGCCCCCAGCCGCTCCATCGCCATCGCCGATCGCAGCACCAGGGGCCGGTCGATCGGCGGCAGATACAAGGCCGCTCCCCACTCGACCGGCGTAAATAGCGCATCGGCCAGCAGGCGCTCGAGTTGTCCCGGACTGTAAGGTCTGCCGTGGCCGAAGGGCGTGTTGTCCATCCGCGCCCACACGCCGCGCCGGTTGGGGACCACGATCAGCAGGCGCCCCTCCGGCTTCAGCACGCGCCACATCTCCCGCAGGAGGGGGCGCACCCGTTCGCTGGCTTCCAGGCAGTGCACCGCCAGCAGGTTGTCCACGCTCGCGTCGGGCAGCGGCAATGTTTCCTCTTCGACGAGAACCGAGTGCACGGGCCCCGTTGCAGGCCACAGCAGCGCGCCTTGTTGTGCGGGCATCAAGGCGCCGAGCCGCAGCACGTCGCCGCGGAACGCGCTGAGAAACGGCGTCGCAAACCCGAGCCCCATGAGCGTTGCGCCGCTGGTGCGGCGCCAGCGGGCCCGGATGCGATGCACGAGCAGACGCCGCACCATGCCTCCGAGAGGCCGGGCGTAAAAGTCGCGCAATTCGACCACATCGGGATGCATCTGTCCCTGCTTGACCAGCGTCACACGGGCCGCCGCCATAGTGCACGAAATTCAATGCGGCGGCAGGCGTTTGAAATCGCCACCTTGGCTGTTAGGTTCGGCCAACTTCATCTGTCTGTCAGGAGTCCGGCCATGTCGACCCTAACCGTTCATCAATTCCCGTGCCGCAGCGACAACTATGGCGTCCTCATTCACGATCCGGCGGCCAACCTGACGGCTGCCATCGACGCGCCCGAAACCGATGCCGTGCGTCGCGCGCTGGCCGAGACCGGCTGGAAGCTCACACACATCTTCGTCACCCATCATCATGCGGATCATACCGATGGCGTGCTGCCGCTCAAGGCCGAGACGGGCTGTACCGTTCTGGGGCCCAAGGGCGAAGCCAGCAAGATCAAGGGCCTCGACCGGCTCGTCGGCGAAGGCGACACCTTCGCGTTCGGGGCGTCCGAGGTTCAGGTGCTCGAAACGCCCGGTCACACCTCAGGCCACATCTCCTATCATATCCCCTCTCAGGGCGTTGCCTTCGTCGGCGACACCGTCTTTGCCATGGGCTGCGGACGCATCATCGAGGGCACGCCCGAGATGATGTGGCGCTCGCTGCAGAAGGTCGCCAAGCTGCCGCCGGCGACACAGCTCTACTGCGGACACGAGTACACGGTCGCCAACGCCAAATTCGCGCTGACGATCGAGCCGGAGAACAAGGCCCTGCAGGCACGCGCCGCCGAAGTCGAGAAATTGCGCGCCGCCAACAAGGCCACGCTGCCCACGCGCCTGGATGCCGAGCTGGAAACCAATCCGTTTCTGAGGCCGCATGTTCCGGCCATCCGGTCACGCCTCGGCATGGAGAAGGCGCAGGACTGGGAGGTGTTTGCCGAGATTCGCGAACGCAAGAACCGCAGCTGAGGCTAGTGTGATGATCGAGAAATTCGCCGGCATTTGCCGCACATCCTGGAGCGAATTTCTCGATCTGAATCACACTAGCAGGATTATGATCCTAGTGTCCCTTTTGATGCCGAAGTTCGCTCCCGGACCTAGCATCGAAATCTGGCGAACTTCGGCATCGGGACACTAGCCCATGTCAGGCTCGAGCGCCGAGGACATCATTCGCCTGCTGGATTTGCAGCCGCACCCCGAAGGCGGGCACTTCCGGGAAACCTTCCGCGACCAGCAAAGCGATGGGGACGGTCGCGCGGCGTCGACGGCGATCTATTTCCTGCTGAAGGACGGCGAGGTGTCGCGCCGGCACCGCATCGACGCGGCCGAGGTCTGGCACTGGTATGCGGGCGCCCCGCTGGAGCTGTCGATCGGTGCAGGAGAGCATGCTGCGTCGTCGCTGATTCTCGGCTCCAATCTGCGCGACGGCGAACGTCCGCAGGCCGTGGTGCCGGCCCATCACTGGCAGAGCGCGCACAGTCTCGGGGGCTGGACACTCGTGGGTTGCACGGTGGCGCCGGGGTTCGAGTTTTCCCGATTCGAGATCGCCGATGCCACGTTTCGGCCCACAACCTGATTGACAGGAGTCTTTCGCGTTACGCATCGACGGCTGGAAGTTTTCCACTGCCAATTGAACGAGCATTTACGGCTTAACTCTCTGAAATATCGTGCCTTCTAAACTTCCACTCCCGGCCGTGCCCGCGCAGTCCTTGCCCGCGACTCACGACTCATAAAGAGTACCAATTCGAGTTGGGCATGGGGCGAGCGGGGCAGTTTGGATATGCGACAGGAGTCATCGGGGCCGTTACTCAGCGCGGTGTTTGTCGACTACGACAACATCTATCTTTCGCTCAAAAGAAAGAGCGAGGAAGCCGCCAAACGCTTTGCCAAGGACGCCGCGCTCTGGCTCAAGGCCATCGAGAACGGCGCCCTGATGTCGCCCACCAACACCCCTGCCAAGGGCGGTCCGCGCCGCATCGTCATGAACCGCTGTTACGGCAACCCCGTGCCGCGCCGCAACGCGACCGACAACTCGACGGATATGAACTCGTTTCCCTTCGTCAGGCACCATTTCCTGCGCGCCGGGTTCGAGATCGTCGACTGCCCGCCTTTGACGCAGCAGCTGAAAAACTCTTCGGACATCCGCATGGTCATGGATGTGCGGGATTATCTCACCCACGACACCTACTTCGACGAATTCGTCATTCTGTCGGGCGATGCGGATTTTACGCCGGTCCTGCATCGCCTGCGCGCGCATGCCCGCCGCACGGTCATCTTTGCCAACGACTACACGGCCGCTCCCTACACGGCCATCAGCGACAGTGAAGTGCGCGAGTCGAACCTGATTTCCCTGCTGCTGGAAGGGCGCATCGGAGACCAGGCGATGCCGGGCATCGTCTCGGCCGAAGCGCAGGAAGAATCGACCCGGCGCAGCATTATCGCCGAGGTGGTGGCCACGGTTCAGGCCTCGCCCACGCCTGTGCCTCTCGAGGTGCTCGCCGATCGTGCCGTGCGCACGGTTGGCCATGAGCGGACCATCGGCACCGGCTGGGCCGGTGCCGGCGGTTTCCGCGAGCTGTTGGCCCAGGCTTTGCCGGAAGGCCTCAAGCTCACCGAGACCGCTCCCTATCTGGTCCTCGACACCAGGCGACACGTCAGTCAGGCGCCCGCGGCGTCGCGAGAAATCAGGGCCGAGCGCACCATTCCATCGACCGCCCTAAAGGATACCGGGTTCGCCCAGGAGCCCGCGCCCACCCGGCCGGCGGCGCCCTATGTCCCGCCCACCCGTACTGCCGCCGCGACCCAGCAGGCGGCTGCGCCATTCCTGACGAGCCAGACCATAGATACGCCGCAGCCCTACGCGACGCGGGGAACGGCCGCCGAATTCCAGGCGCCGGCGCGACCCCCGGCACGTACTGCGGAACCGGCTCGGTCCGCCGTGTCGTCGTCCGTGCAGCAGGCCATCGCGCGCATCCATGAGGCCTGTCAGGCGCCGCCGCTGTCGCCGCCCGAGTACCGGCTGTTGTTCGAAGTCATGGCGCAGGAGATTGCCGAGAACAACCTCAGCGGCGTGCAGACGATCGTGAACATCGGGCAGCGTGCCCGTGAACGCGGCCTCGAGATCCGCAAGGATGACGTTCGCTTCGTCCTTGAGGTCGTCAGCGAAACGGACCCATGGTTCGAGCAGGGCGCGTCGGCCAACCTTTTCGCCGGCCGCTTCCGCAACTTCGTGGTGGCCCGGTGCCGCAGCCAGGGTCTCAATCTTTCGGCGGACGAACTGGATTTGATCGACGCCTGGTTCGCGGGCAATGCGCCGCTTCCCGCGACGGCGATCCAGCCGCCGCAGCGCGCGGTGCAGCACAACGATCAGCCGCAGGGTTTCGACACGCAGACCGCTTCGGCGCGCGCGACCATGCAGCAGATCGGGCAGGATATCCGCGGCGATCGCTACCGGTCGTTCGAAGATACCCCGCAGCAGTACGCCCCCGAGCAGCGCGCCATCGCACGCGCGCCGGCACCCCAGTCGTCGGCCGGTGGCGAGCCGGATCATTCGGCGCATGCGGACTTTGCCGGAGACGAGTTCCCGCGCATCGTGCGCACGCGCGTCAGGGGTTAAGCGCGCACGCGCGTCAGGGATGGGCGTTGACACGCGTCAGGAGGTAGCTTCCTGACGATCATTATCAGGCAGGATCGCATCATGATTCCCCTCTCCCCATCGGGGAGAGGGCTGTTCGCTATGACTTGCAAGCGCCATGGCGTTTTGGACACGCGCCAGCCCAGGACCGCGCGCAAGTCATGGTGGCGAACAGGGTGAGGGGGGAACAAGCGCCTCAGGCGACCGTACGACGGCCGCCGCTCCAACTCGCCAGCAACGCGCCAGCCGTGATCAGAATGGCCGCCACCCACACGGCTGGCGTAGCCACCCCGAGGCCCACAATCGCCAGGATCGCCGTCGAGAACAGCGGCGTCGCGTAGGCCGCGACGCCGAGCAGGCGGATGTCGCCGTGCTTCATGCCTTCATCCCACAAATAGAAAGCCATGCCCACCGGCCCTAGCCCGAGGGCAACAATCGCGAGCCAGGATGCGAGCGACGCAGGCCAGACCGTGGCTTCCAGCCCAAGATGGAAGGCAAGGGCGCCCAGCGTCGTGAGCGCGCAACTGCCCATGACGGCCGTGCTCGGCACACTTGCAAACAATCGCGATGCGATGGAGTAGCTGGACCAGATGAGCGCCGCAGCCGCGGCCGCGATATAGCCCGCCGCCGTGCCGCTGAGTTCGATACGGCCGCCGCCGAGCAGGATGAGCACCGTCCCCGCCAGGCCCAGGAGCGCGCCGGCGATATGCCGCCACTTGAGACTGGCCCCGCCGCGCGCGGCGGGCAGGAGGCCCGACAGCAACACCATCAGCAACGGCCACAGGTAGACGATGAGGCTGGCTTCGAGCGGCGGCGCCGCTTGCAGCGCAAAGAAATAGCACGCGTGAAACGCCAGCAGGCCGTAGACGCCGAGACACCACGACGCCAGCGGCACCTCGGCGAGCACGGCCAGCGACTGCCCGTTGAGCCGTGCCCAAACCACTCCGACCAGCGTGCCGATGGCGAACGTCATGGCCGCGAGCTGGAATGGCGGAATAGGCCCCGCGAGCGCCGTCAAGGCGGCCAGCGCTGCCCACAGCAGCACGGCGACCAGGCCCAGCCCGGTCGCCTTGCGCGTGTTGGGCCCCTGCATGCGCCGTTCAGGTCGCCATGTACTGGCCGCCGTTGGCGTCGAAGCAGGCGCCGGTGATGAAGCCCGCATCCTCGGCAGCGAGGAAGACGACGCAGCGCGCGATCTCGGCCGCTGTGCCCAGACGTCCAACCGGGATCATGGGCAGGATTTTGCCCTCGAGCACATCCTTCGGCACGGCTGCCACCATCTCGGTGTTGATGTAGCCCGGCGCGATGACGTTGCACGTCACGCCCTTGGACGCGGACTCGAGTGCAACGGCCTTCGAGAAGCCCACCAGCCCGGCCTTGGCGGCTGAGTAGTTGGCCTGCCCGAACTGGCCCTTGCGGCCGTTGATGGACGAGATCGAAATGATGCGGCCGTAATTCCTGGCACGCATGCCTTCGATCACGAGGCGGCTCATGTTGAAAGCCGAATCGAGATTGGTGCGAATGACTTCGTTCCATTGCGCCGGCGCCATGCGATGCAGGACCGCGTCGCGTGTGATCCCGGCGTTGTTGACCAGCACGTCGATCGGCCCGATGTCCCGCGCGATCAGCGCCACGCCCTTTTCGCAGGCTGCATAATCCCCGACGTCGAACTTGAAGACGGGAATGCCGGTTTTCATCTGGAATTGCTGTGCGGCCGTGTCGTTGCCGGCGTACGTCGCACCCACGCGGTACCCTTTGGCCTTGAGGGCCATCGAGATGCCTTCGCCGATGCCCCGGGTTCCGCCCGTGACAACCGCAACCCGAGCCATGCGCTTACTCCCTCAACCTCTTTTGTTGTGTGATGCGTGCTTGAGTGTGCTGACAAAGAAAGCACCGGGCAAGTGTGCATGCCCGGTGCCGGACGCTTCTTGTCGCGATAGGCTTAATCGCGCTGGACGCACATGGCCACGCCCATGCCGCCGCCGATGCAGAGCGTGGCGAGGCCCTTCTTCGCATTGCGCCGTTTCATCTCGAACAGCAGCGTGTTGAGCACACGCGCGCCCGATGCCCCAATGGGATGGCCGATGGCGATGGCGCCGCCGTTGACGTTTACCTTCTCGGTGTCCCAGCCGAGGCCCTTGTTGACCGCACAGGCCTGCGCCGCGAAGGCTTCGTTGGCCTCGATCAGGTCGAGGTCCTGCACCGTCCAGCCCGCGTTCTCGAGCGCCTTCTTGGAGGCAGGGATGGGACCCGTTCCCATGATGGAGGGATCGACGCCGGCATGCGCCCAGGAGACGATCCGCGCCAGCGGCGTGATGCCCCGCTTGCGCGCCTCGGCCAGTGTCATCAGCACCACCGCGGCCGCACCGTCATTGATGCCGCTCGCATTGCCGGCGGTGACCGTGCCGTCCTTCTCGAAGGCGGGGCGCAGCTTGGCGACCGAATCGAGGGTCACGCCGTCCTTGATGTATTCGTCCTCGGCGACCACCGTTTCGCCCTTGCGGGTCTTGATCGTCACCGCCGCAATCTCATCCTTGAACTTGCCGGTCTTCTTTGCCGCCTCGGCCTTGTTCTGCGAGGCGACGGCGAAACGATCCTGCTCCTCGCGCGTGATCTGCCATTGGCGCGCCACGTTCTCGGCCGTCGTGCCCATGTGATAGCCGTTGAAGGCGTCCCACAGGCCGTCCTTGATCATCGTATCGATGAATTTCGCGTCGCCCATCTTCGTGCCGTCCCGCAGATGCAGGCAATGCGGGGCCTGGCTCATGCTTTCCTGACCGCCGGCGACGACGATGCGCGAGGAGCCCGATTGGATCTGCTGGGCGCCGAGCGCGACGGCCCGGAGCCCCGAGCCGCAGAGCTGGTTCATGCCCCAGGCCGGTGCATCCACCGGAATGCCGGCTGCGATCGAGGCCTGCCGGGCGGGATTTTGCCCGGCCCCCGCGGCAAGAATCTGCCCCAGGATGACCTCTGAAACGTCCCCCGGCTCGAGCCCGGCCCGGTCGAGCACGGCCTGTATGGCGACTTTGCCGAGCTCGTGTGCGGGCAGGCTTGCCAGGGTGCCGTTGAAGGATCCTACGGGCGTTCGTGCAGCGCTGGCAATGACGATAGCGTCGTTCGAGCTCATAAGTCTCTCCTCGGTCCGAGTGATCCGGCTTCCGGCTGCGTTGCTACAACATTATCAGCCTAGAGCGCGATCGTTTCTCATGGAAGCCTTGCAGCTTCCATGAGAAGCGTGAATCGCACTCTTAACGCATAAATAGAGCAGGATTCACGCTTCGGCCGGGGTGCATCGGGCGGGCGAGGCAATCCAATCCGAAGCGATCCTGCTCTCTACCAATTCGTTGGGAATCGACACCTCTTCCTAAATGGTGTTTCGACAACCATGTTTTGAGGGCGTTCCGTATTTCCCCCCGAACATGGGCATGATAGGGTTTGGTCCTACAGCCAAGGGAAAAACGGCCCGGTCATGCTCAACAAGGCGGACGCCCCAGCAACCAAAAAAGACCCGGTGGTCGTCAAGAAATACGCCAACCGGCGGCTCTACAATACGGAAACGAGCACCTACGTCACGCTCGAGGACTTGGCCCAGATGGTCCGGTCCGAGCGCGACTTCGTCGTGTTCGATGCCAAGTCGGGAGATGACCTGACCCACGCCGTCCTCACCCAGATTATCGTCGAGCAGGAAAGCCGGTCGGGTGGACAGACGCTTCTGCCCATTCCGTTTCTGCGCCAACTCATCCGCTTTTACGGCGACGCGATGGAGCGGCTGGTTCCGAGCTACCTGCAGATCAGCATGGAAACGCTGACCAAGGAACAGGACCGGTTCCGCAAGCAGTTTGCCACCGCATTTACGCCCCAGGGGGCGTTTGAGGCGTATCAGGAACAGGCCCGCAAGAACCTCGCCATGTTCGAGCAGGCGATGACCATGTTCACCCCGTTCGCACCCGGTAAACCCGGCGCCGGCGTGAAAAAGGACGATGCTCCTTCGGCGGCGGCTCCGGCCAAGGACGCTGCTTCGGCCAAGAGCGACGCCGGTCCGGCGGCCCCTGCCGCCGCTACCCCCACCACCGATCTCGACGACATGAAATCACAGCTTGCGGCCATGCAGGCCAAGATCGAAAAGCTGTCGCGCGACCTCAGCTGACCACTGCCTATCCTGCGATAGCTCCAAGCCCTCTATTTGCGTCCCCGGACGGAGCGCACCGTCAGGTGCGCGCCGAGCCGGGGTCTTCACACATCAAGATGGGCGTACAGCGCTTGACCCTTGCGCCATCGCAATGCGCACTGCCAGGAAAGATCCGGCTCGCCGCGCGCACATGTGCGCGGCGTCCGGGAACGCAAGTGGAGAGGTTTTGCCTTGCGATGCGCGCCCGATCAGGCGCAGCGCTTCGGGTTGAACTAGTGCTCCGACCCGATATTGAGGTCGCGACGTGCCGTCCTGATGCCGATCATGAAACCGGCGACAACATCGACCAGGGTCGCCGTCATGATGAAGAAAAACACCGATGTGGCCGCCTGCGGCACGATCAGAAATTCCACGATGCAGGCGATGAACACCAGCATCGACAAGCCATGGTCGATCAGCGACGACGAGGCCGTGTAGGTCGATTTGATCAGCTCGGCGAAGAGCAGGATCATCGTCAGCAGGATGAGCAGGTCGCTCCACGAGAACGTCCACTTGGCGCCGCTCAGCATCGGAAGACTGAAGAGCGGCTTGCGGAAGATGTCGTCAGCCGGCACGTCGCCGCCCAGCAGGGCAATGACGTTATAGATGATGAACGGGATGATGATGAGCGGGATAGCCCTGAGCGACATTTGGATTTCCTCAGTCGGCGGGTTGGCGCACTGGTGCGAATGCCGGCGTTAGAGTGTTTCCGGAAATGTGGGAATTGGTTTTCCGATGAGAAGCGCGACGAAACGAAGATCTAGGGTGTTCGTCGAGAACACCTTAGTGCGCCGGGATTATGGCATTCTGCCTGCCGGATCGGAAAGGCGTCCGGCGGCCGTGTGGACAACCGGAACCCGCCAGGCTAGGCCTCGTTCTCGACTTCCAGGATCTGGCGCCCGCGATATTTGCCTGACTTGAGGTCGATGTGATGCGGCCGGCGCAGGTTGCCGCTATCCTTGTCCTCGACATACGTCTCGGCTGCAAGCGCATCGGCCGAGCGGCGGAAACCGCGCTTCATGCGCGAGACTTTCTTTCTCGGAACGGCCATAAACTGCTCTCCTGACTGGTCGCGCGCCGTCGGGGCGCGGAAAAATACACTATCCCTCGACCAGTCGCCGGATGCGGTGTGGAGAGGTGATATGCGAACGATACCCGCGCCGGAACCGGGCCGCAGTCTCGTTCGGAGGCGCCTTATACCGGCATTTTATCAGCATGACCAGACACTATCTCCGGGCCGCCCGAGCCGGTAAATCATGGCCATGGCATCGAACGACGCGATATTTGCAGAGAGACTTGCCCAGGCGGCGGCGCTGGTCGAGGCACGGCTGTCCGCCCTGCTGGCAGGCCCCAGCCTTGGCGGGGCACCGCCGCGTTTGAAGCAGGCCATGGCGCACGCCGTGCTTGGTGGAGGGAAACGGTTCCGGCCCTTTCTGGTGATCGAGGGCGCGCGCATCTTCGGCATCGAGCCATCCCGCTCGGTCGCCGTCGCCGCGGCAGTCGAGTTGCTGCACTGCTATTCGCTCGTCCACGACGATCTCCCGGCCATGGACAACGACGAGCTTCGCCGCGGCCAGCCGACGGTGTGGAAAGCGTTCGACGTCGCCACTGCAATCTTGGCGGGCGATGCTCTGCTGTCACTCGCGTTCGCGGTTCTGGCGGACCCCGAAACCCATGCCGACCCGGGCATCAGGGCGCAACTGGTGCTGGGTCTCGCGCAGGCCTCCGGCGCAGCCGGGATGGTTGGCGGCCAACAGCTCGATCTCGAAGCCGAAACGCCGGAACGGTCCGACCTGCACACGGCCGTCGGCGTCCAGACGATGCAGGACATGAAGACGGGTGCTCTCATCCGTTTTTCGGCCGAAGCGGGCGCAATCCTGGCAGCGGCGCCCGAGACGGAGCGGCAGGCGCTGGACGCCTATGGCAAGGCGATCGGCGCCGCCTTCCAGATCGCCGACGATCTTCTTGATGTCGATGGCGATCCCGCTCGTGTCGGCAAAGGCACCGGCAAGGATGCGAAAGCCGGCAAGGCGACATGGATTTCCATTCTCGGCATTGCCGGGGCACGGGCTCGTCTGGCCGATCTCGAGCGCGATGCCGTCGCGGCGTTGTCGCCGTTTGCACAGCGCGGCGACGTGCTCGCGCAAGCTGCGGCATTTGTGGCGCAGCGCCGCAGATAGGCGAAGATCGCGCAGCCTGTCGCGCGTTTGCGCATCGGTCCTCATCGAGCCTCAGTGTTGCGTCAGGTGTTGCGCACGAGGCACTTCCGAACGGGATGAAGTCGCCTACAGTGGCCGGGTTCGTTGGACACCGAACCAGACCATGCGGGGGATCAGTTCGTTATGTTGCGTGAGACTGTGAAGCGTCGCGGATTTTGTTTGGTATCGACGATCCTTGTCGCGGCTTCGCTGATGTCTGTTTTCTCCGCCAGTGCGAACGCGCAATTCTGGCCGTGGGGCGGGGGTGGT
>JBKKCB010000207.1:0-15254 GCA_046713545.1 Hyphomicrobiaceae bacterium | reverse complement strand
CGCCGGTATTGCCGAAGGCCTTGAGCATGGCCTCGGGGAGATGGTTGCGGATGCTGCCCGAGGCCAGCTCATAGCCGTTGCAGACGAGATCGTACTGGAAGGCCTTGAGGCCCAGCACGTCCTCTTTCGATTTTGCTGCTTCCAGCGCGGCGAGCCCCCCCTGCGGCATGGAGAACGGGTTGTGCGAGAAGTCGATCTTCTTCTCGTCCTCGTTCCACTCGTACATCGGGAAATCGACGATCCAGGCCAGCGCGAAGCTGTTCTGGTCGACGAGTTTCAGCTCCTGCCCGACCTTGTCGCGCGCGAGGCCGGCGAACTGGTAGAACTTCTCCGGGTCGCCGGCGGTGAAGAAGACGGCATCGCCGACCTTCAGGCCGAGCTGATCCCGAATGGCCGTGGCGCGCTCGGGACCGATGTTCTTGGCGACCGGACCGGCGCCGCCTTCCTCGCCCTCTCTCCAGAAGACATACCCTAGCCCGGGCTGCCCCTCGCCCTGGGCCCAGGAATTCATGCGATCGCAGAAGGCACGGGAGCCGCCGCCCCGTGCGGGGATGGCCCAGATGCGCACCTTCGGATCCTTGGCGATCATGCCGGCGAAGACCTTGAAGCCGGAGTCGCGGAAGTGCTCCGTGACGTCCTGCATCTCAATTGGGTTGCGCAGGTCGGGCTTGTCGGTGCCGTATTTGGCGATGGACTCGGCATAGGGGATGCGCGGGAAGCTCGGCGTCACCGACTTGCCCTTCGAGAACTCCTCGAATACGCCGCGCAGGACGGGCTCCATGGTGGAGAACACGTCGTCCTGCTCGACGAAGCTCATCTCCACGTCGAGCTGATAGAACTCGCCGGGCAGACGATCGGCGCGCGGATCCTCGTCACGGAAGCAGGGCGCGATCTGGAAATAGCGGTCGAAGCCCGACATCATCAGCAGCTGCTTGTACTGCTGCGGCGCCTGGGGCAGGGCGTAGAACTTGCCGGCATAAAGGCGCGAGGGCACGAGGAAGTCGCGCGCGCCCTCGGGGCTGGAGGCGGTCAGGATCGGGGTGGAAAATTCGAAAAAGCCGGTCTCGGTCATGCGGCGGCGAATGGAGGCGACGATGGCCAGCCGCTGCATGATGTTGGCGTGCAGCGTCTCGCGGCGCAGGTCGAGAAAGCGGTATTGCAGGCGTAGATCCTCGGGATAGTCGGGCTCGCCGAAGACGGGGACCGGAAGCTCCTTGGCCGCCGACAGCACTTCGATCTCGGAGGCGAAGACTTCGACCTCGCCCGTCGGCAGGTCGGGGTTAACGGTGCCGGCCGGCCGGTCGCGCACCTTGCCGTCGACGCGGATCACCCACTCCGAGCGGACCGTCTCGGCCATCTTGAAGGCGGCGCTTTCGGGGTCGGCCACGATCTGGGTCAGGCCGTAGTGATCGCGCAGGTCGATGAACAGCAGCCCGCCATGGTCGCGCACGCGGTGCACCCAGCCCGACAGGCGCGCTACCCGGCCCACATCGGCCTTGCGCAAGGCCCCGCAGGTGTGGCTGCGATAGCGGTGCAAAGTCTGGTCGGCCATGGCCGCTGATCCTGTCGCTTGGGTGGCGTAGATGGAGGCGGAAAAGCGCACCTGACCGGTGGTTTGTCAAGGCAGCCGGCTGCCGCGGAAAAGCGGTCTGCGCCGTGCCTTCCCGGCACAACTCCCCAGCCGAGTTTGCGATGTGCGAGGGATATGCCTGACAATTGCGCCACCGTGCGGTATATCCGGCGCCGATGAAATTAATCACCACCACCCCCGCCCTGGCCGAAGCCTGCGCATCCCTCGCCCGACACGACTTCGTCGCCGTCGATACCGAGTTCATGCGCGAGACGACCTTTTGGCCGAAGCTGTGCCTCATTCAGCTGGCCGGCCCGGACGAGGCCTTGATCGTCGACCCGCTGGCGCCGGACATCGACCTGGCGCCGTTCTATGCGCTGATGGCGAACGAAGGCGTGGTCAAGGTTTTCCACGCTGCGCGGCAGGATATCGAGATCGTGCACGTGCAGGCGGGCATCGTTCCGCATCCGATCTTCGATACGCAGGTGGCTGCCATGGTGTGCGGCTTCGGCGATTCCATCAGCTACGTGAACCTCGTCAAGCGCGTCACGGGCAAGGAGCTGGACAAAACCTCGCGCTTCACCGACTGGGCGCGCCGCCCGCTGTCGCAAAAGCAGCTGCTGTACGCGCTCGGCGACGTAACCCACCTGCGCGACATCTACGAGCACCTGAAGACGGACCTGTCCAAGACCGGCCGCGCGCATTGGCTCGGCGAGGAGATGGCGACGCTCACCGATCCCCGGACCTACGTCACCCATCCGGAAGATGCGTGGAAACGGCTCAAGCTGAAGGTGCGCAATCGTACGGGCCTGGCGGTGCTGATCGAGCTCGCGGCCTGGCGCGAGCGGCAGGCGCAGGCGCAGAACGTTCCGCGCAACCGCATCCTGCGCGACGAAGCGCTGTACGATATTGCCAACCACGCCCCCACGGATGTCGCAAAGCTCAGCGAACTGCGCACCCTGTCGGAAGGCTTCTCCCGCTCGGCGCGGGCCCGCGAAATCGTGGACGTGGTGAAAGCCGGACTCGGACGCGACCCGAAATCCGTGCCGCCGCTGCACAGCGGGTCTCCCAATCAGGGCGACGCCGGAGCGACGATCGATCTGCTGCGCGTGCTGCTGAAGGCTGCCGCGCAGCGCCATGGCGTAGCGCCACGGCTGATCGCCGACAGCGATGATCTGGAACGCATCGCGCTGGAACACGAGCCCAACGTGCCGGCACTGTCGGGCTGGCGCCGCGAGCTGTTCGGCGAGAACGCTTTACGCCTGAAGCGAGGCGAGCTGGCGCTGATGATGAGCGACGGCGAGGTGACCGTGCTCCCCGCCGTGGCGCCCGCCACCTGACGCCTCCGTTCGTGGTACTGGACTTATTCGCCGAACACGACGATCGGCGTCACGTCGTCCGGGTGCAGCGTGGTGGGCTCTTTGGCCTGAACCACGCTGACGACCGCGAGCAGGAGCGCGGCGCACAAAATCCCTGCCGTCAAAATCATTTTCATGGCCATTAATCCTGTTTGCCTTCAGGTCCCGGTGCGCATGCATCTCGGGAGCCCTGATGTGTCTGTCGTGGCAGACACTTAGGAGGCTCAAAGGCAAACAGTTAGATGCCGTCACAGGCTCGTGACACAGAGTGACAGACGCGGGATGAGGACGTCAGCTCGGCCGGCCCGGGTCATAGCTGTGCTTCTGGCGCCATTCCGAGAGGAAATAAGCCAGTGAATCGTCTACCGTTTCCGGCAACACGATGCGCACGGTGACAAGCTGGTCGCCGTTGGTCCCGGACGCGAGGTTGCGCACCCCCTTGCCCTTCAGGCGAAAGACGCGGCCTGAACTTGTCGCCTTGGGCACCTGCAGCGCGACCCGGCCCGAAACCGTCGGCACCTCGATTTTGGCGCCGAGAACGGCTTCGTCGAGCGTGATCGGCACTTCAAGCAGGATGTCGTCGCCCTGCCGCCGGAAGTGGGCATGGGACCGCACGCGAATCTCGACCAGAGCATCGCCGGCCTCGCCGCCGCGCAACCCCGGCAGGCCCTTGCCTTTGAGGCGAAGCACCTGCCCGTCGGCAACCCCTTCTGGGACGGTCAGGTCGAGCGTTCCGCCCTCGGGCAGCGTTACGCGCTTTCGCGCGCCGGCAACCGCCTCGACGAAATCGACCTCCAAGGTGTAGCGCAGGTCCTGGCCGCGCAGGCTGAAGCCGGCGCCAGGGCCGCGGGCGCCACGCGACCCGAACAGGTCGGAGAAGATATCCCCGATGCCAAAATCACCGTCGGAATATGTGCCCTGGCCATCCGCGCCGGCCCGTGCCGTGTGGTGCCGCTCAAAGCCCCTGCGCGGCTCGCCGGCAGCGTCGATCTCGCCGCGGTCGTATTTCTTGCGTTTCTCGGGCGTGCCGACAATCTCGTAGGCTTCGGACACTTTCCGGAAGCGCTCCGCCGCCGACTTGTCCGGGTTCATGTCCGGATGCAGCTCCTTGGCGAGCTTACGGAAAGCCCGCCGGATGTCGTCATCCGACGCAGATTTCTCGAGCCCCAGGACCTTGTATGGGTCTTCCGCCATGTTCCGTATGTCCCTGCCCGCACCTCAGATGTAACACCTGATTGGGGCAGACTAGCGCCTACTTTCCGATGCGAATCTCAGGTTTGCGCTCCAGCAGATTCGCGAGCACTTCGAACCTGCGACGCAGGCGCTCGCCGTCCAGAGCTTGATGCTGCCGGGGAATGGTCAACGTCAGGGTATCGTCCTCGTAGGTCAGCGGCGCATCGACGATAATTCCGGGCCGTCCGATGGACAGCATATGGGCAGCCCGGATGGCCGCACCAAGAATGCGGGCCCGCCGCAACGTCCGTTTCGGCACGACCGCCTTCAGCCGTTGCGACAGCTCGTCCCGGCCGTCGTCGTCTCCGCCGCCCGGTCCGATATGCCGGAAATAGACGGTCAGCGCGAGGAATATCCGGCCTTCGTGATCGATGCCGCCGAGACCGGCGTGCGCAATGACGTTGAGGCTCTGCTCGCCCCGATAGTCCGGGTGAGCGCGCCAGCCGATATCCGACAGCAGGCAGGCGGCGTGGCGCAGGCGACGCTCCTCGTCCGTCTCCTTGGGACCGGGGGGCGCAAACAATTTGTCCGTCCACCCATACAGCTCGGCCGCGTGCTCGATAGATCGGGAATGCAGCCGGGCATGGCCCTCGGCGAACGCGATCAGCGGATCTTTGCGGCGCTCGGTCTCCGAAAGCAGGCTGAACAGCAATCCTTCGCGGATGCCGAAGACGGAGAACACGACCTCTTTCGGCTTCATGCGGCGCAGCAGCCGCTCGAGCACGAGGGCGCCGTAAGGGAGCACTTCGCGCCTGGGCCTTGGAACGTCGCTCGCTCCGGCAATGTCGGAGATGCGCCGTGCCTTGCGCACCTGCTCGCAAAAGTCGATCGCCTCGCGTGTCCCGATCTTGTAGCCCTGCATGACGCGCAGCGGGTAGGCGGTGTGGTCCATGTGCAGCCGGGCCAGCGCCCGCCACGTCCCGCCGACGGCGTAGAAGGATCGGCCCGACCCTTTGTCGAGCCAGGCGAGGCGGCCGATCTGCTCGTCGGAAAGCTGCTGCGCCCGGTCGAGGCGCTGTTGCGACGTGTCGATCAGGCGCAAGCCGCCCAGCGGCAGGGTGGCTGCGTCCCGGGAGCGGTTGTCGCCGATATCGATCAGCTCGAGACTGCCGCCGCCGAGGTCTCCAGCCACGCCGTCGGCATCGCGAAAGCCCATGAGGATGCCCTTGGCCGCCAGCTCGGCCTCGCGCTCGCCCGTCAGAACCTGGATCTCGGTGCCGGCCGTGCGGACCGCGCGGGAGACAAAATCACCGCCGTCGGCTGCTTCGCGAACTGCGGCAGTGGCGATGGCCCGGATATTCTTGACGCCGAGGATCCTGTTGATCGCGTGGAAGCGGGAGAGAGCCGCCAGCGCGCGCTCGACGCTCTCGCTGCCGAGCCGTCCGGTCGAGGCCACGGAACGGCCGAGGCCGCACAGCACCTTCTCATTGAAGAGCGGCGTGGGGCTGCGTACGGCCCCCTCGTACACCACGAGGCGCACGGAATTGGAGCCGATGTCGATGACGGCAATCGGCTCCAACTCCGTGAAGCGTCCGCGATCCGATCCATCTGCCGGGTCATCGTATGGGTCGAATGCGCTCACGAGCGCTGCACCTCGACTTTTTCATCCATGCGAAACCGTGGCGGGAAGCTTTCCTTCAACGATTGCCCGCGCCCTGACAGGCTCGGATTCGTCATGAAGTAGCGATGGGCGTTGAACTCCGGCTCGCCGGAAACTGGGCTGATGCGCTGGCTGACCCCATCGCTGCCCAGCGACCAGCTCTGCTGGTTGTCTTTCAGATTGGCGACCATGATCTGATCCAGAATCTGCTCATGCACGGTGGGATTGGTGATCGGCGCCATGACCTCGACCCGACGGTCCAGGTTGCGGGGCATCAGGTCGGCGGAGCTGATATACACCAGCGCCTTGGGATGCGGGAGTCCGTGTCCACCACCAAAGCAATAGACCCGTCCGTGTTCCAGGAAGCGGCCGATGATGCTTTTGACGCGGATGTTCTCGGACAATCCGGGCACGCCCGGCCGCAGGCAGCACACACCCCTGACGACGAGCTCGATGGCCACACCGGCCGCGCTCGCATCGTAAAGGCCCTCGATGATCTGACTGTCGACCAGCGAATTCATCTTCATCCAGATGGCCCCCGGCCGGCCCGCCTTGGCATGCGCGATCTCCTGGCGGATTTGGTCCAGGATTCGATTGCGAATGCCGTGCGGACTGGCGGCCATCAGCTCCAGCTCTGCCGGCTGCGCGTACCCGGTCACGAAGTTGAAGATGCGCGTGACGTCCCGGCCCATGGTGGGGTTGGCCGTGAAGAATGACAGATCGGTGTAAATGCGCGCCGTCTGCGGATGATAGTTGCCCGTGCCAATGTGACAGTACGTGGCCAGATCGGGGCCTTCCTTGCGCACGATCAGGCCGAGCTTGGCGTGCGTCTTCAGCTCAAAGAAACCGTACACGACATGCACGCCGGCACTCTCGAGATCACGCGCCCAGCGGATGTTGGCCGCCTCGTCGAAGCGCGCCTTGAGCTCGACGACCGCCGTCACCGACTTTCCCTGTTCGGCCGCCTCTTTCAAGGCGCGGATGATGGGGCTGTCCTTGGACGTGCGGTACAGCGTCCACTTGATGGCCAGCACATCGGGGTCGGCACCGGCCTGGCGCAGGAACTGAACGACCACATCGAAAGATTCATAGGG
Source organism: Hyphomicrobiaceae bacterium (assembly GCA_046713545.1). Lineage (GTDB taxonomy): Bacteria > Pseudomonadota > Alphaproteobacteria > Rhizobiales > Hyphomicrobiaceae > CADEFX01. The sequence goes on along the minus strand of JBKKCB010000207.1, from coordinate 8,399 downwards.
GTGATGGACGACGATGTCTTTCGTCTTGATGGCGGCGAAGCAATCGCCGTTGTACTCGCGAATGCGCTCGGGAAAGCGCGTGTTGAACGGCTTGAAGACGAGATCGGGACGTTCCGACACGATCAGTTGCGACGTGTCGGCCAAGCCCAGCAAGCCTTCCTGCAGGTAGACGTCGTCGCCGCCGACACGCAGCTGCTCGACCACGAAACTGCGCAGCTCGGCCGGCATCGGACCATCGATTTCCAGGCGAATGACGGAACCGCGCCGCCGCCGCTTGAGGGCGCTCTCGAACGAGCGCACCAGATCTTCGGCCTCTTCCTCGATCTCGATGTCGCTGTCGCGCAGGACCCGAAAGGCACCCTGCCGGGTCGCCTGGTAGCCCGGAAACAGCCGTGAGACGAAATGTCCGATGAGCGATTCCACGCGCATGAACCGGATGGGCGCCCTGGCCTTGGCCGATACGGTCTCCGCGGACGGGAGCCGGATGAAGCGCTCGAGCTGACCGGGCACGGGCATCAGGGCGTGCATGGTCGAGTTGTCGCTCTCGTGTGCCAGCTCGAGACCAATGGTAAAGCCCCGGTTGGGCACAAACGGAAAGGGATGGGCCGGATCGACGGCAATCGGCGTCAGGATCGGAAAGACGTGCGAGATGAAGTGAGCTTCGAGCCAGGTCTGCTCGGATTTGGTCAGGTTCTTGGGCTCGACGATGGCGATCCCGACACTTTCCATCTCGGCCTTGAGCAGAGACCAGGACGTCTGCTGATCGCGCGAGAGGGTTGCCACCATGCGGTTGATGGCACTCAGCTGCTGCTCGGGCGTGAGCCCGTCCTGACTGACGCTTTGCACTTTGGCCACCACCTGCCCGTGCAGGCCGGCGACGCGGACCATGTAGAATTCATCCAGGTTCGAGGCGGAAATCGACAGGAAACGCAGACGCTCGAGCAGAGGATGGCGCTTGTTCTGCGCTTCCTCGAGAACACGGCGATTGAACTGGAGCCAGGACAGTTCCCTGTTGAAAAAACGCCTTGGGTCACTGGGGGCGACCACATCGGGGACCTTCGCCTTGCTGCGGGTCCGCCCCTTGATCGAACTCATTCCCGTCTCCCTTGCTGCACCCGCGCGCCGAACCACCTGGGTCGATGCGCGACGGGCACAATCTGGCATGCGCCAATGTCACAAACATCCGGCGGGACCAGGGAAACGGTCACGGGCCGGCTCCCGCCCCGCGCAGCGCGGCCATCGCCTCGGCAGCCAGAGCCCGCGTCACCTTGCGGCGCAGGGCCAAGGCCCGGCGATCGATTTCCGCCACGATACCGCCGGCGGCCGCCATGGACCGCTCCATATGCAGAGCAACATGCTCGATGACATGCGGTTCCACTGTCAGCTGCCGGTCGGTAAACAGTTTGACCAGAACGGCCTTCAAAAGGGTTTCGTCGGGCGGCTCGATCGCGACCACCGGCAGGGCCCTCAGCCGCGAGCGCAGATCGGGCAGCGCCGTGTGCAATTCACCCGGTGGCCGCGCAGAGGTCAGCAGCAGGAAATACCCCTGTTCGCGGGCAAGATTGAGCAGATGAAACAGCATCGGCTCGTCGGCAATCCCACGGTCGATATCCTCGATCACCAGCGCGCGGGTGGCACTCAGAATGCCGACCGCCGCCTCGGTAATGTTCGCGGCCGCCAACACGCCCGCGCTGGTCTTCAGGCGCCATACGTGCGCCAGGTGGGTCTTGCCCGATCCGGGCGGGCCGACCACGAGGGAGCTGGCGAGCGGCCAGTCCGGCCAGCGATCGACGAGCGCTACCGCGGCGCCGTTGGCCGCGCTGACCAGATAGTCTTCTGCACCCAATGCAGGGCGATGCGGGAGATCGAGCACGAACTGCTGGGGCTCGTCGCTGGGGACGGAACCAACGTCGCGAACAGTCCTATGTTGGCCCACGTCCGGTGCCTCCATACACGGAGCTGTCGAGATAGACCTCGAGCGCGAAGCGGACCAGCACGGCAATTGCGGCGGCAACAGGGACGGCAACGAGCACACCGACGAAACCAAACAGATAGCTGAACACGATCAGGGAAAAGATCAGCCAAACGGGATGCAAGCCGATCTTCTGGCCAACGATTTTCGGTGCCAGGACGGCGGCATCGACCGCCATGCCCACAACAAAGATGCCCACAACGGTCAGCAGCAGAGGCACATTCGGCCAGCCCTGGGTGAGGGCGACCGTACCGGCAGTGAGCAGCCCGAGCGCCCAGCCCACGAACGGAACGAAGGAGAAAAGTCCGGTTGCAAGGCCGATCAGGAGCCCATAGCGCACGCCCGCGAACGACAATGCGATGGCGTAGTAGACAGCAAGCAGCAGACAGATCGTCCCCTGCCCACGGATGAAGGCCGAGACGGCAGCATTGACGTCGTTCGCAAGCCGCCGGATCGTTTGCACGTGGTCACGCGGGAGCCAGCCGTCGATCTTGTCCAGCATGGGATGCCAGTCGATCAGCAGGTAGAACACCACGACGGGCGTAATCAGCAGCAGCGACAGGAAATTGATGATCGCCAGCCCCTGGTTCCACAGGGAGCCCAGAACCGCGGCGAGCGCGCCCGACCAGTTCTGCGACAGCTGCTCGAAGGCCCGCTCGAGGCCGGGCCGAACCATGGGGAAGCGGTCGCCGAGCCAGGACGCCACCCACACCTCGAAGGCCTGCTTGAGACGGTCGAGATCAGCCGGCAGGTTGTCGGTGAGCTGCCGCAGCTGGTTGGCGATGAACGGCACCAACAGGATCAGCGCGATCGCGACGATCAGGGCGACGATCACGACAATGAGAATCGCGGAGGTGACGCGCCCCAGTCCGGTCCGCTCGAGCGCGTCGGCCAGCGGATTGAGGAAGTAGGCCAGCACCATGCCTGCCACGAACGGCAGGAGAATATCCTTCAGCAATGCGATCAGCAAAAACAGCGCGGCCGCAACGACGAGCCAGAACAGAACCTGCCTCTGCACACCCATTGCGCCTCTATCCCCTCGCTACGGCCGCTCGCTGCCGTCATCTCTAGCGACCGGGCGACCCTCAGATCTTCGTACCACCGGGGGCGCCCGGTTCGTAGCCTGCCATGTGACGTAGCCACGTCTTCAGGTAGATAGCCAGGGACAGAACCGTGAGCATCCCCGTGATCCACACCAGCACCGTGCGGATGCCGTCGATCTGCAGGGCGAAGCCTTCAGCCGCCAGAACGGTCGCGGCCAGCACGATCTGCGCCACGGTGTTGGCCTTGCTGATGGTCAGTGGCTGCATCTGAAGCGGCTGGCCGAACACACCGGACACCAGCACGGCGGCCACGATCAGGATATCGCGGGAGACGACGGCCACCACCAGCCACAGCGGCAGGGCCTTGGATACGCCCAGCGCCACGTAGACGCTGACGATGAGCAGCTTGTCGGCCAGCGGATCGAGGTAGGCGCCGAGCCCCGTCTCCAGCCCGAAACGCTTGGCCAGGTAGCCGTCGACAGCGTCGCTGAGGCCGGCAATGACCACGAGGTAGAATGCGGCTTGGGTGTTTCCCGTGACCAACAGCCAGAAAATGATGGGAACGAGGATAACCCGGCCGAGGGTGATGATGTTGGGAAGGCTCACGGAATATCCGACTTGATGATGAGAAGGCGAGCCGATGCATACTGACACCGGACGCAGGCGCCAATCCTGCCGTTCGCAGTTGATAATGGAAGCTCCCCTCCGGAGCCCCTGACACACGCCAATCTAGCCGCGACAGGCGGGCTCCGTCGAGACCTAGCGGCGGCTCAAAACCCACCCGCCACCCGCGGCGCGCAACGTCAGGCCATGCTCGGCCAGGGCGTCGGCCAAACGTTCAGCACCGCCGGGGTATCGGAGCGCCAGCCGAGCGCCACGGGCGGACAGCCCCTCGACCTCCAGATCGGCAACGTCGGGCGTCTGTGCGAGCTGGCGGCTGATGACCTGCCACTCGCTCATGCCGGAGAATTCAACTGCGATGCGCAGGGCGCCGGCCTGTCCGCGCGCGGCCGTCTCGCCCCCGCCGACAATGCCGGCTTGCCCGCGTGCACTTGTGGCCTTCCAGCGGCCCTCGATCACCGCCAGCGAGATGACGGCTGCCAGTTCGGCCGTGTACGTGAGGTCCGTGCCCTCGAGCCGGTAGTTGCGGGCGAGCTTGAACGGGCCGGCTGCATCCTGGCCTGCCAGCGTCACGCGCACCCGGTTGTTGCCGGGGTCAGGCTCGAGCAATGCCAGTACGATGGCGCCCGCCTGATAATCGCTTGCGAACGCCCGCGTGGCAGAGACATCTCCCCCGGCCACCGCATTGACCACGTCGGCACGGCCCCCGGCTTTTGCCGGCTTCAAACTGACCGGCGTGATGGTGTTGGCAAGATCGAGAGCCTTCCAGGCGTAGAGCCAGGTGTCGGAGCCGCGTGCCTCCGAGAACGGCTCCTGAGCGCCGGCGCCAGTGCCGGGGGCGCGGTACACGGGCACCAGCGTCAGAGGCTCGGCCTGGCGATCGAGAAACGGGATGCCGGCCTGTTCGAGAAGGCGGCGCACGCCTTCAGGTTGAAAGGAGAAGTCGTAGCTGGCGATGTATTCCGTCGAGGAATTGCGCTCGGAGCGTACGGCGAAACCCTCGATCAGGTCGGCCGCGCGCGTGTTGCGTAGATTATCCAGCCGGCGATAGGCCGTGACGGGGACGAGGCGCTTGAGCAGGGAGCGGAAGGCCGCCTGCTGGCCGTCGGCAATGGCTTTTTCCTTGGCCGCGACGGCATCGGCCGCGCGCGCCTCCACGGGGTAGTTGCCGACCACGAAGACCTTGTCCTGAGCCGGTGCCGCGCCCGCAACACCCGGCATCGCCATCACAGCGACCAAAGCGGGCCAAACGGCCCTCCGGGCCCGCCGCGCCACAAAGTTCCTGCCCAGAGCCGTTGCCAAGGTCCCCCCGCTAAGCCGCCGTGCAACGTGATATGCACACAGGCATCTTCGGGCGCAAGTTGCCGATGGGCCCTTCAGTTGCTATGCCCGCCATCTCCGGCCACCAATAGGGCGGAAGTTGGATTGCCGACCGGCGTTGCGCAAAGTCCCGATGGAGCTTCAAGACCGCCATGCCCCGATCCGGATCAGGCCGTAACCGCACCATCTCCTACCGCGATTCAGGTGTGGATATCGATGCGGGCAATGCCCTGGTCGAGGCCATCAAGCCGCTGGTCCGCGCAACAAGGCGCCCGGGGGCCGATGCGGACCTGGGCGGATTCGGCGGCCTGTTCGACCTCAAGCGGGCGGGTTTCAAGGACCCGATCCTGGTGGCGGCCAACGACGGCGTGGGCACCAAGCTCAAGATCGCCATCGAGAGTGGACGCCATGACACCATCGGCATCGACCTGGTGGCCATGTGCGTCAACGATCTGGTGGTGCAGGGCGCCGAGCCGCTGTTCTTCCTGGACTACTTCGCCACCGGCAAGCTGGAGGTCGCACATGCGCGCACTATCGTCGCAGGGATCGCGGAGGGCTGCAAGCAGGCCGGATGCGCGCTGATCGGTGGCGAGACGGCGGAGATGCCCGGTCTCTATGCCACCGGCGATTATGATCTGGCAGGTTTTGCGGTGGGTGCGGCCGAACGCGGCGAAATCCTGCCGCGATCCGACATCGACGTTGGCGACGTGCTGATCGGACTGCCGTCGTCGGGTGTGCATTCCAACGGATATTCGCTGGTGCGTCGGCTCGTCGCCGAGGAGAGTCTGGGCTGGGACACACCGGCACCGTTTGCATCGGGACAGAGCATGGGCGACGTGCTGCTGGCACCGACGCGGATTTACGTGAAGCCGGTGCTGGCTGCGATTCGCGCGACCGGCGGCAGCGGACCCGAGGGTGCCATCAAGGCCCTTTCGCATATCACGGGCGGCGGGCTTGCGGAAAATCTCCCGCGGGTTCTGCCCGAAGGCATGGCGGCGCACGTCGATCTCGCATCGTGGCGCGCACCTGCCGTGTTCGACTGGCTGGCGCGCGCGGGCAATCTCGATGACGCCGAAATGCTGCGCACCTTCAACTGCGGTATCGGCATGGTCGTGATTGCGGCACGCGAGCATGCGGACGCGGTGATTTCCGCGCTGTCGGGCGCAGGCGAGCATCCCATTGTCATCGGCGAGGTGGAGCGCGGCCGCGGTGAGAAAACACAGGCCAAGGGCAAAGGCGAAGCAGAGGCGGTGCGCGTTTCCGGCAACATGGAATTTCAATCGTGAGCAAGCGGCGCGTTGCCATCCTGATCTCGGGGCGCGGCACGAACATGGTGTCGCTGGTGGAAGCGGCACGCGCGCCCGACTTCCCGGCCGACATCGTGCTGGTGATTTCAAATCGGCCCGGAGCAGCGGGTGTCGAACGCGCGCGGGAGCTTGGCCTCAAGACGACGGTGATCGATCACAAGACCTTTCCATCGCGCGAGGCGTTTGACGACGCCGTCGAGGCGGCGCTGATGGCAGACCGGATCGAGCTTGTCTGCCAGGCCGGCTTCATGCGCATTCAATCGGAGCCGTTCGCCGCGCGCTGGATGGGCCGGCAGCTCAATATTCATCCCTCGCTACTGCCGTTGTTCAAAGGATTGCACCCGCATCAACAGGCGCTCGATGCCGGCGTGTGCATCTCAGGTTGTACTGTGCACTTCGTAACGCCCGAACTGGATGCCGGCCCGATTGTCGCACAGGCCGCAGTGCCCGTGCTCAAATCCGACACCGCAGCCACCCTTGCAGCCCGTATCCTGCTGGCAGAACACCAGTTGTACCCGCATGCTTTGCGCCTCGTGGCTTCAGGTTCGGCGGTTCTGGAAGGGGGCCGGGTGCGCCTGCCAGACAGTATTAACCAGGCCGGACCACTGCTCTCGCCAGCCCCCTGAAGCCGCGTTACATGCACAACACACACCTGACTCAAGTGCATAGCTGCGTCAGGAGGTTGAATGGACACTACAACAGCTTAAATGCTACGAGCCAATACAAGCCTGTGAACGTAAACGGCCCATCAAGCGACTAAGTGTATGCAGGGAGAGGCTTAGCGGGTTTGCCAGGGGATATGTCGGCACGCTGATCTGCAAGCGACTGGTACGTGCTAGTCAGCAGGTACGGTAGGCGCAAAGGCCCGGAATTCATGAACGCACTGCCCCCACATACACATCAGCTCGGCGAAGCCTCGAGCATCTGGTTCAAGCTGACGCCGCTGCTCAAAGGCCCGGACAACCCGATGTCCGTGCTGATGCAGATGGCCGAGCGCTATGGCAGCGTCATTCCCGTGAACATGGGTGACCAGCGCGTCGTGCTGCTGTCGGATCCCGATCACTTCAAGCGCGTGCTGGTGACCAAGGTCGACGACTACATCAAATACTTCGACGGCCTGAAGCCGGTGTTCGGCAAGTCGATGATCACGCACGACGGCGCCTTGTGGCAGAAGATCCGCATGCCGCAGCAGCCGGCATTCCATCCCGACATGTTCGCCGAGTACATTCCGTACTTCCTCGATGCGATCCGCAGCAAGATGGATCTGTGGACCAACCTCGCCCAGACGGGCGAGAGCGTCGAGATGGTGGAGCAGACGTGGACGCTGGCGGCGGACATGATCTGCAAGGCGCTGTTCGATCGCGACATGCCTTTCAATCCGCACTTCGTGTTCAAGTGCGTGAAGACCTATACCGACGTGATGAACCACAAGTCGATCCGCCTCAAGAAGGTGGCGGGCCAGGATTTCGAGATCACGGAAGAGGATGCCGCCAAGGCGATGGACGTGTGGGCCGGCGTGCCGCCCATGGTATTCGACGCTTCTCCGCGCGAGGAGCGCGAGCGCACGCTGCTGAAGATGATCCAGGCGGCGGCCGCCGATCCTTCAATACCGGAGTTCGACGAGCAGCAGGCGGTCGACGAGCTCAAGCAGTATTTGTGGGCCGGCACCGAAACGACGGCGCTGACACTGGCGTGGGCGCTGTACCTGACCTCGCAGCATCCTGAAGCCAGCGAGCGCATTCGCAAAGAGGGCGAGACGACCTATGGCGATCGCCCGCCGACCGCGGCCGACTATTCCGCGCTCGCCTATACGCGCGCCGTCATCCAGGAAACCATGCGGCTCTATCCGCCGATCTGGATGCTGATGCGCGTCGCCTCCAAGCCCGACGTCATCGAGGGCAAGGAGATCCGCCCCGGCGACCGGGTCGCCTTGTTTGCGTACGGTGCTCACCACAACCCCAAATACTGGGAGAATCCGGAGCAGTTCGTGCCCGAGCGCTGGCTCGGCGACGCGGCCAAGAAGCGCAAGCCGTATACCTACCTGCCGTTCGGTGGCGGCAAGCGCGCCTGCATCGGCGGCGCCATGAGCCAGGTGGAGAACACGCTGGCGCTGTCGATCCTGTTGCGGCGCTTCCG
>JBKKCB010000206.1:0-3238 GCA_046713545.1 Hyphomicrobiaceae bacterium | reverse complement strand
GTACCGGCTCGGCGGCAGCCACGCGCAGCAGGACGTGCTGGAGCAGCTGTTCCTCGATTGCGCCGTGGCTGCGGGCTCCGACGATCACGCGCGCACGCTGCTGGCGCGGGTCAAAGGCCGGCATCCGGTGTCGCCGGAGCAGCGCATCGGCTACGCCGAGGCGGCGCGCCGGGTAGCGCACTAAAGGTCCGGTACGAGTTGCGCTTGCGGTAGAAATCGACGGTCGCAGCAGGCTGCCGCGTCCGCGTGTAGCGCGGCTCCGCCGCGTCCGCGCATAGCGCGGCTCTGCCGCGACGACGGGTGGTGAAACGAAAGAGGTTCGCCACCCTCCGCCGCAACACTATGCGCTGCATCACGAGCCAGCGGGCCACTTGAATTCTGGCCGCAGCCCTTCATACACCGGACGGCCGTCAGACGGCTTGGCGTATCCCTTCGTTTCGTCCCAGAAGGCATGGTAGGCTGCTTTTGGGAACTTGCCGGTGTCGTAGCCCATGATGTTGGGCACGGCAACGCGGATGCGACGCTGCTTGTCGTCGAGCATCAGCACCGAATCGCAATCAGTGCAAAGGCAGATCTCCAGGGGACCGCCTGCATTGTTAGCGTTGAACGGTACGCGTTTGATTTTCTCGGGATGGTCGACCTGCAGGTCACCGTGGTTGAAGAAGGCCACGTGTGTGGTGGGTTGCCCGGTCACAGTCTTGCAGACATTGCAGTGGCATTCATGGTTGTCGATGGGTTCGGCGGCGGAGGTGACATGCACGTGCGCGCACCCCCCGGAGTATTTTGCTGTCATAGCTTGGCACTCCTTGAGACGGCTCCCTGGTCTGGGTAGCCGGCGGCAGACTAGCACTTTTCCTCGGCTTGGAGACATGCACCCGTCGGCTTTGTTGGCCGGTGCTTCATGGCGAAACGGTCAAATACTCTCCAAATCTGCGTCCCCGGCGATGGCGGACGCGCGGCTCCGCCGCGTCGCGCCCATCAGCCGGGGCCTTTCCCGCCGGCGCGAAGAGCGCGGCGCATGGATCGAGACGTGTGAAGCTCCCGGCTCGCCGCGCAGGCTTCGCGTGCGCGGCGTCCGGGAACGCAGGGGGGAGAGGTGGTTCGATGTAAATCGGAAAGACACTACCCCGGCACGGAAAACAGCTTGCGCTCGCTCCGGGTCAGGCGCTCGATGCCGGCCTCGCGAACGACGATCGACTCGCTGACCGCCAGTCCCTCGGCCGAGACATACATGTGCAAGGTCATGCCCTGGGCGATGGTCCAATCGGCCAGCGGGGTAAACGCGTGCGAGAGATCGCTGACCTTCTGCGTGGTCCCGGGAAAGCAGCCGAGCGTATAGCCGGTGATGTTGTCGAACGAGGGCCTGAGGCCGCGCCGCATCACGGGCTCGCGCACCAGCGCATCGATGTCGCGGGCCTTTGCGCCAGGCACGATGGCCTTGAGCTGAGCATCTTGGATCTCGATCAGGGCCTGCATGACCTCAAGCTGTCGCGGTGTGGGCGACCTGACGATGACGGAGCGCATGATCCTGGCGCTGTAGCCGCGCACGCGCGGCGTGAGCTCGATATGGACGATGGCGCCGGGCTCGATCGGGTGCGTGTGCTCATTGCCATGCAGCGCACCCCAGCCAACGCCTGACGTGATGGGTCCGACCGGGCCGGTATCGGCGCCCATCTCGAGATAGGTCATGCCGGCGGCTTTGACGACGTCACGCTGTGTGCCGCCGACACGCACGGCCTTGACGGCGTTGAGCAGAGCCGCGTCACAGATCTCCGCAGCCCGCCGCAGATAGGCGACCTCGGCCTCTGACTTGATCGTGCGCAGCTCGCGCAGGCGGCCGCCGAGATCCTTCAACCGGGCCCCCGGCAGGGAAGACTTCAACTGGTTGAAGCGTGCAATCGACATCGATTGCGATTGGAATTCAATGCCTATGCTGGCCTGATCGAGCCGGCGGCGCCTCAGCTCCTCAACCAGGATTTCGACGGGATCGTCCCAATCCTTGAAGCCGACGATGTGCGGCAGCCAGGATCGCTCGCGTGCCGGCACGATGTCCAGGCCACGAACGATGAGGAAAGGCTCATCGGTGCGCGGGACGATACAGGCCCGCCACAGCGTCTCGGATATGCCGAAGCCCGAAACCCAGGTCATGGATTCGATCTCGTCGAGGATGGCTACGTCGACTTCGGTTTCGGCCATGGCCTTGCGGACGGCAGCAAGGCGGGCCTTGAACTCCGCCTCAGTGAAAGCGAAATCGACGTGGGACAACTTGCAGCTCCTGGCGCGATAGGTGGGTCTACTGGAAATACTTCTGCTCCAGCATCACGTGGACGCCGTTGTTCTGGTTGACGAACTGCGTGATGCGCAGGTCGGCGGCGAGGCTGCAGAGCATGTAGGCGTCCTCGCGCGACAGGCCGCGGCGCTCGCCCAAGAGCGCGATCATCTGGCGAAGGGCGCTGCGCGCTGCCACGTCGAGGTCCGGATAGAAGGCCATGGTGATGACGTGGGTGTCGGTCTCCGCGCGCGGCCATTCGAGCGTCATGTCCTTGCGTAGCGTGATCTTGAATTTGCCCGTCAGGGCGGTCTCGATGGCGGTGACGCAGACCTCGCCGTCGCCCTGCGCGCCGTGGCCGTCGCCGACCGACAGCAGCGCGCCCGGCACGTGCACGGGCAGGAACAGGCGCGTGCCCGCGACCAGCTCCTTGTTGTCGAGGTTGCCGCCGTGCTTGCGCGGCGGCAGCGACGAGATCATGCCCCAGGCGGGCGGCGGCGCGACGCCCATGACGCCGAAGAACGGACGCAGCGGCACTTCCGCGCCCCATGACAGGCGGCCGACGCCTTTTTCCAGATCGCAGGGGATGTGCACGAGGCGAACCTCTGTGAAGTCATCGGGCAGCGCGCCGGCGAGCGGGCGGATGACGTTGTAGCCCCAGTCCTGGCGCAGCTTGATGTCCTCGATGGCGATCTCGAGCACGTGGCCGGGCTCGGCGCCCGCGACGGCGATGGGACCGGTGAGGATGTGGCCGGGCAGCTTGCGCGGCACGGTGCGGTGGATCTCCTCCAGCTCGGGCGGGAGCTTGAAGCCGCTCTTAGGCATGACCTCGGGGGCGCCGCTGACGGTTTCGACGGTGACGCGGTCGCCGCTGGCAATGGTGAGCACGGGCTTGAGCGAGGCATCGAAATAGCCCCAGTGCACGGTCTCGGGATTGGATTTGAGGAGATGTTCGGCCATGACGGATGC
>JBKKCB010000205.1:0-6680 GCA_046713545.1 Hyphomicrobiaceae bacterium | reverse complement strand
CGGCACTGCCGGACAATGTCTTCTATGTGGGGCTCTTCCTGCAACGCACGGCGCGACAGCTTCCAGATTCGCTCGAAGGCGGAGTTGAACAGCTTGAGGCGGCCGTCCGTGCCGAACACCGCCACGCCTTCGGTCAGATGATCGAGCGTCTCGGCCTGCACGCTGATCAGCGCATTATAGCGGCTTTCGAGGGCGAGCTGCTCAGTCGCGTCCTCGTAGAGATAGGTGATGCCGCCATCGGGGCGTTCCTCCGCCATGACGTGCAGGGACCGCCCGTCCGGCAGATGCCACCATTCCTCGGGCTCGGAGCCGGTCTTGTAGCCGGCCAGCACCTTGGTCTTCCATTCGCGGTAATTGACGACGGGTGGCAGCCGCGAAAACTCGCGCAGGCGATCCAGAATCTCGCCGTGCGAGGGACGCGAGGCCAGCCAGTCGGCATCGAGCTGCCAGAGCGTGCGGAAGGCGTCGTTGAAGAAGGCGAGCTTCTGATCGCGGTTGAAGATGGCGACAGCGGTGGCGACACGATCGAGCGTGCGGTGGAAGGCCGCCACCTGGCGCTGGACTTCGCCCTTTGCGTCTTCAAGTGCAGCAGCATCGAGCGCCGCACCCGCGCTGGCTTCGCCCACCGGCAGCGAAACCACGTCATGTGACTTGCGAACGCCACCGATGATCAAAGGGAGACGCTGCTTGAACGTCTCACCCAGGCCGATGGTACGGCGCAGGTCCTGGCGCTGGCGCGATTCCAGCAGCTCGACCTGGCGCTCGCGGACCTCTTCCTCGTCAGAGGCGTCCACGGCCTGCACGTAGGCCTTGTTGACCCATTCGATGCGCCCGTCGGTCCCGCGGATCCAGACCGGCAGCGGCAGAGCATTGAACAGGGCGCGGCCGAGGCTGATGTCGCGTGCAAGCTGCCGGTGCTGATCGATGATGCGCGCCAGATCGCGCCGATAGCCGGCAACATCGCGCAACCGCAGAATGGCGCGGCCCCCGGAAACACGGCCCTCGGCCTCGACGTGTCCGCCCGCGTTGGTTTTCAGGAGCATGCTGAAGGGGCGGCCGGAAGCGAAAAGCGCATCGAGCCCGCCTTTGAGCTCATGCGCGGCGGACGGCTCCAGCCATTGGCCGAAACGAAGGAGCTGCTGGGGATCCTCCGGTACGCCCGGAACGGTCGACAGCGTGTGCGAGACGATGCGCACGGTGTCGCCGTGCTGCCAGTAGACCAGAACCTGCGGCTCGGCCCGGAGCATGGATTCGGCGGCGGCCAGGTTGCGGCGCAGCTCAGCGACCTCGTCCTGCCGGCGCTGTCCCATGCCGCGCGCGAGACTGGTCGACCGCCACAGACGGACGGTGGCGGCGGCAATGGCGCCGGCCGATACGGCGATCGCCAGAACATGGATGAGGCGGAAAGATCCGATCGTGTCGGGACGGCCGGCGGCGGCCACCGTCAGGACGATGGCACACGCCAAGCTCGCCGCGAGGAGCAGAAGAAGCTCCGTGCGCGCGCCGGGGTCTTTGCCGAAGTTGCCTGCAATCCACATCGAGGCCAGAGCACTCTTGAAGGCCCCGATGTGCTCCGGTCTACGCGGTACGAACTGGCCTTAGCGAGACGAGGCTGTCATCGACTACTGATCGAGTTAACGAATCAGCAAGCAGTATGAGGGCCTTCCCCCGCGCTGGCCATAGTGAGAAACGACTCACCGCGCGGGCGTTGCTCAATAGCGATAGTGGTCCGACTTGAACGGGCCCTGTGCGGGCACGCCGATGTAGTCCGCCTGCATCGGGGTCAGCTGCGTGAGCTTGGCGCCGATCTTCTTCAAATGCAGCACCGCGACCTTCTCGTCCAGATGCTTGGGCAGCGTGTAGACCCTCTTTTCGTACTTGCCGGGGTTGGTCCACAGCTCGATCTGCGCCAGCGTCTGGTTGGTGAAAGACGCCGACATGACGAACGACGGATGGCCCATGGCGTTGCCGAGATTTACGAGGCGGCCTTCCGACAGGAGAATGATGCGCTTGCCGTCCGGAAATTCGATCTCGTCCACCTGCGGCTTGACGTTGTGCCATTTGAAATTCTTGAGGCCCGCAACCTGGATCTCGTTATCGAAGTGGCCGATGTTGCAGACGATGGCCCGGTCCTTCATGGCGCGCATGTGATCGACGGTCAGCACGTCCTTGTTGCCGGTGGCGGTGACGAAGATGTCGGCGCGTGAGGCGGCATCCTCCATGGTCGTCACCTCGTAGCCTTCCATGGCCGCCTGGAGGGCGCAGATCGGGTCGATCTCCGAGACCATGACGCGGCAGCCGGCCTGCCGCAACGAGGCGGCGGAGCCTTTGCCGACGTCACCGAAGCCAGCCACCATGGCCACCTTGCCGGCCATCATGACGTCGGTGCCGCGGCGAATGCCGTCCACGAGGCTCTCGCGGCAGCCGTAGAGATTGTCGAACTTCGACTTCGTCACCGAGTCGTTGACGTTGATGGCGGGGAACAGCAGCTTGCCGTCCTTCTGCATCTGGTAGAGGCGCAGCACGCCGGTCGTGGTTTCCTCCGACACGCCTTTGATATTCTTCGCCAATTCGGCGAACCAGCCCTTCTTTTCGCCAAGGATGGTCTTGATCAGTGCAAACAGAACCTGCTCCTCCTCGGAGCCCGCCTTATCGAGGAAAGCGGTGTCGCCCTGCTCGGCACGCAGGCCCAGATGCACCAGCAACGTGGCATCGCCACCGTCGTCCAGGATCAGGTTCGGGGTGCCGCCATCGCCCCATTCGAGGATCTTGCGGGTGTAGTCCCAGTACTCCTTCAGGCTTTCGCCCTTATAGGCAAAGACAGGGATGCCGCGGGCCGCGATGGCCGCGGCGGCGTGATCCTGGGTCGAATAGATGTTGCACGAGGCCCAGCGGATGTCGGCGCCAAGGGCGGCCAGCGTTTCGATCAGGACGGCCGTCTGGATCGTCATGTGCAGCGACCCGGCGATGCGCGCGCCCTTGAGAACCTGGCGGGGCCCGTATTCCTGGCGGGTGGCCATGAGCCCCGGCATCTCGGTTTCGGCTATGGCAATCTCCTTGCGGCCCCACTCGGCGAGGCCGATGTCCTTCACGACATAATCGCCCGTGCGCGCCATGCTTTCCGTTCCCTTCGTTGGAGAGTGCTCGTACCGCAACGGGGTCCATCGGCCGCCGCGAGCGCCCTCTATAGCGGGCGCGCCCGCCGACAGCAACCACGATATAAAGGAATCTTTATGTCTTGGCCGAACCCTCCATGCTGGGCAACGAAGGACGATGAGAACAATCAGTGCACATCGGTAAACAAACTCATAACTTATTGTTTTGAATTTTAATCGAATTGAATTCGTATTTTAGTTTGAAGAGCTGAAAATAAATTACGTCATACATCAACATTTTTACGACTTCTAAATAGATTTGGCCACATTGTCCAAACTAGATAAAAATCTACTGGAGGCGAGTGATGTTCAGCGTTCTCGGCCGCCTGGCGAAAAGCGCCAGCCGCTCCGGCGCCCACCAATTCCGCAGGGACGAAGCCGGCAGCGTCGCCGTTATTTTCTCGCTCACGGCAATTGTGGTCCTGTCGCTGGTCGGCGGCGCAATCGACTATGGTCGCGCCGTCCATGCGCGCTATCAAATTCAGGAGGCGGTCGACTCGGCCGTGCTCGCGGCCGCACGCGTGTGGCAGACGCAGAACGACATCATCCTCGCTAAAGAAAAAGGGCTGATGCACTACAACAACAACAAGCCCCAGACATTCTCGAGCCAGGTTTCGAAGTTCACGCCGGACTTCACCGCCAACACCATCTCCATGGAAGCGGAGGGCGTGGTCCCGACGCCCTTCCTGAGCATGGTTCGGATCACAGGCTACACGGTCGGCGCGTTCTCGCAAGCGAGGCTTCAGGTGGGCGAAAACGCCGACCACAGCATTGAAGTGGGCATGATGCTGGACATCACCGGCTCAATGTCGGGTCAGAAGATCGTCGATCTGAAGGCGGCCGCCAAGGACTTCATCGACATCGTCGTGTGGCAGGATCAAAGCCAGTACACGTCAAAGGTGGCAATTGCGCCTTTCGCACCGCGCGTCAACGTCGGCAACTACATCACAGCGGTTACAGGAATGCCGGCGACCAAGAGCGGCGGCAGAAGGATCGTGAAATGCGTTACGGAGCGTACCGGACTGCAAGCAGCCACCGATGCTGCCCCCGGAGCGCTCGCGTACCTCAATGCGTTTGACGGCACCCGGAACCAGAACAACACGAACTACACGAATAACGGCAACTGTAACGATCCGAGTGAACAAATCATGCCACTGACGAACGACAAAGTGGCGTTGAAAGCGCGGGTCGATTCATTCACCGCGGGCGGCGCTACGGCCGGGCAGCTTGGAACTGCATGGGCTTGGTACCTCTTGTCGCCAAACTGGGCCTCCCTTTGGCCAAGTGCGAACCGGCCCGTAGCATATGGCACGCCGAAGTTGGATAAGATTGCGGTTCTGATGACCGACGGCATCTACAATACGCTGCTCGGCCAGAGTTACGGTGACTATTCAGCACAGGCTGCGACCGCGGCGACACAGGCTATCGCACTCTGCACCGGCATGAAGGCGAAGGGCATCATCGTCTACTCCATACTTTTTGAAATGGATGGTGTGCCGGGTGCTGATGGCGTACTCAAAGCCTGTGCCTCGTCGCCGGAGAAATTCTACAATGCGGCTGACGGCGCTGAACTTCGGTTGGCGTTCCGCGATATCGCGCTGCAAATCTCGAAGTTAAGCCTCTCACAGTAAGGACAGCCATCGCGCTCGAAGTTGCCAGGCTGAGCTTGTCGCAGTAACAGGCCGCAGAGCTGAGAAACAGAAGCGGGAGCCCCTCGGGCTCCCGTTTTGCGTTCGTGGCTTCAGGACCGCGCGAAAAGTGCCGCCAGCCCCAGGCCGCCGATGGCGCCGAGCGCGGCGACGCCGAATTGCGGCTTCGACTCCGCCTTCTCGCGCGCCAAGCCCGAGAACAGGCGCGTGACCAATACCGCGCCCGCCGCACCGAGCGGGTGGCCGCGCACGATGGCGCCGCCGTCCGGGTTGACCACATCTTCCGGAAGGTCGAGCGCCTGGCAAAAGGCAATGGCCTGCGCGGCCGACGACTCGCTCATCTCCACGCGGCGGATGGCGCTGCGGTCAAAACCATTGAGCCGGTGATAGAGCTTCTGCATGGCGGCGATGGGCGCCTGTGCCTCCTGATCCGGTGTGATGCCCTTGGCCGCACTGGCGACGAGGGTCAAGGCAGGGGGCTTGCCAAGCTCGGACCATACGCTCTGTGACACCACCAGATCCATCGCGGCGCCGTCGTGCATGGCCCGCGTGTTGCCGGGGGTCAGCGTCCCATCGGGTGGCACATAGGGCGTCAATCGCTCGAGATCGGCCATATCAGGCTCGACTGCGCTTTGATCGCGCGCCTCCTCGCGCTCGGCACGCAGGGGCAGAATCTCACCGACGAACCGCCGCGCCTCCCGGGCCCGGCCGGCCCGGATGTGCGACTTGAGCGCAAAAGCATCCTGCTGCAGGCGCGTGATGCCGAGACTGCGGGCCAAATCCTCCGATGCCTCGTACAGCCGCTGCTCGTCGATGTCGGTCACGCCCGTCGGCTCGATGCCGATAAAATGCGGCGTCTGGTAGAGGCTCTTGGGCCGTGCGATGCGCCACGGCGCCGTCGACAGCGATTCAGCACCGCCCGCGACGATGACGTCGGCCTCCCCGCCGGCGACACGGCGGATGGCGGCAAGGATGGCCTCCAGCCCCGAACCGCATTGCTGATCGATGGTCGAAGCCGGAACCGTCTCCGGCAGACCCGCCGCCAGCGCGATCAGCCGGGCCGGGTTGCCACCCGCGGCACAGTTGCCGATGATGACCTCGTCGACCCGCTCCGGGGAGAGGCCGGCGTCCTTCAAGGCCGCGACCACAACCGGCGCAGCCAAGTCCTCAACGCGGCGGGACTTGTGAAGTCCGCCCACGCGCCCCAGCGCCGTCCGCCGGGCGGCAACAATATAAGCAGGTTGTAACACCATCCGTTACGCCAACTCGAAACCGTCACAGCGCTTGCAACCGGCGCTTCCTCGATCTGGGAGTCTTTGCATCACAGGAAATTGTCAAAATCCGGCACGCCACGGGAGGGGAACCTTGGGCGCTCGCTTTTTTGACCCGCAGCGGCCGCCGGCACGCGGTGCAGAACCACCGGCGCCTTCTAATCTTGTGCGGTGGCCCCGGCGCAATGATATAGCTTGTCTTATCTACATGGCCTGCGGGCATTGAACACGCCGAGGAATTCAATGGGAGATCCCAAGTCGAGTGCGTCCTTTCCGAGCCCGGATCACGATCACGGCCGGTGCGTCGCGCACACGCTGCAGCGGGCCGAGGCGACGTTCGATGCCAAGGGCTTGCGCCTCACGCCGCTGCGCCGGCGGGTGCTCGAGGAAATCGCCGGGTCGCATCATGCGGTCGGGGCCTACGACGTGCTCGACAGGCTGGCGCGCAAAGGCGGACGGCGCCTCGCGCCCATTTCGGTCTACCGGGTGATCGACGTGCTGCTGGAGGCGGGGGTCGTGCATCGCCTGGAAAGCCGCAACGCCTTTTTCGCCTGCCACACACCGCACGCCGGCGACCGGCGCCAGATCGTGCTGGCGTGCGAGCA